>CALMIF010000547.1 GCA_937864045.1 uncultured Aquabacterium sp. | reverse complement strand
AGCGTGGCCTCGTCGCCCTTGGCGTACTTCTCGGCCAGCACCTCGGCGCTGATGGGCTGCGGCGGCAGGCTGGCGCGGCTGGGCGTGGCAGCGGCCGGGTTGCGGACGCGGGCGCGGGTGGGAGTGGTGTCGCTCATCGGATGTCTCGTCGGGTGTCTTGGCGGATGCGTGGCCGCGGGTCGTGCGGGCAGGTGCGCCAGTGTGGGGCGGTGCGCCAGTGCGGATTTGATGCGCCGCAAGTGCCGCAAAACTGAAGGTTTGTACAGTATTTTGAGGCCGGCCCGCGACATCAGGAATGCCCACGATGCCCGCAAGCCTGTGCTTGACAGGGCCGCCTGCGGTCCCTTGCCGGACAGCGTCGCGCGGGCCCGCCGGGCACACTGGGCACCATGCCTGAAGCCCCCGCTCCCCACGTCTTCGACACCGCGATCGCCCTGGCCCACCAGGGCGGCGACGACTTCGCCGGTCACACCAGCCCTGCCTACTGGAACATGATCGGCCCGTTCGGCGGCATCACCGCCGCCATCGCGCTGAACGCGGTGCTGCAGCACCCGCAGCTGCTGGGCGAGCCGGTGGCCGTCACCGTCAACTACGCCGGCCCGGTGGGCGACGGGCCGTTCACCGCCCGCGCCCGGCCGGCGCGCACCAACCGCAGCACCCAGCACTGGTGGGTGGAACTGGTGCAGACCGGCGCGGACGGCGAAGAGAGCGTCAGCACCACCGCCACCGTGGTGACGGCCGCCCGCCGCGCCACCTGGGGCGCCAGCGATGCGCCCATGCCCGCCGTGCCGGCGCCGGCCGACGTGGCCCGGTCGGTGCGCCCCGGCAACGTGGCAGCCTGGCTGGCGCGCTACGAGGTGCGCACCATCGAGGGCGACATCCCGCAGGTGTGGGAGGGCCAGCATGCCGAAAGCTCCTTGAGCCGCTGGTGGCTGCGCGACGATCCGCCGCGACCGCTGGATTTCGCGTCGCTCACCGCGATGGCCGACGTGTTCTTCCCGCGGGTGTGGCTCAAGCGTGCCACCCGGGTGCCGGTGGGCACGGTGTCGATGACGGTGTACTTCCATGCCGATGGCGCTCAGCTGGCAGCGAATGGCGAGCAATACCTGCTGGCCGAGGCCCGCGCCCAGGCCTTCCGCGACGGCTTCTTCGACCAGACCGGCCTGCTGTGGGGCGCCGACGGCCGGCTGCTGTGCAGCACGCACCAGGTCGTCTACTACAAGGAATGAGTGCCGCGATGAGCCACGACCTGCAGATCGACGACCGCGGCATCGCCACGCTGAGCATCCACGGCCGCAAGGCGCTGAACATCGTCGGCACGCCCGAGATCACGGCGCTCACCGCGCAGATCCAGGCCCTGGGCGACGTGCCCGGTCTGCGTGTGCTGGTGCTGCGCGGGCGCGATGAGCGCGCCTTCATCGGCGGCGCCGACATCCTGGAGATGGCGGCGCTGACGCCCGAGACCGCCACCGGCTTCATCACCCGGCTGAAGGACTTGTGCGAGGCGGTGCGGCTGTGTCCGGTGCCGGTGATCGCGCAGCTCGAAGGCTGGTGCCTGGGCGGCGGGCTGGAGGTGGCGCTGGCCTGCGACCTGCGCCTGGGCAGCACCGCGTCCACCTACGGCATGCCCGAGGTGAAGGTGGGCATTCCGTCGGTGATCCACGCCGCGCTGCTGCCGCGGCGGGTGGGCACCTCGGCCGCGGCCTGGTTGCTGCTGACCGGCGAGAACATCGGCGCGGCCGAGGCGCACCGACTGGACCTGCTGAACGAACTGCATGCGCCCGAGGCCCTGGCGGCTGCGGTGCAGGCCCGCGCCGCTCAGCTGGCCGCGCTGGGCCCGCAGGTGCTGCGTCAGCAGAAGCGCATGCTGCGCGCCTGGGAGCGCATGACGGTGGAAGAGGCGGTGGCCGCCAGCGTGGCCGAGTTCGGCGCCGCTTTCACCACCGGCGAGCCGCAGCGGCACATGCAGGCCTTCATCGAACGCCGACGCTGAGCGGGGCGAGGCTGGCGTCCGCGGTGGCGTCGCCGCCGGCGCCGCCTGCGACGGCCGCTTCAGCGCAGACCTGGTTGCGCCCGCCTGCCTTCGCCCGGTACAGCGCCGCGTCGGCACGCGCCAGCAGCGCGTCGAAGCTGGCGTCGCCCGGCGCGGCCACGGCCAGGCCGATGCTGATGGTCACGCGGATCGGCCCGGCGGCAGCACCCTCGGCCGCACTGGCGGCCATCGCTGCGCGCATGCGCTCGGCCACCTCGCGGCCCTCGTCGGCATTGGCGCCGACGAGGACGGCGACGAACTCCTCGCCCCCGATGCGCCCCACGCGGTCGCTGCCGCGCAGGCAGCCCTGGAGCGTGGTCGCCAGCAGGCGCAGCACCTGGTCGCCCGCGGCATGGCCGTGGCGGTCGTTGACCTGCTTGAAGTGGTCGACGTCGATGGCCAGCACCGCCAGGCCGGCGGGGCGGCCCCAGTGCCGCGCGGCAAAGGCCTGCAGCGCGCGCCGGTTGGGCAGGCGGGTCAGCTCGTCGGTTTCGGATTGCTGCTTCAGCCGCCGCGCCTGTCGCACCTTGTAGGCCGCCAGCGCCGCCGCGGCCAGGCCCAGCAGCAGGGCGAGCACGGTGGCCAGCGCCTGCATCTTGCGCAGCTGGCGGCCTTGCTCGTTGCGCACGCGCAGGGCGGTCAGTTCTTGGACGTCACGGGCGCGGTTGAACTGCTGGCGCAGCCGGCCGGCCTGCGCCGACAGCTGCTGCTCATGCAGGCCCAGCTCGATGCGCCGGCCCTCGGCGAGTGCGGCATGTGCCTCGGCCCACTGGCCCTGCCGTGCCGCCACCTCGGCCCGCGCCACCAGCCAGGCCGCCAGCAGCGGCGTGTTGCCGGCGCTGCGCACGGCGACGGCCACGCGGTCCAGCGTGGTGCGGGCGGTGGCGGGCTGGCCCACCTGCAACTGGGCGTTGGCCAGCGTCACCGTGCGCAGCAGGGTTTCGCGCGGGTCGGCCTCGGCGCCGACGGCCTGCAGCGCCCGCTGCGCATGCGGCAGGGCCTGTGCCGGCTGGCCCAGTTCCAGCAGCGCACGGGCGAGGCCCTGCTCGGCGCAGGCCACGCCGTTGGCGTCGCGCAGCAGCTCGCTGGCCTGCAGCGACTGTGCGAACGCCGCGCGGGCGGCCGGCCAGTCGCCGCGCTGCTGGTGGGTGCGGGCCAGCGCAAAGGTGTAGACGCTGGCGTCGTCGTGCGCATGGCTGCGCTGGGCGCGGTCCAGCAGCGGCAGCAGCAGGCGGATGGCCTCGTCGGCGTCGCCCATGCGGCGGTGGTGGCCAGCCAGGTGCACGCTGCACAGGTCGCGGTCCGCGGCGAGCGTGCTGTGCTGCAGGCGCTGGCAGGCGGCCAGCAGGTCGCCCTGGCCGTCGAGCAGGTCGCCACGGCGCGAGCGCCAGGCGCCGCGCTCCATCAGGGCCAGCGCCCGGGGCACGGCGTCGTCACCGCTGTCGGGCAGGCCCAGCAGGTCGTCGATCTCGCGCTGGGCGTCGTCGCTGGCGCCCAGGTCGAGCTGGATGCTCAGGCGGCACACCCGCAGCCGCAGCCAGGCGATGCGCGCCGCCGCTGGCGGCTGCGGGCCGGCGGCCGCCAGCCCGGCCTGGGCCGTGGCCAGGCCGCTGGCGCCGTCCTGGTCGCCTTGCGCACGGCAGGCGATCTCGTCGACCGTCAGCCGCAGGGCCAGGTCACCGGCGGCGACGGCCTCGCTGCGGGCTTCGGCCAGCGCCGGCAGGGCGCGCTGCGGGTCGGCCGCCACGGCCTGGCGCAGCGCCGGCAGCCGTTCGGCTGCTGCTGCTGCTGCTGCTGCTGCTGTTGCAGCGGCGGCCAGCGTGGCTGCCGCCAGCACGGCACCCAGGCCACGCCGCCACCATGCCGGCGGCCGGCGCGGGGGTGGCAGGGTGGCGGTCGGTTGCGGGCGCTTCACCCCGGGGGACATCGGCCGCGGGCCGGCGGCCTCGAGCTCCTCAGTGCGTCACGACACCGCCGGCCACGTCCACCGTCACGACCTGGCGCCCCAGGGCGCCCAGCGTGGCGCGTGCAAACGCCTGCGCCCAGTCCGGCTGCTGGGCAAAGTGCCGTGCACCGGCGGCGGTGGCCAGGGCCAGCACCTTGTCGGCGGTCAGCACCTTGCCGGTGGGGCGCAGGGGCTCGCAGTCGAAGGCGAGGAACTGGTCGTCCAGCCAGCGGCGTGCCTCGTCGGCGGGCAGCGGCGCGGTGCCGGCATGCAGGTCGATTTCCTGCGGACGCTGGGGGACGAATTCGACGATCACGGCCTGGCGCATGGGGTTCTCCTTCCCCTCCAGCTTAGCCCTGGCCGACCGGCGCCGGCCTCACCTGGATCAAGCGTCCTGCGCAGGATCATCGGCATCCGCTGGCAGTGGCGTGGCCTGCGACCACATGGCCAGCCAGTCGCCGTCGATCACTTCGTAGCTGTCGGTGTGCCAGCAGCGCACCACCTTGCCCGACGGGAAGGTGATGGTCGCGGGATAGCGCAGCAGGGCCATGCCCGGCGCCAGCCGCACCTGCATGGCGCCGTGTGTCCAGCCGGCATAGAACGGCGCCTCGGCGATGGCCGCCAGGTCGCGTGCGCGGCTGAACACGCGGCCGGCGGGGGTGATCAGCTGGTAGTCGGGGGCGTGCAGGCGCTCGATCAGCGGCAGGTCGCGGTCGACCAGGGCCTGCGTGCGGCGCCGCTCCAGCGTGCGGAAGTCGTCCGCCTGCATGCTCAGGCCGCTGCCGGCAGGTGCGGCACGATGTGGCCCAGCGCGCAGTCGACGTAGGCGTCCTTCTCGCCCACCGGCGCCACGTAGTGCAGCGCGTCGCGGGCGGCCTGCACACCCCGCAGCCGGGCGATCACCCAGGCCGCCAGGTAGGGCGAGGCCAGGCAGCCGCCGGCGGTGGCGACGTTGCCTTGGGCGGTGAAGGGCGCGTCCAGCACGGGCACGCCGGCCTCGACCACCCAGGGCTTGGTCGTCAGGTCGGTGCAGCCGGGCAGGGTGCCCAGCAGGCCCAGCTTGGCCAGCACCAGGGTGCCCGAGCATTGCGCGCCGATCAGCTGACGCGCCGGGTCCAACCGCAGCGCGGCCATGATGTCGGCGTCGGCCACCACTTCGCGGGTCTGCATGCCGCTGCCGACGATCACCGCGTCGGCCGCCGCCACGGCGTCCAGCCGAGACTGCGCCTGCACCACCACCCCGTTCATCGAGGTGACGCTGGCCGCCGGGCAGCACAGCGTGACGCGCCAGCCGGGCGTCTTCACCCGGTTGAGCACGCCCAGGGCGATCAGCGAATCCAGCTCGTTGAAGCCGTCGAAGGTGAGGATGGCGATGTGGGACATCGGCGGATTGTGGTGTCTGCCGCGCTGCTGACCTTCACAAGGCGTACCGTCCTACAACGGTGCAGCAGCGCGGCGGCCAGACTGGCGGTACCCGAACTGGAGGATCTGACATGAATGCAATCCGGATTCTGGCCATCGTCGCCGTGGCCGTGGGGGTGCTGGGCATCGGCTATGGCGGCTTCTCGTACACCAGCGAAAGCACGGTCGCCAAGCTCGGTCCGCTGGAGCTCAAGGCCGAGCAGGAGAAGCGGGTGAACCTGCCGCTGTGGGCCGGCGTGACCCTGGTCGTGGCCGGCGCCGGCGCCCTGGTGCTCGCGGGCCGGAAGTAGCCCGGACGCCGGCCGGCGGCCCGCTACAGCAGATTGCGCGCCGGCTTCGGCGCCAGGCTGACGATGCCGGTGTCGACCAACGTGGCGAATTCATCCGCCGACACACCCGCATGCCGCTGCAGCACCGCGGCGCTGTGCTCGCCCAGCAAAGGCGCCGGCGTGCGGGTGCCCAGGCGCTGGCCGCCCTGGCGGATGGCGATGCCGCATTGGCGCTGGGGGCCGGACACGGCGCGCTCGACGTCGATGTAGAAGCCGGCAGCCGCCAGCGCCGGCTGGCGGCCCAGGTGCTCGGCGTGCAGCAGGCCGGCGGCGGCGATGCCCTGGGCCTGCAGCAGGGCGGCGGCCTGGTCGGGCGTGTGGTGGCGGCTCCAGGTGGCGATGGCGGCGTCGACCTGGTCGGCGATGGCCTGGCGGCCGGCCAGGGTCTGCAGTGCGGCATCGGCGGCCCAGTCGCGCCGGCCGATCAGCCGGCACAGCGCGCTGAACGCCGGGCCGCTGTCGATGCTCAGGCCGACCCACTGGTCCGCTGCGCTGCAGGGGTAGAAGCCATGCGGCGCCAGCGCGTCGCGCCGGTTGCCGCGGCGCAGCGGCGCGCCGGGGTCGACCTGGTGCATCAGCAGGCCGGGCGTGGTCAGCTGCAGCATCGCCTCGACCATGCTGACATTGGCGTACTGACCGGCGCCGCTGCGCTGCTTGTGGACCAGGGCGGTCAGCAGCGCGGCGCAGCCGTAGAGGCCGCCCACCGGGTCGCCGTGGGCCAGATGGGTCATCGTCGGCGGCTGGTCGGGCGTGCCGGTCAGGCTGGGCAGGCCGCAGCCCTGTTCCAGCGTGCTGCCGTAGGCCCGGGTGTCCGACCAGGCGTTGCCGGTGCCGAAGGCCGACATCGAACACATCACCACGTCGGGCTTCACCGCGGCCATCGCCGCGTCGTCCAGGCCGAACTTGGCCATCACGCCGGCGGCCTGGTTCTCGATCACCGCGTCCGCCTTCGCCACCAGGCGCAGCGCCAGCTCGCGGCCGGTGGGTGTCGTCAGGTCGACGCTGATGCCCTGCTTGCCGCGGTTCATGCCGCAGAAGATGGTCGCCTTCTCGTAGTCCTTGCCGTCGATGAAGGCGGGTGTCCAGTTCATGCCGCGCCACCAGTCGGGGTAGCGGCCGGCCTCGATCTTCAGCACCTCGCAGCCCAGGTCGCCCAGCAGCCGCGCGCCCAGCGGGCCCGCCCAGCCCATCGAGAAATCGACGAGCGTGATGCCGGCCAGCGGCGGAGTGGTGGGGGCGGGCGGCAGGTCGGCCGGCGGTGCGGCTGATGGCGAGGCGCCGGCCGGCGGCGCTGCGTCCAGCGCCTGCCGCACCGGCGTGGCCGTCAGCCCGAACGGCGTGCGCGGCACCTGCAACGGTCGGCCATCGGCCTGCAGCGTGGCCAGCGATTGCCGGGCGCTGAAGATCGGGTGCGTCAGCATGCCGTCGGCATCGGGCACGACCACGATGGGCACCCGGTGCCGGCGGCCGATGGCGGCCCATTCGTCGGCGGTGTGGCGGGCCAGGGCCTGGCGCAGCACATCCTCCACCTCGTCGATGCGGGCGAAGCGCAGCTCGCGCGTGACCAGGCCTTCGTCGGCGGCCTGGGCCTTCAGGTCGAGGGCGGTGCACAGGCCGCGCCACTGGTCGGGCGACGCCACGGTGATGCCGACCCAGCCCGTCTTGCAGGGGTAGATGCCCACCGGGCTGTTCGGCGCGAAGCGGTTGATGCCGCAGCGGCGCATCGCCAGGCCGTCGCGCTGGAAGAAATGCATGTGCATCTCGGCCATCACCAGGTTGGCCTCGTAGACGCTCAAATCCAGCCGGCGCGGTGCCGTGGCCGGCTTGCCATGGGCGCCGACCAGGGCCGCACACCCTGCGATGTAGGCGGTGACGCCGCCCAGCAGCGTGGCCTGCCGGTCACCCGGCGACAGCGGCGGGCCGTCGACCGTGCCGGCCATCTGCGGCATGCCGGTCAGCGCCTGCACCACGATGTCGCTGCCGTGCCAGTGCGCCAGCGGCCCGCGCCGGCCGAACCAGGTGAGGTCGACGCTGGCGATCCGAGGCCGGGTGGCGGCGATGGCGGCGGCATCGGCGCCGCTGTCTTCGCCAACGATCAGCAGGTCGGCGGTGGCACTCAGCGCGGCCAGGTCGGCGGTGGCCGGCAGCACCTGCTTGCCGGCGGCCAGCCAGGCGGCGTAGGCGTGCTCGGTGGGGGTGTCTGCACGCAGGATGCCGGCGCTTCGCCGCGCCTCGTCCATCGCGGTGCTGCGCACCGTCGCGCCAGCGTCGACCAGCAGCCGGCCGCAGTAGGCCGCCGCAGCGCCGCCGCCCACTTCCAGCACGGTGATGCCGGCGAGCGGCAAGGGGGTTTCGCTCGGCATCCGTTTGTCTCCTGATCGTGGCGACGGGCTTCAGTGGCCCGTGAATCGCGCCGGCCGCTTCTCGACGAAGTGCGCCACGCCTTCCTTGAAATCGGCGCTGCCGAAGCTCAGCTGCATCTCGGCGTTGCCCACGTCGATGGCCTGGCGCATGGTCTGCTGGTCGACCGCCCACAGCTGGCGCTTGATCACCGCCATCGAGCGCGGCGACACGTTGTCGGCCAGGTCCAGCGCATAGGCGCGGGCGGCGGCCATCAGCTGGTCGGGCGGCAGCACCTGGTCGACCACGCCCAGGCGCAGCGCCTCGTCGGCGTCGAACTTGCGGGCCGACACCAGCAGGTCCAGCGCCTTGCTCAAGCCCACCAGCCGCGGCAGCGTGTGGCTGATGCCGTGCTCGGCGATCAGCCCGCGGCGGGCGAACGCGGTGGTGAACTTGGCGCCCGCGGCGGCGAAGCGCTGGTCGCAGTACAGCGCGTAGACCAGGCCCAGGCCGGCGCAGGCGCCGTTGATGGCCGCGATGATGGGCTTCGGAACCGCCGGGAAGTAGCTGTGCGGCGTCTGGTAGTCGGGGCTGCTGCTGGCGTCGAACGGCGCCGGGCCGGCGGCGCTCTCGGCGTTGAAGTTGGCGCCGCCGCTGGCGGTGCCGGCCGACAGGTTGTCCATGTCGGCCCCGGCGCAGAAGCCGCGCCCGGCGCCGGTCAGGATGATCGCCCGCACGCCGGGGTCGTCGGTGGCCCGGCGCATCGCCGCGCGCAGCTGG
>CALMIF010000546.1 GCA_937864045.1 uncultured Aquabacterium sp. | reverse complement strand
AAGTGCGCCGCATTGCCACCACGCCGCCCCTTGGCGCGCTTCAACTCGGCACGTGCCACCGTGCGCAGGTGCACCTCGTCCGGCCCGTCCAGGAAGCGCAGTGCACGGCCCCAGGCCCACAAGCGGGCCAGCGGCGTGTCGGGCGACAGGCTCATCGCGCCGAAGACCTGCATCGCGCGGTCCAGCACCCGGGTCTGCAGGCGGCTGCTCACCAGCTTGATGGCCGACACCTCGGTGCGCGCCGCCGCCGTGCCGGCAGTGTCCAGCAGCCAGGCCGCACGCAGCACCAGCAGCCGGGCCTGGTCGATCTCGACGCGGCATTCGGCGATCCAGTCCTGCACGTTGGAGAAATCGCTGACCCGGCCGCCGAAGGCACGGCGCTCCAGCGCACGCTCGCACATCAATTCCAGCGCCAGCTCGCACTGGCCGATGCTGCGCATCGCGTGGTGCACCCGGCCCGGCCCCAGCCGCGCCTGCGCCAGCGCGAAGCCCTCGCCCGGCTTGCCCAGCATCGCGTCGGCCGGCACCCGCACGTTGCGGAACACCAGCTCGCAGTGGCCGTCCAGGCTCTGGTGGTCCATCACCGGGATGTTGCGCTCGACCAGCAGCCCGGGCGTGTCCATCGGCACCAGCAGCATGCTGTGGCGGGCGTGCTCGGGCGCGTTGTCGTCTTCGCTGACGCCCATGACCACCGCCACCTTGCACAGCGGATGCGCGGCGCCGGTGATGAACCACTTGCGGCCGTTGACCACCCACTCGTCACCCTCGCGGCTGATGCGTGTGGTCAGCTGCGTCGGGTCTGACGACGCGGTGTCGGGCTCGCTCATCGCGAAGCAGCTGCGGATGGTGCCGGCCAGCAGCGGGTCCAGCCAGCGCTTCGCCTGCGCGGGCGTGGCGGCAATCTGCAGCAGTTCCATCGTGCCGCTGTCGGGCGCGTTGCAGTTGAAGACCTCGGCCGCCCAGGGCACGCGGCCCATGATCTCGGCCAGCGGCGCGTAGTCCAGGTTGGACAGGCGCGTGCCGGGCTGGTCGTCGCGCAGGCTGGGCAGGAACAGGTTCCACAGCCCCAGCGCCTGTGCCCGCGCCTTCAGGTCGTCGACCAGGTCCTGCGGGAACACGCCGGCGTCGGACCAGCGGTGCCATTCGGCCAGCGAGGGCAGCACCAGGTCGTCCATGAACTGCCGCAACTGGGCCTGCAGTGCCTGGGATCGGGGGGAGTCGGCGAAGTCCATGCGGACCATTCTTGGCAGCGGCATCGGGCCGGCCTTGTCGCTGGCGGGACGCGCAGCCGCACCGCATCCACCCGGGCTTGCGCCAGATCAACCGCCCAGCCGGCTGCGGCATCATCGGCGCATGAACCACCCCTTTGCCGACATCCGCGCCCTCACCTTCGACGTCTTTGGCACCGTGGTCGACTGGCGCTCCAGCGTCATCGCCGAAGGCCAGGCGCTGGGCGCACGCCTGGGGCTCAAGGCCGACTGGCCCGCCCTGGCCGACGCCTGGCGCGAGGGCTATTTCGCGTCGATGGCGCGGGTGGGCCGGGGCGAGCAGCCCTGGGACACGATCGACGCCCTGCACCGGCGCGAGCTGGATGCCCTGCTGCCCGGCTTCGGCCTGGCGGCGCTGGATGAGGCGGACCGGGCGTGGTTCAACACCGTGTGGCACCGCCTGGCGCCCTGGCCCGACACCGTGGCCGGGCTCACCCGGCTCAAGCAGGGCCTGACGATCACCACGCTGTCGAACGGCAACCTGTCGCTGCTGGTGGCCATGGCGAAACACGCCGGCCTGCCCTGGGACGCGGTGCTGACCGCCGAGCTGTTCGGCCGCTTCAAGCCCGACCCGGCGGTCTACTTGGGCGCGGCGAAGCTGCTGGGGCTGGACCCGGGCCAGGTGATGATGGTCGCGGCGCATCCCTTCGACCTGGTGGCCGCCCAGCGCGCCGGGCTGAAGACCGCCTACGTGCCGCGGCCCGACGAATACGGCCGCGGCGGGCGCATGGCGCCGGTGGGCGCCGCGGTGTTCGACATCACCGCCAGCGACTTCGGTGACCTGGCGCGGCATCTGGGCCTGTAGGGCTTGACTGGCGTCAAGTTGATGCGGGTCAACCCTGAGTAAGCTGGCCGCAAGATACTGCCGCCATGGGCACCGCACTGCACACCATTCCGATCCTGCCGGCCGACGGCGGCGCACCGGTGGACGGCTGCGGCGGCTGCGTGCACGGCGCCGCCGATGGCCCGGTGTGCCGCAGCCTGCTGGGCGAGCCCTGCGCCACGCCCACGCTGACCGGCCCGGCCGACGAGCTGGCCCGCCTGCTGGCGGCGCTGACGCCGGTGCTGGGCACGCTGGACAGCAGCGGCCTGGTGCGGGCACTGACGGTGCAGGACGGCGAGGTGGAGCTGCAACTGGCCCTGCGCGCCGATTGCGGCGGCGCCGCGCTGGCCGACAGCGCCTTCCAGGTGCTGCGCGGCATGCTGCCCGACACCGACATCTATGTGATGCCGGCGCGCTGACGCCGCGATCAGCTGCGTGCCGCGCGCTGCGGCGTGGCGCAAGCCACCTGCGCGTTGACCTGGGCGCTGGCCAGGACCGCCGCATGCGTGGTGTCGGCCTGGGCCGACAGCGAGGCCAACAGGCCGCTGGTCAGCACGGCGGCGATGGCCAGCGCGGCCAGTTGCTGCAGCGGGGCGATGGTCTTCAGGGCGTTCATGGTGCGGCTCCGGTGGGGTGGGTGTGTCGATGGCTGGACTGTCGGCCATCACCCGCCATGCCGCGAGCCGTTCGCGACGAACCGCAGCTTCCGGCGGACCAGCCGCACGGAAGCCGGATCGAACGCTGGATCGAAGCGCTACATCACCGCCCCGAGCTGCCAGGGCACGAACTCGTTCTGCCCGTAGCCGTGCAATTCGCTCTTGCTCGCCTGGCCCGAGGCGGTGGCCAGCATCAGGCGAAAGATGCGCTCGCCGGCGGCGTCCACCGTCTCGGTGCCGTCGACGATGCCGCCGCAGTTGATGTCCATGTCCTCTTCCTGCTTCTGCCACAGCGCGGTGTTGGTCGCCAGCTTCAGGCTGGGTGCCGGCGCGCAGCCGTAGGCCGAGCCGCGGCCGGTGGTGAAGCAGATCAGGTTGGCGCCGCTGGCCACCTGGCCGGTGGCCGACACCGGGTCGTAGCCGGGTGAGTCCATGTAGACGAAGCCGCGGGCGGTGATGCGCTCGGCGAACTCGACGACATCCTCCAGCCGCGTGGTGCCGCTCTTGGCGATGGCGCCCAGGCTCTTTTCCAGGATGGTGGTCAACCCGCCGGCCTTGTTGCCGGCCGAGGGGTTGTTGTCCATGCGCATGCCGTTGCGGGCGGTGTAGGCCTCCCACCAGCGGATGCGGGCCAGCAGCTTGTCAGCAACCCCTGGGCTGGCGGCGCGGCGTGTCAGCAGGTGCTCACCGCCGTAGATCTCCGGCGTCTCGCTCAGGATGGCGGTGCCGCCATGCTGCACCAGCCGGTCGACCGCCGCGCCCAGCGCCGGGTTGGCGCTGATGCCGGAATAGCCGTCGCTGCCGCCGCACTGCAGGCCGACCACCAGATGGCTGGCCGGCACCGGCTGGCGCTGCACGCGGTTGGCCTCGGGCAGCATGGCCTTGATGAGCTCGACGCCACGCGCCACGGTGCGCGCCGTGCCGCCGGTGTCCTGGATGCTGAAGGCCTGCAGCTTGGCGCCTTCCTGCAGCCCTTCCTGGGCGATCAAGCCCTGGATCTGGTTGGTCTCGCAGCCCAGGCCGACGACCAGCACGGCGGCGAAGTTGGCATGCCGGGCATAGCCGCCCAGGGTGCGGCGCAGCACGCGCAGTTCCTCGCCCTCGCTGTCGGTGGCGCAGCCCATGCCGTGGGTCAGCGCAACCACGCCGTCGACGTTGGGGAAGTCAGCGAGCGCCTCGGGCCGCACATCGCGCCGGAAGTGGTCGGCGATCGCCCGCGCAGCGGTGGCCGAGCAGTTCACGCTGGTCAGCACGCCGATGTAGTTGCGCGTGGCCACCCGACCATCGGCGCGCACGATGCCCATGAAGGTGGCCGGCTCGGCCGCGTAGGTTGTGCGCAAGGCACCGGCGCCCACGTCGTGGGCGCGCGCGAAGTCGGCAAACGCCAGGTTGTGGGTGTGCACATGCTGGCCCGGCGCGATGGCCTGGGTGGCATGGCCGATGACCTGGTCGTAGCGGCGCACCGGCGCACCGGCGGCGATGGCCGCGGTGGCGATCTTGTGGCCCGGCGGCACCAGGCCGGCGACGACGAGGCCACCCTCGTCGGCCAGCACCGCACCGCCCAGCAGCTGGCGGCGGGCGATGACGACGTTGTCGGCGGGGTGGATGCGGATGGTGGGCGGCGGGGTGGTGCTCATCGGGGGCTCCGTGGTGCCCCCGAGCCGCACGCGCCGGTCTTACAGCTTGGCCGCAGCGCGCCGCTTGGCGGCGGTGGCGTCGAGCTGGTACTGCTCCTCGGCCTTGCGGCGCATGTCCAGCGCGGCATTGAGGGCGTCGGTGTAGCGCTCGGGGGAGTAGGTGTTCTGGTTGGCGATGTAGACGCTGCGGCGCAGCGGCCGGGCGCCGAAGCGCGGCAGGTTGACCGAGAAGTGGCACTCGGGCACCGACCGGCCTGGGCGCTGGCGCAGGATGGGCCCGCTGATGCCCACCGGCAGGTCGTTCTGCTTGTTGGGGCTGGTGCCGCGCTGCAGGCCGGTGGGCGCAGGCAGCTCGGCGATGCGCTGGCGCAGCGCCTCGACCGCGCGCTTGAGCGCCGGGCGCGGGCCATTGCCGGGGCCTTGGCCGTCGCTGAAGAACAGCGTGGGCTGGCCATAGCGCATCTGCCAGCCGTGGGTGCTGTGCGTGTCGATGCGCTGGATGTGCTCGGGCACGCGGATGCGGGCGCCGGTGTAGATGGTGACGGTACGGGTCTGCATGACGTGCTGGCCTTCGATGGGCCCCCCCATGACGCCGCCGGTGGCAAGCCACGGCGGCCGGATCTTGTCGTGGGCATCAAGCTGCAACCCTGCCGCGTACCAGACCGGTTAGCTGATCAGTTGTCGATCAGGGCCGGGTCCCACGCATGCACGGTCTGGTGCTGTTCACCCAGGCCGCTGATGCCAAGTGTCATCTTATCGCCGGGCTTCAGGAACAACGGCTGCGGTTTGTGACCCATTCCCACTCCTGGCGGAGTTCCTGTGCTGATCAGGTCGCCCGGATACAGGGTCATGAAGCGGCTGATGTAGCTCACCAGCTGGGCAACGCCGAAGACCATGGTCTTCGTGCTGCCGTCCTGGTGGCGCCGGCCGTTGACGTCCAGCCACATGCCCAGCTGCTGCGGGTCGGCCACCTCGTCGGCGGTCACCAGCCAGGGGCCGATGGGGCCGAAGGTGTCGCAGCCCTTGCCCTTGTCCCAGGTGCCGCCGCGCTCCAGCTGGTACTCGCGTTCCGAGACATCGTTCACGACGCAATAACCCGCGACATGGGAGAGCGCGTCCGCCTCGCTGACGTAGCGCGCCCGGGCGCCGATCACCACGCCCAGCTCGACCTCCCAGTCGGTCTTGACCGAGCCCTGCGGCAGCACCACCGGGTCATTGCAGCCGATGACGGTGCTGGTGTGCTTGGTGAACAGCACCGGCTCGGCCGGCACCGGCATGCCCGACTCGGCGGCGTGGTCGGCGTAGTTCAGGCCCACGCAGATGAACTTGCCCATGCCGCTCCAGGGCGGCGCCATGCGGCCCGGCTGGGCGACCAGGGGCAGCGTGGCCGGGTCCAGCGCCCGCAGCTTGGCCAGGCCCTCGGGCGTCAGCATCTCGGCGCGCAGGTCGGCGATCACGCCCGACAGATCACGCACCTGGCCCTGGGCATCCAGCATCGCGGGTTTCTCGTGGCCCTTGGGGCCGTGGCGCAGCAGTTTCATCGGTGTTCTCCGTGTCGTTGGAAGATCAGTTGGACCAGCCGCCGTCAATCACCTGGGCTGTTCCCGTCGTGAAGGCGCTCTCGTCGCTCGCCAGGTAGACCGCCAGCGCGGCGATCTCGCTGGTGCGGCCCAGGCGGCCCATCGGCTGGCGCGCCACGAACGCGGCCTCGACCTGTTCGATGGTCTGGCCGCTGGCCTGGGCCTGGGCGGCGATGCGGTCGCGCAGCGAGGGCGATTCCACCGTACCCGGGCAGATGGCGTTGCAGCGCACGCCGCGGGTGATGAAGTCGGCGGCCACCGCCTTGGTCAGGCCGATCACCGCGGCCTTGGTGCTGCCGTAGACGAAGCGGTTGGGCGCGCCCTTCAGGCTGCCGGCCACGCTGGCCAGGTTGATGATGCTGCCGCCATGCCCGCCGTTTTCCACCAGCATGCCGGGCAGGAAGGCCTGGATGGTGCGGAACTGGCTGCGCACATTGAGATTGAAGGCGAAGTCCCAGTCGGCCTCGGTGCAGTCGAGCACGGTACCGGCATGCACGAAGCCGGCGGCATTGACCAGCACGTCCACCGGCCCGACCTCGGCCGCCGCGGCGCGGATGGCCGCGGCGTCGGTGGCGTCCAGCACGCGGGTGCGGCAGCCGGTGGCCTGCGCCAGGCTGTCGAGCAGGGCGGCGTTCAGGTCGGTGGCGATGACCTGGGCACCTTCGCGCACGAAGGCTTCGGCGATGGCGCGGCCGATGCCCTGGCCGGCGGCGGTGAGGAAGGCGGTCTTGCCCTGCAGGCGTTGGGTCATGAAGCAGTCCTTGAGGTCCGGTGGCTGCGCGGAGCCGAAACCCGGTTTGGTATGACGATATGACGAATGGCGCGAGGAGTTTGCCGCCAGACCGTGCCGCCGCGACCCCGGGTGAACCCGGGTCGACGGTCATCGCTACCAGCGGCAACCCTTGTCGCGCACCGCGTCGGCCACCAGCGGCACCACCGCCAGCAGGCCCATCTCGCCGTACGCCTTGCGGCAGTCGGGCAGCGCCGCCTTCCCGATGTCGCGCGCCAGCTTGGACGGCTGCTCGGGCGGATGCGGCAGCACCGGCAGCAGGCCACGCGCGCCCATCGGCGACACCAGGCCGCCACGGGGCCGCACCAGGTCCAGGTTCAGGCGCGGCGCGCTGGCCGGCAGGGAGGGCACGGTGGCCACGTCGTGGCCGACCCGGGCGCCGGCATCCGGTGCACCGCCGGGCACGCCGGCAGGCAGGCCGGCCGGGGCGGCGGCGGCGGCGGCGGC
>CALMIF010000545.1 GCA_937864045.1 uncultured Aquabacterium sp. | reverse complement strand
GCGGCGCACGCGGCCCTGCGCATCGGCCAGCACGGTCCAGATCAGCCGGTCGGCCGGTGCGTCGGGTGACGCGGCCGCCGCAGCGCCGCCCACCGCGCCCAGCGCGACGATGGCGTTCAGCGCCTCGCGCCAGCGGTCGGTGGGCGCGCCGACGGGAAAGGGCTGGGCCGCGTCGTCCGGCAGCGGCGGGCGGTCCAGCAGCAGGGCGGCGCTGCGCCGCACCAGCATCGCCAGCCAGGGCAGGCCAGCATCGTCATAGGCTTTGGTGATGCTGCGCGCGTCGGCCTCGAAGGCCGGCCCATCGGGCGGCCGGTGGCCCAGCCAGGCGCCCAGCAGCCAGTGGGTGAGCTGCGCCAGGCCATGCAGGCGGTGGCCGACGGGGCCGTTCAGCAGCAGCCGGCGGGCGTTGCGCGGCGCGTCGCCCAGGCGCTGGTCGATCGCCTCCTGCCACACGCCCCACCAGGTGTAGGCGTCGGCGTCGCGCTTGCCGGCCTCGCCGGCGCAGAACTTGCGCGCTTTCGTCCAGGCCGCGGGGTCGGGCTGCGCGATCAGCGCCAGCGCATAGAACCAGCTGGTCACCTCGCTGAACAGCAGCTTGCGCCGGCCGGTTTCCAGCGACGCCTCCTTCCAGGCCAGCTCGAAGGCGCGGGCGCCGTTGGCATGGTGGCCGGCGGCAATGTCCGCCGCGGCGCGCAGGGCCTGCGCCTCGGCCGTGTCCAGGCCGCGCAGCACGCGCAGGGTCTCGTCGCGCCGGCCCGCCAGCAGCAGGCGCAGGGCCAGGCGCTGGCGGTGCGCGTCGTGCAGCACGCCGGCATCGGGCGTGGCGCGGGCCAGCAGCCAGTCCCACAGCGGCGCGGTCACGCGCTCGGCGTCACCCGGCAGCATGCGCAGCAGGCCGTCGAGCAGGCGCAGCTGCAGCTCCGGGTCCATGGCGTCCCACAGCGCGCTGTCGAAGGGCTGCAGCAGCGCCGCGACCAGCAGGCCCGGGTGCTCGGGCGAAGTCTGGCGGCTGAGCTGGCACAGCCGCTCGAAGGCTTCCGGCGTGCCGCCGGCCAGCACCACCACGCGGATCGCGCCGACCATCTGTTCGGCGCCGAACAGCTCCAGGTGCCAGTGGTGGTCGAAGCGGTACAGCCGCCGCCAGCTGGCCCACCAGCGGCTGCGGGCCGGGGCGTCCTGCAGGATCTGCCGGAACCGCGGCCAGGCCAGCGCCGGCGGCGCCATCCACGGCCCCTGGGGCAGGGTGGTGGCCATGCCGGCGGTCTGCAGCTCGCCCAGCAGCCGGCGCAGTTCGGGCCCGTGGAAATGCGTGCCGCGGGCGGTCTGGTGGTCGTGCAGGAACTCGGCCAGCCGGGTGATGTTCATCGGCCCCTGCAGGAAGCACAGCGCGTCGAACACCGTCAGGGCGTCCTGCGGCAGGTCGGGCTGACCGGGTCGATGGGGCCGGGCAGGCGGGGCGGACGCGGTGTCGTCGAACAAGTCGGGCATGGTGGCGGGCAGTGTAGGAGGCGAGCGCGGCCGACCGGCGCAGTAGACTTCGCGGCTGGCGAAGGCTCGGTTCACATCTTCCGAGAAGCCGATCTTCAGCCTTCGCGCATCATCCGGGCTGGCGCCAGCCGGCTCAGGCCCCACCGGGCCGACCCCGCTGCCCCTGCCCACGCTCACCGGTGTGAGACGGCGGCAGTGCCGGCCGGCGCCCACCCACCCCCGCCGCAGCGGCCATGCGCTTCGACCTGACCACGCTGAACCTCGTGCTCGCCATCGCCGACACCCGCAGCATCACCCGCGGCGCCGAGCAGGAGCACCTGGCGCTGGCCGCGGCCAGCAAGCGCCTGTCCGACCTCGAAGCCCGCCTCGGCGTGGCGCTGTTCGAGCGCCGCGCCCGGGGCGTCGAGCCCACCGAGGCCGGCCGCGCCCTGGTGCGCCACATCCGCAGCCTGAACGCCAGCCTGCATGCGCTGGAGAGCGAGGTGGTCGAGTTCTCGCGCGGCATCAAGGGCCACCTGCGCATCGCCGCCAGTGCCGGCGCCATCACCGAATGCCTGCCGGCCGACCTGGCGGCCTTCAGCCAGGCCCACCCGGGCATCCGCATCAGCCTGGAAGACCTGACCAACGCCGAGGTGCAGGCCGCGGTGGCCGAGGGGCGCGCCGATGTCGGCATCTTCGTGCCGCCGCAGCACGAGGCCCGGCTGCGCTGCCGCCACTACCGCGACGGCGAACTGGCGGTGCTGGTGCCGCGCGACCACGCGCTGGCGCGGCGCGAAGCGGTCCCGTTCGACGCGCTGCTGGACTTCGACATCGTCGGCCTGCACCTGGGTGCCACCTTGCAGGAGCAGATGCGCGAGCGCGCCCAGGCCCTGGGCCGCACGCTGAACGTGCGCCTGCAGGTGCGCGGCTTCGACGCCATCGCCCAACTGGTGGAAGCCGGCCTGGGCGTGGCGGTGCTGCCGGCCGTCGCCGCCCAGCGCTTTGCCCGCATCTTCGCCGTGCAGCCGCTGGCGCTGCAGGCCGACTGGGCGCGCCGCCCGTACCTGCTGGCCGTGCGCGACCTGGAGGCGCAGCCGGCGGTGGTGCAGCGCTTCGTCGAAGCACTCTGCCCGGCCGACACGACGCCCGACACCGCGCCGGCAGCCCAAACCGCCGCGACACCGCGACAATCTCCCCCCCGAAAGAGGACGCCATGACTGCACGCACGCTCTACGACAAGCTCTGGGACGACCATGTCGTCCACACCGAGGACGACGGCACCGCCACCCTCTACATCGACCGCCACCTGGTGCATGAAGTCACCAGCCCGCAGGCCTTCGAGGGCCTGCGCCTGGCCAACCGCAAGGTCTGGCGCGTCAGCTCCATCGTCGCCACCGCCGACCACAACACGCCCACCACCGGCTGGGAGCGCGGCTACGACGGCATCACCGACCCCACCAGCAAGCAGCAGGTGGTGACGCTGGACGCCAACATCGCCGCTTTCGGTGCGGCGGCCTACTTCCCGTTCCTGGACAAGCGCCAGGGCATCGTGCACGTGATCGGCCCCGAGCAGGGCGCCACGCTGCCGGGCATGACCGTCGTCTGCGGTGACAGCCACACCAGCACCCACGGCGCCTTCGGCGCGCTGGCGCACGGCATCGGCACCAGCGAGGTCGAGCACGTGCTGGCCACGC
>CALMIF010000544.1 GCA_937864045.1 uncultured Aquabacterium sp. | reverse complement strand
ACCATCTCGCTGACCGCATGGCCCGCGCCCAGGCTGCGGCACAGCTGGCGGAACGGCCGGTCCGTCACCCCCGCCATGGGGGCGACGAACAGCCGGTTCGGCAGCACGTAGGGGCCGAGTTGCATGGCGTGGGCGAGGGGGTTGGCGCAGCGGGCGCTGCTCAAAAAGGCGGCAGAGTATAGCCGTGGCCCCGGCGCCTTCGGCCTGCCTATGATGGCCGCGATGGAAGCCTGGATCCAAGCCCAGCTCGGTGCCCTGCTGGTGGTTTTTGCGCTGCCGCAGGTCGGACTGAGCGCGGTCTTCGTCGTCGCCCTGGTCTCGGCCACGTTGCTGCCGTTGGGATCGGAGCCGGCGGTGTTCGGTCTCGTCAAGCTGAACCCGGCGATGTTCTGGCCGGCGGTGCTGGTGGCCACCGCGGGCAACACGCTGGGCGGTGCCATCAGCTGGTGGATGGGCTACGGCGCCGAACGCGCCTACGAACGTGTCACCCACCGCAGCGGCGAGCTGCGGGCGGTGGCCTGGCTTCGGCGTTTCGGGCCGCGCGCCTGCCTGCTGTCGTGGCTGCCGGTGGTGGGTGATCCGTTGTGCGCCGTGGCCGGCTGGCTGCGCCTGCCGTTCTGGCCCTGCGTGGCCTGGATGGCGGTGGGCAAGTTCCTGCGCTACCTGGTGATGACGGCCGCCCTGCTGTGGCTGTTCCCCGGCGCGCCGGGCTGAGCGGCAGCCAGACCACCCGCCGGCCACTCCTTTGGGTGGGGCGCCAGGCGTGCCTCGCGGGCCGGGCGGCCCGCAGAATCCGGCCATCGCACCACCGGCGCTATCTCGCCCCTCCACCATGGTCACTGCCACTGCCCCGGTCGCCGCGCCCGCCTATGCCCGCCTGGCCCGCAACTTCGAGCGCCTGCACCACCTGGACCACCTGCACAGCATCGCCTACTGGGACCAGGCGGCGATGATGCCGCCCGGCGGCGCCCAGGCCCGCGCCGCGGCCCTGGGCGAGCTGGCCGCGCTGATGCACCAGCACCGCACCGACCCCGCGCTGGCCCAGGCGCTGGCCGATGCGGCCGACGAGCCGCTGGACGACTTCCAGCGCGCCAACCTGCGCGAGATGGGCCGCGAATGGCGCGCCGCCAATGCCTTGCCCGAGGACCTGGTGCAGCGCAGCCAGCTCGCCACGGCGCGCTGCGAGCATGCCTGGCGCCGCCAGCGCCCGGCCAATGACTGGGCCGGCTTTCTCGTCAACTTCGAGGCGGTGGTGGCCACGGCACGCGAGCAGGCGCAGCACCTGTCGCAGCAGCTGGGCCTGCGGCCCTACGACACGATGCTCGACCGCTTCGAGCTCGGCATGCGCTGCGCCCGGCTCGACCCGCTGTTCGCCGACCTGCGCGGCTGGCTGCCCGGCCTGGTGCAGCAGGTGCAGGCGCGCCAGCAGGGCGAGGTGGTGCTGCAGCCGCAGGGGCCGTTCCCGGTCGAGGCGCAGCGCAAGCTGTGCCTGCAGGTGATGGAGATGCTGGGCTTCGACTTCAGCCAGGGCCGCATCGACGTCAGCACCCATCCGTTTGCCGGCGGCGTGCCCGAGGATGTGCGCCTGACCACGCGCTACGAAACGGGCGAATTCATCACCAGCCTGCTCGGCGCCATCCACGAGACCGGCCACGGCCGCTACGAGCAGGGCCGCCCCCGCGCCTGGCTGGGCCAGCCCGTGTCGCTGGCGCGTTCGATGGGCATCCACGAGAGCCAGAGCCTGAGCTTCGAGATGCAGCTGGGCCGGCACCCGGGCTTCCTGGCGACACTGGCGCCGCTGATCGCCGCGGCCTTCGGCGACCAGCCGGCCTTCGAGCCCGAAAACCTGCGCCGCCTGGTCACGCGGGTGAAGCCGGGGCTGATCCGCGTCGATGCCGACGAGGTGACCTATGCCGCCCACGTGATGCTGCGCTACGACATCGAGCGCCGGCTGATCGAGGGCGAGATCGAGGCCGCGGACATCCCGCCGCTGTGGGATGCCGGCATGGCCGCGCTGCTGGGCCAGGACACGCGCGGCAACTTTGCCGACGGGCCGATGCAGGACGTGCACTGGCCCGAGGCGATGTTCGGCTACTTCCCCTGCTACACGCTGGGCGCGATGTACGCCGCGCAGTGGTTCGCCACCATGCGGCGTGACCTGCCGGGGCTGGATGCGTCGATTGCCGCCGGCCAGCTGTCACCGGTGTTCGGCTGGCTGCAGGCGAACATCTGGCAGCAGGCCAGCCGCTGGCCGACCGACGAACTGGCGCAGCGCGCCAGCGGCGAGGTGCTGAACCCGGCGCACTACCGGGCGCACCTCGAAGCGCGCTACCTGGCTTAGGCCGCGTCGGCGGCCGGTGCCGCCTTCTTGCGGCTGGCCTTCCTCGCCGCGGTCTTCCGGGCTGGTTCAGCGGCCGGCGGCGGGGCGGCCTTGAGCAGGTTGGCCTTCGAGATGTTGCGCTTGGCGGCCACCGGCTTGCCACCCTGGGCCGCCAGCGCAGCCTCCAGCGCGGCCACGCGTTCGACCAGGGCCGCCAGGTCCTTGGCGCTGGGCACGCCCAGGCGGCCGAGGGCCCGAGCAGTGCGCTCCTCGAAGATCGACTCCAGCTTGTCCCACTGCGCATTGGCCTTGCTGCCGACCTCGCCGGCCATGGCCGACATGCGCCCGGCCACGTCGCCCAGCTTTTCCTCGGCGGCGGCCTGCGTCTTGCGCTGCAGGCTCACGCCTTCCTTGATCAGGGTGTCGAAGACCTTGCCGCCTTCGCCCTGGGCCTTGGCAAAGGCACCCAGGCCGGCCAGCCAGATCTGCTGCGCCGAGTCCTTGACGGTTTGCGCCAGCTGGCTGTCGAGCAGGCCGGCGGGCGCGGCGGCCTTCTTCTCGGCCATCTTCTGAAGTTTCTTGACCATGGGGGCTCCTGGGATCCTGGGAGTGGGGGCTGGCGGCGCACTGGTTGGTGCCATGCACTGCCGGCTGCAGTGTAGGCAGCCGGTTTCGAGCCGTCTGCCTAATCCGGGGGCAGGTGCACCCGGGGTTTTCACGGGCTGACGCGGCGTGGCGCGTCAGGCGGGCCTGCGGTGCCGGCTATCCTGCCGGCCATGTATCTGTCGTTCTTCGGGCTGAAGCACGCGCCGTTCTCGATCGCGCCCGACCCGCGCTACCTCTACATGAGCGAGCGCCACCGCGAGGCACTGGCCCACCTGCTCTACGGCGTGCAGGCCGGCGGCGGCTTCGTGCTGCTGACCGGCGAGATCGGCGCCGGCAAGACCACCGTCTGCCGCTGCTTCCTGGAGCAGGTGCCCGCGGGCTGCCAGGTCGGCTACATCGTCAACCCCAAGCTCAGCGTGGGCGAGCTGCTGCAGACCATCGCCGAGGAGTTCGGCATCGCCGTGCCCGACCCGGCGGTGGCCACGGTCAAGACCTGGGTCGACGCGCTGAACCGCCACCTGCTCGACGCCCATGCCCGCGGTGCGCAGTGCCTGCTGATCATCGACGAGGCCCAGCACCTGGCCGCTGACGTGCTGGAGCAGCTGCGCCTGCTGACCAACCTGGAGACGCATGAGCGCAAGCTGCTGCAGATCGTGCTGATCGGCCAGCCCGAGCTGCGCGACATGGTGGCCGCGCCCGGCATGGAGCAGCTGGCGCAGCGGGTGATCGCCCGCGACCACCTGCAGGCGCTGGACGAGGCCGGCACCGCCGCCTACGTCGCCCACCGGCTGGCGGTGGCCGGCCTGGCCGGGCCCGGCCCGTTCGGGCCGCGGGTGCTGCGCCGCGTGCATGGCCTGACCGGTGGCGTGCCCCGCCGCATCAACCTGCTGTGCGACCGGGCGCTGCTGGGCGCCTATGCCGAGGGCCGACCCGCGGTCGACCTGCGCATCCTGGAGCGGGCGGCGCGCGAAGCGTTCGGGGGCCGGGCGTCGGGAGCGGCAGCGGCGCCGGGTGCGGGCCGGGTGGCGCTGCTGGCCGCAGCGGCCGCCGGCCTCGGCGTGGCGGCGGCGCTGCTGTGGCCCCGGGCGGCCACGCTGCAGGCCGCCGACGGCGTGGCCGTGGCGGCGTCGGCCCGGCCGGCCGTGGCGGTGGCGTCTGCCGCGTCGGCGTCGGTGGTGCCTGCGGTCGACGCGGCGGCCGCAGCGCCGGCACCCGCCGCTGCCCCGGCGTCGGCCGCTTCCGCAGTGGCCGCGCCGGCTGCGGCGCCCGCGTTCGATGCCGGCCGCGACTGGTCGGCGCTGGCCGGTGACGAATCGGCGGCGCTGCGCGAGCTGGCCGGGGCCTGGGGTGTGGCCTTGCCCACCGGCGGCGGCTGCGGCCAGGCACCCGTGCTGGGCCTGGCCTGCTGGCGCCACCGTGCCGGCAGCCTGCCGCTGCTGCGCCAGCTCGACCGGCCGGTGGTGCTGGCGCTGGCCGATGGCGCCGGCCGCACGGCCCATGCCCGCCTGGTGGCGCTGGGGACAGCGCATGCGGTGCTGGCGTCGGGCACCCGCCGCTGGACCTTGCCCACTGCCGAACTGGCGGCCCTGTGGCGCGGCGAGCTGCTGACGCTGTGGCGCCTGCCCGAGCGTGTCGACCCGGCCCTGGCCGGTGCCAGCGCGGGGCTGGGCCCGGGTGCCAGTGGCCCGGCGGTGGCGGCGCTGCAGCGGGCGCTCGACCGCGTGGCACCGCGGCCCGCGGCGGCCGATGCCGTGCCAGGCGTCGCTGGCTTGGCCGTCGACTATGACGCCGGCCTGCGCGGTCGCGTGGCGGCGTTCCAGCTCAGCGTGGGCCTGAACCCCGACGGCCTGACCGGCCCGACGACCCTGATGCAACTGATGCGCGCGCTGGCGGACGACGAGCCACGCCTCGCCCGGGAGTGAGAACCTGTGAACGAATCACTCACGCCCGCTCGACGCGCCCTGACGACCCCGC
>CALMIF010000543.1 GCA_937864045.1 uncultured Aquabacterium sp. | reverse complement strand
GCTGGCCGGGCGCTGGCTGATGGGCTGGTTCACCGCCGATGCGCAGATCATCGCCACCGGGGCCCTGCTGCTGTGGCTGACCATCGCGCTGGAGACCGGCCGCACCTTCAACCTGGTGCTGGTCAATGCGCTGCGGGCGGCGGGTGATGCGCGCTACCCGGTGCAGGCGGGCGCGGTGTCGTTCGCCGTGGTGATGGCCGGCGGCAGCTGGCTGCTGGGCGTGCAGCTGGGCTGGGGCCTGGTGGGCGTGTGGGTCGCCTATGCGGCTGACGAGTGGCTGCGCGGCCTGCTCAACTGGTGGCGCTGGGCGCGGCTGGGCTGGCTGCCGGCGGCGCGCCAGATGCACCGCCGCCTGCACCAGAGCGGCCGCTTTCACTGACCCGCGCCACAACCACAGCACCGGAGACACGCCATGCCCTTCACCCCGCCGCCCACCGTCACCCCGCGCCTGGCCGCCACCACGCTGATCGTGCGCGACGGCAGTGTCGGCATGGAAGTGCTGATGGTGCGCCGGTCGATGCAGGCCAGCTTCATGCCCGGCGCCTATGTCTTCCCGGGCGGCGCGGTGGATGCCGCCGACGGCGACGCCGCCCACCTGGCGCGCATCGACGAGCCGCGGGACGGCCTGCGCCAGCGCATCGGTGCCGTCACCGGCGTCGGCGACCAGGCCGTCGCTTTCGCCGTGGCCGGCCTGCGTGAATGCTTCGAGGAATGCGGCCTGTGGCTGGGTGCGCCCGACGATCACCTGCCGGCCGACGGCTGGGCCGCGCTGCGCGCCCGGCTGCACGCCGGCACGCCGATGGCTGCGCTGGCGGCTGAACTGGGCCTGCCGCTGGCCACCAGC
This sequence comes from uncultured Aquabacterium sp., assembly GCA_937864045.1. Classification (GTDB taxonomy): domain Bacteria; phylum Pseudomonadota; class Gammaproteobacteria; order Burkholderiales; family Burkholderiaceae_C; genus Pseudaquabacterium. Next base: position 9,996 of record CALMIF010000543.1, on the reverse strand, counting down.
TGCCTGCTGCCCTTCGACCGCTGGGTGACACCCGCCGGCCTGCCCAAGCGCTTCGACACGCTGTTCGTCGTGGCCCGCGCGCCCGCCGGCCAGGTGCCCGAGGTCGATGCCGGCGAGACCACCACGCTGGCCTGGGTCAACCCGGCCGCCGCCCTGGCCGCACGCAAGCAGGGCGAGTTCCAGATGGAGTTCGCCACCGTCAGCGTGGTCAAGGCACTGGTGCCGTTCGCCTCTGCCGCCGACCTGCTGGCCCATGCCGCCGCGCAGACCAAGCTGCCGCCGGTGCACCCGCGCGTGACCTTCGGCGACGACGGCAAGATCAGCGGCGTGCTGCTGCCGGGGCAAGCGGGCTACGAGGCGGCCTGGCAAGGCTGACCCGGGCAGCGCCGCCCGCGGCCCGGCACCGCGGGCGGCTACAGCCGGTCGATCGAGGTCTCGCTGCTGGCGGGCTGCCCGGCCGCGTCGGCCATCGCGAAGCGGTCGCCGCAGCGGATGTAGAAGCTGGCGCCGAAGCGCGCCACCGGCGCATAGCTCTGCAGGTTCACGCGCCAGGCGCTGGTGTCCACCAGGCCGGGGCGCGCGGCCATCCACTGCACGCGGCCGAAGAAGACGTAGCGGCTGTCGGTCTCCAGCGTCTCGTGCAGCACGCACTCGAAGGCCACCGGTGCCTCCCCGATGCGCGGCGGCCGCACCGTCTGCGACGGCACCGCGGTCAGGCCCACGGCCTGCAGCTCGCTGACCTCGGGTCCGAAGGGCTGCCCGCAGTCGTGCATCTGCTTGCCGATGGCCTCGTCGCACACATGCACCACGAACTCGCCGTTGTGCAGGATGTTGGCCGCGGTGTCCTTGAGCCGGCCGTCCAACAGGCGGTTCAGGCTCAGCATCACCAGCGGCGGCTCCTCGCCCACCATGTTGAACATCGAGAACGGCGCCGCATTGACCACGCCGTTCGCGCCCAGCGTGGTCACCAGGGCCACCGGCCGCGGCACGATCAGGCTGGCCATCAGCTTGTAGCGCTGGTAGGCCGTGATGGCGTGGAAGTCGACTTCGGTCATGTGTGCCCCTCGCCCAGGGGGATGGCGGGCCGGCTTGGGGCGGCCCGGCGCTCGGCCCGCCGCCTGCATGGAACGAGGCGGCCCGTGGGCATTCTGCCCGGGGTCAGACGATCACCTCCACCTTGGCCTTCTTGGCCACCGCGCTCCAGGTGCCGATCTGCTGGCGGATCAGCCGGACGAAGTCGTCGCCCAGCACCGGGGTCTTGCGGGGCAGGGTCTGGATCTCGTCGAGCCGGGCCGCCACGTCGGGCTTGGCCAGCAGTTCGGGGATCAGGGCGCCGATGCGCTGCGCCACCGGTGCCGGCAGGTTCCTGGGCCCCGACAGCCCCAGCCATTGCGAACCGGTGAGCGAGCCGAAGCCCTGCTCGGCGAAGGTGGGGATGTTGGGCAGGGCCGGCAGCCGCTGTGGCGTGGACACGGCCAGCGCGCGGATGGCACCGGCCTTCAGCGCGGCCACGTTGGTGGTGACGGGGTCGAACAGGCCGTCGATCTGGCCGCCCAGCAGGTCCTGCATGGCGGGCGCGCTGCCCTGGTAGGGCACGTGGTCGTGCTCGGGCGCCTGGCCTTCGAGCTTGAGCAGTTCGCCGTACAGGTGGTTGGCGCTGCCGATGCCCGACGAGCCGTAGCGCACCGGCTTGGTCCTGGCCGCGGCCACGTACTGCGCCAGCGTGGTGTAGGGCGACGCCGAGCGCACCAGCAGCAGCATCGGCGCCTCCACCAGCATGCCCATGTGGGTGAAGTCGGCCACCGGGTCGAAGGGCATGCTGCTGCGGGTGGCCGCGGCGTAGATGTGCACCTAGGCATGGCTCACCAGCAGCGTGTAGCCGTCGGCCGGCTGCTTGGCGGCGAAGTCGGTGCCGATCAGCCCGCCGGCGCCGGGGCGGTTCTCCACCACCACCGTCTGGCCCAGCGCCTGCGACAGGTGCGGGCCGAGCAGCCGCGCCACCGTGTCCACCAGGCCGCCGGGCGGGTACTGGGCGATCAGCCGGATGGGGCCGCGGGCGGGCCATGCGGCCTGTGCGCCCGCCCATTGCGGCGTGCCCAGCGCCGATGCGGCGCCCACCGCCAGCAGATGTCTGCGCTTCATGCAGTGTCCTCGTGTGTGTCGGATGCGATGCCGCCGGCGGACGCATGAAGCGTGCCAAAGTGCGACCAGGCAAGGCCTGCTGCTGGACGGCCTGACACCGCCTGCGCCCGTGCCGGAGTGCGCGCGCCGAAGTGGTGTGCACGATCACGGGTTTGGTGCGTGCGGGCTGAGCGAGCAAGCCATCGGCACGGCGCCCGGCCCGGGTGCCGGCGCAGCAGGCCGCCGCTGGCGTGGGTTGGAGGCCACTTGCCGATGCCGCAGGCGCCATGCGACAGTGCTGCTGCCGTTCACCGTGGATGCGCCATGCAAGCTCCCCGCCCGGATCATCGTCCAGCCCTCACCATGCGCCATGCCGTCCGGCCCTGCTGCTGCGTGTTCCTGGTGTCGTGTGCGGCGCCTGGCGCACGGTGCGGGGCCGCGTGATGACCAGCCACGTCCGGTTCTGAGGATGTCCGCGACCGCGCCGCCCGCACTGCGCTTCGGCACCAGCAACAACCCGCCGGACGACAGGGTGGCGGCGGTGGACGCCGGGCTGGACAGCCACAACCTGGCCGCCGCGCCGGGGCTTCGCGATGTGCGTCCGCTGGCCGCGTTTGCCGAGGATGCGGCCGGCCGGCTGGTCGGTGGCGCCGTCGGCCGCACCTGGGGCGGCTGCTGCGAGCTGCAGCAGCTGTGGGTCGATGCAGCCCGGCGCGGCCACGGTGTCGGCACGCGCCTGCTGCGCGATTTCGAAGCCCTCGCGCGGCAGCGCGGCTGCGGCACCTTCTACCTCACCACGTTGAGCTTCCAGGCGCCGGACTACTACCGCCGGCTTGGCTATGCCGTGCTGGCGCGGATCGACGGCTACCCGGACGGGATCAGCAAGTTCCTGATGCAGAAGATCGACGCGGCGCAGGCCTGACGCACGGGGCCTGACAGGGCCTCACTGAGTCTCACAGGGCCTGATGTGCCACCGCGCCCGGCAGCGTGACCGCGGCCTCCAGGCCGGGGCGTGCGTGGCGCAGTTGCAGCGTTCCACCATGGGCTTCGGCCACCAGCCGGCACAGGTACAGGCCCAGGCCGACGCCGCCGGCCGCACGGGTGCGGGCACTGTCGGGGCGGTGGAAGGCTTCGGCCAGCTGGGCCAGTTGCTCGTCGGGCACGCCGGGGCCATGGTCGCGCACGCTGATCGTCGCGCTGCGGTCAGCGGCGGTGGTGATGCACAACTGCGGCGGCTGCGGCGCGCCGGCACCGTGACGCAGGGCGTTGTCCAGCAGGTTGCGCAGCAGCAGGCGGATGCGGGCGGCGTCGACGGTGACCATGGGCAGCCGTTCGGCGACCCGCAGTTGCACCGCCGACGCCGTGGCATGGCGCGGCTGCAGATCGGCGATCACCTGGCGCGCCAGCGCGGCCAGGTCGGTGGGCTCGCGCTGCAGCGCGGCATGGCGGCCGGCCAGGCGTTCGCTTTCCAGCAGGTCGCTCACCAGGTCGGCCATTTCCTGCAGGTTGCGCAGCAGGGCGGCACGTTGTTCGGCGGCCGCGCCGTCCTCGGGCAGCAGCTCGGCATGCAGGCGGGCGCGGGTCAGCGGGCTGCGCAGTTCGTGGCTGATGGCCAGCAGCAGGGCACGCTTGGCTTCCAGCATGCCGGCGATGCGCTGGCCCATGGTGTTGACCGTGATCGCCAGCCGGCCCAGCTCGTCGGGCCGGTCGGGGTGGGGCACGGCAATCGGCTGGGCGAAATCGCCCGCACCGAAGCGCTGCGCGCCGGCGCCGATCGCGTCCAGCGGCCGCAGCAGCCGCCGCACGTACAGGTAGGCGCCCAGCGTGATCACCAGCAGGGCGGCCAGCGCGGCGCCGAAGAGCCGCGGCCGGCGCTCGAACGCCTCGCGGTTCATGCCGAAGCGGATGTGGTGGCCGTCGGCGGTGCGGCGTTCGAGCAGGGGCGTCCAGTCCTGCCGGTCGTCGAGCAGGCCGGCGTCGCGCCGGCCCAGTCCGGACCAAGGCGGCGCGCGGCGGTCGTGCCCGTCGCGGCCATGCCGGTCGTCGTCGGCCTGCGCCGGATGCGAGGTCCAGTTCACCTGCGGCCCGGTGATGCGCACGGTGATCGGCAGCCGCGCCACCAGGGCCTGGGCGCGGGTGATGCTGGGTGGCGAGTCGTCGCCGCCGGCGATGTCGGCCGCCAGCCGATCGACGTAGTCCTGCAGCAGCGGCCGCGCCGCCTCACGCCAGCCGATGCTGAAGGCGCGCTGCGCGCCGATGGCGAACACGCCGGCCATCAACATGGCCAGCAGCAGGAACATCAGCACCAGCCGGCGCTTGACCGAGCGGCCCGGCGACAGCGCCAGCAACCGGGCGCGCCGGCTGCCCGGTGGGGGGCCGGCCGTCACGCCAGCCGCGGCAGCGCCAGCGTGTAGCCGGCGTTGCGCAGGGTCTTGATCGCGTCCAGCGGCTCCAGCTTCCTGCGCAGCCGGCTGACCACGATGTCCACCGCCCGGGTGTAGAGATCGGCCTCGTGGCCGCGCAGGCGGTTCAGGATGTCGTCGCGGCTGAGCACCCGGCCGGGGTCGCGGGCGAGCAGCAGCAGCAGCTCGTACTCGGTGCCGGTCAGCGCCACGTCCTCGCCTTGGCGGCTGACGCTGCGCCGTGCGGTGTCGATGACCAGGCCGTCGAAGCGCAGCAGCTCGGGCGACGGCTCGGCTGGCGCCGGTGCCACGGGCTGCCGCTGGCGCCGCAGCACCGTCTGCAGCCGCGCCACCAGCTCACGCGGCTCGAAGGGCTTGGGGAGGTAGTCGTCGGCGCCCAGCTCCAGGCCGACCACCCGGTCCATCACGTCGCCGCGCGCGGTCAGCATCAGGATCGGGATGTCGCTCATCGGGCCGGTGGTGCGGCGGATCAAGCGGCACAGCGCGAAGCCGTCCATCTCGGGCAGCATCACGTCGAGCAGCACCGCGTCGAAGCCGCCGTCCTTCAGCCGGGCCAGGCCCTCGCTGGGCCGCAGCGCCTGTTCCAGCGACAGCTCAAAGCGGCGGAAGTACGCGGCCAGGGGCGCACCGAGTTCGGCGTCGTCGTCGATCAGCAGGATGCGGGGCATGGCGCGATTGTCAGCGGGCCCGTGCCCCGACCGTCGATCAGCCGCGCCCGTTCCAATGACTCCAGCCGTGGCCGCGCTTGTCCAGCATGGCGCGCACCTGCGCCTGCTGCGCCGGCTTCAGGCTGTCGTAGAAGTCGGCCAGCGCCTCCACCACCTTCGGCCCCTGGCCCTGCACGGCGGCGGTCTTGGCCTGCAGCAGGGCCTGGGCCTGGGCGCGGTCGAACTTCTCGCCGGCGATCAGCGGCTTCAGCGCGTCACGCGGGCTGCCGCTCATGCCGCCGCGCAGGGCCTGGCGCTGGGCGAGCAGCGCGTCGGCCAGGGTTTCCAGCTTGGCCTTCTGGGCGGCATCGAGCTCCAGCTTGCTGCCGATGCGCTCGATGGCCTTGCCGCGCATCTCGGTGATGCGCGCTTCGTTCCAGCCACCGTCGGGGCCGTGGCGTCCGCCGTGGCCGCCGCAGGCGGTCAGGCCGCCCAGCAGCAGGGCCGCGCTGGCGGTGGCGATCAGGGTGCGCTTGATCCAGGTCTTCATGGGGTCCGTCCTTGGTTCGTTGGGGAGGACGCCATGGTGGCCGCCGGGCCGTGCCGGCGGGTCTCGCTGCAGTTGCGGTGCTTTTCGTTTTGTATCGACCGTGCGGAAGCCCATCAATCGTTGCGCTCGGAGATCACCACCAGCACCCGCTGTCCGCCCACGCTGACCACCACCTGCAGCGGGAAGGCGCCATCCGGCACGGCCGTCGCGTCGAAGCGCAGGGTGTTGGCATCGAAGCGCAGCCAGGGCTGCAGCGCCGCGCCGCTGGGCAGGCTGACCCTGGCGGTGTCGCCGTCCTGGACGAGGGCGCGCACCGACTCGGGCAGCTCGAACGAGAAACCGACGCCCGCCGTCGCGGTGCCCTTGGGCAGCGACACCGCGGCCATCACGCCGGACGCCGTGTCTGCCGCCGCTTGCACCACGATCTGCACCCCGGCGCTGTTGGCGCCGGGTGCCGCTGTCGCTGCGCTGCTGCTGCTGGAACTGCTGGTGCCGGTCGACGTGGCGGCGGCCGTCGCCGTGCCGACGTCGGCCGATGCCACCACCGTGGACGGGCTGGTCGCTGGCGCCGGACTCAAGGCCAGCGGCTGGGGTGGCGTGGCCGCCGGGGTGCTCCCTGCACTGTCTGCCACCGCCGCCGACTGGCCGGCCACCGCCTTGGCGCTGGCCTCGTCGCTGGTGCGGCGGGCGTCGCCGGCCAGGGTGTAGCGGCTGGCCTCGATCCGGCTGCCCAGCGGCAGGCGGTTGCCCGGGTCGGTCAGCACCACCTGGCCCAGGCCGGCGACCAGGGTGGCGAAGCCGCCCAGCTGCAGGGGGCCGGTCTGGGTGATGTCGCCGTCGCCGCTGTCGGCGAACAGTGCGCCGCCCACGCTGACGGTGCCCAGGGTCAGCGCACCGTGGCTGGTCAGCCGCAGGTCGCCGCGGGCCAGCAGGGTCGCCAGCGTCAGGCCGTTGGCATCGGCCAGGTTGACGTTGCCACCCGTGACCGACACCGCACCGACGAAGTCGTTGCCCGGCATCGCCAGCATGACGTCGCCGCCGCTGCCGAGCTGCGTGCTGCCGCCCACGCGCAGCGGGCCGGTCTGCGTGATGTCGCCGCCGCTGGTGCTGCGCAGGTCGCCGCTGACGGTGGTGGGGCCGAAGCTCGTGCGGCCGCCGCTGGTCGTGGCCAGGCTGGCGGCGCTGCCGGCGACCGTGAGGTCACCACCCGCGTCGAGCGTGGCGCGGCCGCTGGCGTCGATGACCGCACTCAGGCCGTTGGCTGCGGCCAGCGTGATGTCGCGCCCGCTGGCGGTGACGGTGCCGGCGAAGTGATTGGCCGGATCGGCCAGCGTGACGTTGCCGTTGCCGCTGGCCAGCGTCGTGCTGCCGCCCACGCGCAGCGGGCCGGTCTGCGTGATGTCGCCGCCGCTGCTGCTGCGCAGGTCGCCGCTGACCGTGGTGGGGCCGAAGGTGGTGCTGCCAACGCTGGCCGTCGTCAGGCTGCCCGCGCTGCCGGCGACCGTGAGGTCGCCGCCGGCACCGAGCGTGGCGCGGCCGCTGGCGTCGATCACCGCACTCAGGCCATTGGCCGCGGCCAGCGTGATGTCGCGCCCGCTGGCAGTGACGGTGCCGCCGAAGTGATTCGCCGGGTCGGCCAGCGTGACGTTGCCGTTGCCGCTGGCGAGCGTCGTGCCCCCGCCCACATGCAGCGGGCCGGTCTGGCTGATGTCGCCGCCCGCACTGCTGCGCAGGTCGCCGCTGACCGTGGTGGGGCCGAAGCTCGTGGTCCCGCCGCTGGTCGTGCCCAGCCTGCCGGCGTTGCCGGACAGCGCCAGGTTGCCACCGGCGCTGACCGTGGCCTGGCCGCTGGCGTCGAGCACCAGGGCCAGGGCATTGGCATCGGCCAGGCTGATGTCGCGGCCGCTGGCAGTGACAGTGCCGACGAAGTCGTTGGCCGGGTCGGCCAGCGTGACGTTGCCGTTGCCGCTGGCCAGGGTCGTGCTGCCGCCCACGCGCAGCGGGCCGGTCTGCGTGATGTCGCCACCACTGCTGCTGCGCAAGTCGCCGCTGACGGTGGTGGGGCCGAAGGTCGTGCGGCCGCCGCTGGTCGTGGCCAGGCTGGCGGCGCTGCCGGCGACCGTGAGGTCGCCACCCGCGTCGAGCGTGGCGCGGCCGCTGGCGTCGATGACCGCGCTCAGGCCGTTGGCTGCGGCCAGCGAGATGTCGCGCCCGCTGGCGGTGACGGTGCCGGCGAAGTGATTGGCCGGGTCGGCCAGCGTGATGTTGCCGCCGCTGCCGAGCAGCGTGCTGCCGCCCACACGCAGCGGGCCAGTCTGCGTGATGTCGCCACCGCTGCTGCTGCGCAGGTCGCCGCTGACGGTGGTGGGGCCGAAGGTGGTGCTGCCGCCGCTGGCCGTCGTCAGGCTGCCGGCGTTGCCGGCGACCGTGAGATCGCCGCCGGCGCCGAGGTTGACCTGGCCGTCGGCGTCGAATGCCACCGCCAGGTTGCCGGCAGCGGCCAGGGCCAGGTTGCGCCAGCTGCCGCCATCGGTGCGGCTGAAGCTCACCGTGCCGCCGAAGCGGTTGGCCGGATTGTCCAGCCGGGCGTCCTGGTCGGTGCCGCCGCTGGCGACGAACTGCGTCGTGCCGCCGACCTCGATCACACCGGACTGGCTGACACCCCCGGCCGTGCCCGCGCCGCGGGTGGTGCTGCGCAGATCGCCGGCCACACGCGTGCTGCCGAAGGTGATGGCGCCGCCGGCATCGGCCAGCAGGTTGCCGGCCACCACGCTGGCGCCGGCCGCGATGCTGCCCTGCGGCGCCTGCACCACCAGGTCACCGCTGCTGCGGATGTCGGTCCAGGCCAGCGTGCCGTCCGCCTGCGTGATGTTGATGGGCGCGCCGACACCGGTGCCGGCCAGCGTGCCGCCGGTCTGGCTGAAGCTGCGGGTCACCCGCAGCGGGCCGGCCAGCATGGTGCTGCCGCCCTGCTGGCTGAACAGCTCCAGCTGCACCGGCCCGGCGCTGGCCAGGCCGCCGCCGGTCTGCGCGAGGCCGGCCAGCGTGATGCCGCCGGCGCCCACCTGCAGCGTGCCGGCCGATTGCGCCAGCCGGCCGCCGGCCAGGCCGTCGATGGCCACCGGGCCGGCCTGGGCCGGGGCCAGCACCGTGGTGTCGAAGTTCACCAGCGTGCCGGCGGGGAAGACCACCTGCGCCACGTTGGACAGGTCGGGCACGGCGCCACCGGCCCAGTTGGCGGGGTCGAACCAGCTGCCGCTGGCGCCGCCGATCCAGGTCGCCTGCGCCAGGCGGGTGATGCTGCTGGCGCTGTTGGCGGCCAGGGTCGGCGCGTGGTTGCGCCCGCCGTTGCCGTCGTCGATGGTGACGCCGTTCAGCGTGGCGGTCTTGCCGCTGCCCACGTTCTTGCTGTCGAAGCGCAGGTCGGCGGCGACGACGCGGTCGCCGGCCACGCCGAGCTGGGCGCTCAAGCCCTGCAGGTCGGCGGCGTTCGCGGTGTAGCCGACCTGGCCGTCGTAGACCCGGGTCACGGCCGACGGCGTCAGCGTCACCGGGCGGGCGCTGATGGTTAGGTCGGTGGCGTCGGCATGCGGCACCAGCACGTAGTTGGCGGCGGCGGCGCCGGCCAGGGCCAGGCCGCTGAAGGCGACCCGGCTGGCCACACCGGCATGGCGGCTGTCGAAGCGCCCCTCGGCCGTGCCGGCCAGGCTGAGCGCATCGCCCAGGTAGGCCTTGCCGTCGCTGCTGCTGCCGCTGCCCACGGCCTCGGTGCCGAAGGCGGCCGTGCCGGTGACGGTGGCGACCGTGCTGCCGTCGTAGACCTTGCCGACGCTGCCCAGGCCGCTGAGGGTCAGCGGCTTGGGTGCCACGATCACGGCATGCGTAGTGTCGGCCAGCGTGTAGTTGGCCGCCTGGCCGCTGCCGTCGGCCAGGACGTACTGCGCCGTCGCGGTGCGGCTGCCGGCGTTGGCGCTGTCCAGGGTGCCGGTGGCGGTGGTGCCCAGGGTCTCGCTGCCGACCAGGCCGGCGAGGGTGCCCAGGGTGATCGCCGCGGCGCTGCTGCCGTCGTAGGTCTTGTTCGCCGCGCTGCTGCCGCTGATGCTCAGCGCCTTGGGCACGACGGTGACGGCATGCGTGGTGTCGGCCAGCGTGTAGTTGGCCGCCAGGCCGCTGCCGTCGGCCAGGGTGTACTGCGCCGTCGCGGTGCGGCTGCCGGCGTTGGCGCTGTCCAGGGTGCCGGTGGCGGTGGTGCCCA
>CALMIF010000542.1 GCA_937864045.1 uncultured Aquabacterium sp. | reverse complement strand
GCTTGGTGTCCTCGGGCAGGGCCAGCACGGTGTCGACCATCTGGCCCACGCTCTGGGCCTGCAGCGCCAAGTCGTGGTCGGGGCAGAACGGCGTGCCGGCGCGGGCATACAGCAGGCGCAGGTAGTCGTGGATCTCGGTGACGGTGCCGACGGTGGAGCGCGGGTTGTGGCTGGTCGCCTTCTGCTCGATGCTGATCGCCGGGCTCAGGCCCTCGATCACGTCGACATCGGGCTTGTCCATCAGCTGCAGGAACTGCCGGGCGTAGGCACTCAGGCTCTCGACGTAGCGGCGCTGCCCCTCGGCATACAGGGTGTCGAAGGCCAGGCTGCTCTTGCCCGACCCGGACAGCCCGGTGATCACCACCAGCGCATGCTTGGGGATGTCGAGGTCGATGTTCTTCAGGTTGTGGGTGCGGGCGCCGCGGATGTGCAGGCACGGGTTGGCCAGGTTGGCGGCCAGGGCGGCAGGGTCACGGGGGGGCATGGCGACGGTCGGCGAGGGCAACCGACCATCATAGCCAGCCCGGCCGTCCCGACCGGTCCGGCCGGTCAGGCCGGTGCGGACCAGCCCGGCAGCGCGCCCTGCAGGGCCAGGCGCAGCTGGCGCAGCTCCAGCGGCTTGGTCAGGTACTCGGCGAAGCCGGCGGCCCGACCGCGGGCCACGTCCTGCGGCATCGCGTTGGCGCTGACGGCGATGGCCGGCACGTCACGCGTGGCGGGCGCGGCGCGCAGGCGCTGCAGCAGCTCGTAGCCGTCCATGCCCGGCATCTGGATGTCGACCAGCAGCAGCGCCGGCGGTGCGGCCAGGGCCTGCGCCAGGCCGCGGTGCGGGTCCGACTCGCAGCGCAGCACCAGCCCCGGCAGGCGCTCGAACATGGCCGCCATCAGCAGGGTGTTGACGGGGTTGTCGTCGATGTAGAGCACCGGCAGCGCCGCGCCGGGGGCCGGGGCAGGTATGGCCGGTGCAGGCTGTGCCGCGGGTGCGGCCGGCGCCGGCAGGGCGGCCTGCACCGGCGCCGCCGGCCCCGGCGGCACGGGCGCGGCCGGGGCTGGGCCGTCGCCCGACGCCTCGTCGCCCACCCGCGTGGCGGCCAGCAGGCCGTCGATCAGGGTCACCATCTGCTGGCCGCTGGCCAGGATGCGGTCGATGTGGGCCTGCTGCGACGGGGCTGGCGGCACGGCACGGTCGTCCTGCAGCAGCCGGGCGAAGCCCAGCACCGAATGCAGCGGCGTGCGCAGCTCGTGCGACATGCGGTCGACGAAGGCGCGCTGGGCGCGGCTGGCGCGCCGGGCGGCGTCGCGGGCGGCCAGCAGCGCAGCCTCGGTCTGCTTCTGCGGCGTGATGTCGGTGCCGAAGGCGTAGCACTGCATCTGGCCGGCCAGCCGGTCCAGGCCGCGCGCCAGGGTCACCAGCACATGCACCGCCGGTGCGTCGCCGGCGGCGGGGAAGGTCCGCTCGAAGCTGAGCACCTCGCCGTCGAGCACCCGGGCGATGCGGTGGGCCAGCTGCTGCGGGCTGTCGGCCGGCACCAGCAGGCCGGCCGGCTCGCCGACCAGGGCGGACGGCGTGCTGCCCAGCAGCGCCGCCAGGCGGGCATTGGCGAAGGTGAAGCGGTGTTCGCTCGACAGGCAGGCGATGTAGCCGGGGAAGGCCGCCAGCAGCGCCCGCTGCTGCGCCTCCACCGTGCGCAGGCCGGCCAGCGCACGCGCCTCGATGGTGATGTCGCGGAAGCTCCAGACCCGCAGTTCGCGGCCGTGCAGCGTGGTCGGGATGCAGCGGCGCAGCAGCACGCGGCCGTCGTTCAGCGTCACCCGGTCTTCCTGGATCTGGTGCCCGGCAATGATCTCGGCCACGCGGGCGTTCTCGCGGGCGGGGTCGACGAAGTAGCGCCCTGCCGCCGCCATCACGCTGGCCGGCGTCAGGCCGGCGGCATGCTCGGGCGGGATGTCCCACATCTGCAGCATGCGGTCGTTGACGAACAGCAGCGGTTCGTCCGGGCTGCGGGTGTCGGACGCGAAGATCGCGTCGCCGGTGGCGTTCAGCGTCAGCCGCAGGTGCTCGATGCTGGCAGCCACCGCCCGCGCGGCCGCCTCGCGGGCCGTGACGTCGCGCGAGACCAGGGCCGCACCGCGCCGTCCGGCGCGGGCGTCGGCGAACGGGAACATCGTCGTCTCCCACCAGCGCCGGCCGCTGCCTTCCAGGTCCAGCTCGGCCAGCATCACCGTGGGCTCGCCGCTGTCCATGCAGCGCTGCAGGGCCGCGTCGCGCTCGGCACTGGCCACGCGCTGCAGCAGCGGCTCGGGGCGACGGCCGATCACATCCTCGGCGCGCAGGCCGGTGGCGCGGCTCCAGGCATGGTTGACCAGCAGGTAGCGCAGGTGCTCGTCGACCACGCTGACCGGCTCGGTGATCGTGTTGAGCACGAACTCGTGCAGCTGCAGGCGCTGCTCGGCCGCCCGCCGGCGCGTCACGTCCTGCACCGTGCCCACCATGCGCACCGCGCGACCGGTGGCGTCGCGGGTCACGTCGCCGCGGGCCAGCACCTCGCGCACCGTGCCGTCGGTCCACACCACGCGGTGGTTGAACTCGTAGCCGCTGCCGGTGTGCAGGGCATGCTGCAGGCGGGCCTCCAGCGGGCCCAGGTCGTCGGGGTGGATGCTGGCGCGGAAGGTGGCGTAGTCGGGCACCAGGGCGCCCGGTGCATGGCCCCAGAGCCGGAAGTGCTGCTCCGACCAGTGCAGCTCGCCGGTGTCGGGGTTCCAGTCGAAGCTGCCCAGCTGCGCCACCTGCTCGGCGCGGCGCAGCAGCTCCTCGTCACGGCCCAGCTGCTGCAGGCGCCGGGCCTGCTCGCGCACCTGCTGTTCCAGCGCCGCCTGGCGGTGCGACTGGCGCCACAGCCGGCGGCACAGCCACAGCGGCAGCACGGTGGCCGCCGCGCCCAGCACGCCAGCCAGCCAGGTGCTGCCCGGCTCCAGCAGCGCGGTCTCCCAGGCCAGGCCGCCCAGCACCAGGGCGGCACCGGCCGAGACCGCTGCCGCCGGCCAGCAGCGCACCATGGTCGCGCTCCCGCCGTCAGGCGGCGGGGGCGGTGGCAGCGGGGCGGGTGTGTTCGTCATCCTGCAACTATCGAATTTATCGATTATGGCGTGTTGATCAGATCTGGGCACCCTGCGGCCCGGGGGGCCGTGGCCAGGCCGTGCCGTGTGCGGCCTCCGGCCCGGCGAGCCGGCATCGCCGCGCCTTATCCTTGCGGCCAGCCATGACGCCTCCGCCACGCGATTCCAGCGCCCCCCGCCTGCGCGGCGCATTGCCGACGGCCCGGCGCCGGGGCCTGCCGCGATGAACGCCCCGCCCCCGCGCGAACAGCGCTCGCTGTTCGGCGAGATCCTCGACTGGATGCTGGCGCCGCTGCTGCTGCTGTGGCCGATGAGCGTGGCGCTGACCTGGCTGGTGGCGCAGAGCATCGCCAGCCGCCCGTTCGACCGCGACCTGGCCGAGATGGCCCGCACCATCGCCCGCCAGGTGGTGGTGGTGCCCGGCAGCGCCGAGCGGCCCAGCGCCATCCGCCTGCGCCTGCCCGAGGTGGCCACCGAGGTGCTGCGCACCGACGATGCCGACAAGGTGTACTTCCAGGTGCTGGGCGCACGCGGCGAGTTCATCGCCGGTGACCGGGCGCTGCCGGTGCCCGACGAGAGCGCCGCCGCGGCGCAGACGCTGAAGTACCGCGACGACGCGGTGCATGCCGACGCGGTGCGCGTGGCCTACCTGTGGCTGCCGTCCACCGGCGTGCCGGGCGAGGCTGCGCCGCTGGTGCAGGTGGCCGAGACGCTGGACAAGCGCGCCCGCCTGGCCACCGAGATCATCAAGGGCGTGATCGTGCCGCAGTTCGTGGTGCTGCCGCTGGCGGTGCTGCTGGTGTGGTTCGCACTCGCCCGCGGCATCAAGCCGCTGAACGAGCTGCAGCAGCGCATCCGCCTGCGCGAGAGCCACGACCTGTCGCCGCTGGCCGAGCGCGACGTGCCCGAGGAGGTGGCGCCCCTGGTCGGCGCCATCAACGACCTGCTGGCGCGGCTGGACCAGTCCATGGCCTCGCAGAAGCAGTTCCTGGCCGACGCCGCGCACCAGCTGAAGACGCCGCTGGCGGGCCTGAAGATGCAGGCCGAGCTGGCGCAGCGCGAGATCGACGCCGGCCAGCAGGACGCCAAGGCGCTGCGCCAGAGCCTGGAGTACATCGCCCACAGCACCGAGCGGGCGGCCCACATGGTCAACCAGCTGCTGTCGATGGCGCGCGCCGAGGCCAAGGCCCAGGCCCGCCCGCCCGAGGCGGTGGACCTGGCGGCGCTGGCGATCGAGACGGTGCGCGACTTCGTGCCCAAGGCCATGGACAAGCGCATCGACCTGGGCTACGAGGGCCCCGACGACGGCACCGGGGAGTCCCCGCACGGCACCTTGCTGGGCCAGCCCACCCTGGTGCGCGAGCTGGTGCGCAACCTGGTCGACAACGCGCTGCAGTACACGCCCGCCGGCGGCGCGGTGACCGCCCGCGTGGTGCACGACCCGTTCGGGCAGGTGGTGGTGCTGCAGGTGGAGGACACCGGCCCCGGCATCCCGGAGGCCGAGCGCGCCCTGGTGCTGCAGCCCTTCTACCGCGCCCTGGGCACCAACGTGGACGGCAGCGGCCTGGGCCTGGCCATCGTCCACGAGATCGCCCAGCAGCATGGCGCCGAGCTGAGCATCACCGATGCCCGGCCGCGTGGCAGCGCCGCGGCGCAAGGCATGGGGCCGGGCGCGCTGTTCACGGTGCGCTTCCCGCTGAGCCAGGTCGAGGTGGTCGAGCCGGCGCAGGCCGACACGTCGCCGTCACCTGCGCCGCGTGCGCCGGGCTGGGCGCCGGGCTAGTTTCCAGGCAGGCCAGCCGCGGCGAACTGCTGCTGCAGCAGGCTCAGCAGCCGGGCGTCGTCGTCACCGGCAAAGCCGGCCGCCAGCGCGGCCTGGAACTGCGCCGCCGCCGCCGTGCCCAGCCGCGGCTGCAGGCCGGCTTGCGCCGCCATCGCCAGCGCCAGGGTCGAGTCCTTGGCGAGCAGCGTGGTGTGGGCGCGCGGCGCGAAGTCGCCCTGCAGCGCCCGCGCCAGGCGGTCGCCGCCGATCCAGCTGGCGCCGCTGGACTCGCCGATCACCGCCAGCGTCTGCGCGCCGTCCAGCCCCAGCTGCTGCGCCAGCGCCAGGGCCTCGGCCGCGCCGGCCAGGTTGATGGCCGCCAGCAGGTTGTTGACCAGCTTGGTGCGGGCGCCGTCGCCGGGTGTTTCACCGATGCGGAACAGGCGCGCGGCCAGGTGCTGCAGCAGCGGCTGCCAGGTGCGCCAGGCGGCGTCGGCGCCGGCGACCATCAGGCTCATCGTGCCGTCGCGGGCGCGCACCGGGCCGCCGGACATCGGTGCGTCCAGGCAGGCCAGGCCGGCCACGGCCAGACGCGCGGCGAAGCGCTCGACGTCGGCCGGGCCGATGGTGGGGCAGAGCATCACGGTGGCGCCGGGCGCCAGCGTGGCGGCGGCGCCCTGGTCGCCGAACAGCACGGCGTCGGTCTGCGCCGCGTCGACCACGGCCACGATCAGCAGCGCGCAGCCGGCGGCCGCCTCGGCCGGTGACGCGCAGGCCACGCAACCGCCGGCCTCGGCCAGCGCATGGCGGGCCGGGTCGATGTCGTGCACCCGCACCGCCTGGCCGGCGTCGCGCAGGCGCAGCGCCATCGCCAGGCCCATGTTGCCGATGCCCACGACGGCGCACTGCAGCCCCGCGTCCGGCGTGAACGCCGGACGATCCCCCGAGGGGATCGCGGGCCGGCTTGGGAGCGGCCCGGCGCTCGGCCCGCCACTGACTGAACCTGGCGCGGTCATCGTTGCATCAGCCCGCGGCTGCGGGCGATCGACATCAGCATGCCCAGGGCCACGCCCAGCGTGACCATCGCGGTGCCGCCATAGCTGATGAAGGGCAGCGGCACGCCCACCACCGGCAGGATGCCGCTGACCATGCCCATGTTGACGAAGGCGTAGGTGAAGAAGGAGAGCGCGATGGCGCCGGCCAGCAGGCGCGAGAACACCGTCGGCGCGCTGGCGGCGATCCACAGCCCGCGCAGGATCAGCACCGAGAAGCCCAGCACCAGGGCAGCCACGCCGGCCATGCCGAATTCCTCGCTGAAGGCGGCGAAGATGAAGTCGGTGGTGCGCTCGGGGATGAATTCCAGGTGCGTCTGCGTGCCGCTCATGAAGCCCTTGCCGGTGAGGCCGCCCGAGCCGATGGCGATCATGCCCTGCAGGATGTGGAAGCCCTTGCCCAGCGGGTCGC
>CALMIF010000541.1 GCA_937864045.1 uncultured Aquabacterium sp. | reverse complement strand
GGCGCGATCCACAGCACGTTGCCGTTCTTGCGCACGCCCAGGCCCTTGCTCTGCAGGATGATGTCCAGGGCCTGGTCCCAGGGCACGTCCTTGAGCCGCAGCGTGACGTTGCCGGTCACGGTGTCGCTGGTCACCACGTTGAAGTTGGTGAAGTCGGCAATCACCTGCAGCAGGGCACGCACCTCGATGTTCTGGAAGTTCAGGCTCAGCTTCTCGCCCGAGAAGCCGGGGCCCTGGGTCAGCTTGTTCGGGTCGACCTTCATCGGCCGCACTTCCAGCACGAACTGGTTGTCGCTCTGGTAGGCGCTGTGCTCCCAGTTGCCGCGCGGCTCCACGACCATGCGCACGCGGTCGCCACTCTGGAAGGTGGCGATGTTCTGCACCGGCGTGCCGAAGTCGGCCACGTCCAGGCGGCGGCGCAGGGTCTCGGGCAGGCTGGAGCGCAGGAACTCGACCACCAGGCTCTGGCCCTGCTGGCGGATGTCCACGCCCACTTGGGTGCTGGCCAGGGCCACCACCACGCGGCCGGCACCGTCGGGGCCGCGGCGGAAGTCGATGTCGCGCAGCGGCAGCTGGTCGCGGTTCTGCGGCTGGGCGAAGTGCACCGCCTCGCCGGTGCTGGCGGCCACGGCGGGCGCCGTGTTGTTCTCCAGCACCACCACCAGCACCTTGCCCTGCAGTTCGGCCCGGTAGCTGGACGACTGGCGCAGGTTCAGCACCAGGCGCGTGCGCTCGCCTGCCTGGGCGATGGCCACGCTGCGCAGGTTGCCCTGGTTGATGTCGACCAGCGAGCGGCCCATGGCATTGCCGACGGCCGGCAGGTCCAGCGCCACGCGTGGCGGCGTCTGCACCGCAAAACCGGTGGGCACCGCGGCCAGCGGCGCGCTCAGCTCGATGCGCACCACCTCGGCGCCCGCCTGCTGGGTGCTGGTGATCGACTGGATGCTGTTCTCGGCGGGTGCGGCGGAAGGCGTGGCGGCCTGGCCCAGCGCCGTCGCGGGCACGATGAAGGGGGCGGCGCACGCCAGCAGCAGGGCGGCAATCCGGTGTCGCCACTGGGGCATGGTGGTTCTCTCCTGCGTGCCGTTCGGCTGTTCTTGGCGCGGATGGATCATTTGCCCGCCTCCTGCCCACGCTCCTGCAGCTGCAGCGTGGCATTGCGCTCGATCCACTCGCCGGCGGCATCCTGCACGATTTCGCGCAGCACCACCTCGGTCTCGGTGATGCGCATGACGCGGCCGTAATTCTGGCCCAGATGGTCGCCGGCCTTGACCTGGTAGAGCAGGTTGTCCACGCGCAGCAAGGCCACGGGCGCGCCGCCCCGGGCCACGCTGCCCACCATCGCCATCGCGTCCAGCGGAAAGGCTTCGAGCGGCTCCTTGCGCCGGTTCATCTCGGCGGCCAGCATGGAATTGGGCTGCCGCGCCTCCTGCTTGAGCGCCACGCTCAGCTTCTGGGCGCTGAAGGGGTCGACCTGCTGGGCGTTGGCGTAGGGCACCGGGTTGAACTTCTTCGGCGGCGCCAGCGGCTGCACGCTGGGGCGCACCTCGCGGCGCTGCTGGTCCATCCAGTCCTGCAGCTCCTGCTGCTCGCCGCCGCAGCCGGCCAGCAGGGCCGCCAGCAGCAGCGGGGCCGCGAGGCCGGGGCCCGGGCGCATCAGGCGGCGGTGGTCGGTGCGGCTCATTTGCGCGGCGCCTTCAGCTTGGCCTCGGCTTCGCGCGTCTTGCGCACCTCGGCCAGCTCGACGGTGTCGAGGTAGCGGTAGGTGCGCGCCACGGCGTCCATCGACAGGTTGCCGGCGGCGTCCTTGGTCGGTGCGATGGCCAGGTTGTGCAGCGTGACGATGCGCGACAGGTTGGCCACGTCGGCGGTGAAGGCGCCGATGTCGTGGAAGCGGCCGGTCACGCGCAAGGTGATGGGCAGCACGGCGTAGTAGTCCTTGATCTCGACCTGGCCGGGGCGGAACAGCTCGAACTGCAGGCCGCGGCCGATGCCCGCCTGGTTGATGTCCGACAGCAGCGCATCCATCTCGGCCTTGCCGGGCAGCTGGCGCTCCAGCTGGGTCACGTACTCCTGCACCTGCTGCTTCTGCTTGCGCAGCTCCGACAGGTTCACCGCTTGGCCCAGCTTGGCGCGGAAGTCGTCCTTCAGCCCCGGCTCGACATTGCGGGCGGCCTGCAGCTCGTCGGACGCCGTCGACACCAGCACCAGCCAGCCCAGCAGCAGCGCCAGCGCACCGGCACCCAGCCAGGCCAGCGCCTTGGGCAGCAGCGGCCACTGCCCCGGCTCCTGCGGATTGAGCCCCTTGAACTGCAACTGGGCCCGGTCGAAGACGGTGCCCAGTTCACTGGCGGGGCGGCTGCTCGTCACCATGCCTTCGGTCCTCATGCCGACTTGCCGCCCGGCGCAGCGCCGGAGGCGGCGCCTGCAGGCGCCGAAGCCGCGCTGCCAGGCTGTTTCAGGGTCACGCGCAGCGCGAACTCGAACAGGCGCCGCACCTCGCGCGTGCCCGCGGCCGGAGGCAGGTTCACGGCCTTGATCTCGACCAGTTCCATGCGGTCGAGCCAGGGCGAGTTGACCTGTGCATTGCGCAGGAACTCGGACACCCGCTCGTTGGTCTGGGCCACGCCATTGACCTGCACCGTGCCATCGGTCTGCTTGATGCCGTTGAGGTAGATGCCCTCGGGCGTGAGCCGCACCAGTTCGTCCAGCAGGTGCACCGGCAGGTTGCGGTTGACCTGCAGGTCTTCCACCGCCCCCTGGCGCGCCTTCAGGCTCTCGATGTCCGCCCGCAGCGTGGCGATGTCCTTGATCTGGCCTTCGAGCTTGGTGATCTCGTCGCGCAGGAAGTTGTTGCGCGCCTGCTGGGCCTGCGTCATCTGCTGCAGGACGCCGTACCAGATGCCCGCCAGCAGCAGGCCCACCCCGGCCGACACGCCCAGGCCGACGAAGAACGCCCGCTTGCGCTGCTTGCGCCGCTCCTCGCGGTGCGGCAGCAGGTTGATGAGGATCACTGCAGGAACCTCCGCATCGCGAGGCCGCAGGCTGTCAGGTACGACGGCGCCTCCTTGCGCACCTTGGCTTCCTTGACGTGGCTGCCGATCTTCATGCCCTCGAAGGGGTTGACCACCATCGAGGCGAAGCCGGTCAGCTCGGTGACGCGGTCCTTCAGCCCGGGCAGCGCGGCCGTGCCACCGGCCAGCATCACGTAGTGCACCTTGTGGTGCGGCGTGCTGGTGAAGAAGTACTGCAGCGCACGGCCGATCTCCTGCGAGAGGCTGTCGACGAAGGGCGCGAGCACCTGCGATTCGTAGTCTTCCAGCTGGTCGCCGGCCAGCTTTTTCTGCTCGGCCTCCTCGAACGACAGGCCGTACTGGCGCGAGATCAGCGTGGTCAGCTGCGAGCCGCCGAAGGCCTGGTCGCGGTCATAGAGCATCTCGCCGTCACGCAGCACCTTCAGGCTGGTGGTGTCGGCACCGATCTCGAACAGCGCGACCAGGGCGTCGCGGCCCTCGCTGGGCAGGGACTCGACGATGCGCGCCATCGCCAGCAGCGAGGCGTGGCTCTCGATGTCCAGCACCACCGGCTTCAGGCCGGCGGCCTCGGCCAGCCCCTGGCGGTCCTGCACCCGCTCCTTGCGGCTGGCGGCGATCAGCACCTCGATGTCGCCACCCGAGGTGGGGCTGGGGCCGATGACGCAGAAGTCGAGGCTGACCTCGTCCAGCGAGAACGGGATGTACTGGTTGGCCTCGCTCTCGACCTGCAGCTCCAGCTCCTCGTCGCGCAGGCCGGCGGGCAGCATGATGCGCTTGGTGATCACCGCCGACTGCGGCATCGCCATCACCACCTGGCGCGTGCGCGTGCCGCTGCGGTCGATGAGCTTGCGCACGGCAGCCACCACCTCGTCGAACTTCTCGATCTGGCCGTCGGTGATCCAGCCCTTCTCGAAGGGCTCGGAAGCCAGGCGTTCCAGCACGTAATCGCCGGTGGCCGACATGCCCAGTTCCACCAGCTTGGCACTGGACGAGCTGATGTCCAGCCCCATCATCGGCACATGCTTGCGGCCCAGCAGCAGGTCCAAAAGACTCACGGATCGGATCTCCCAGCGGGCAATGTGGGTGGTCGAGGTTGGCGCAGTCCAGCGATCTGAACTTAATAAGTTACTTCAATGCTAGCAGTAAAGCCTTTGTAGCCCAACGAAATTTACCCTTTTGAACCACCCCTGCCGTTGTGACCAACCGACTCATTTGACGCGTTTTCCGGGCCGCCGGAAGCGCCGGCGTGCACGCCTGCCGGGGTGGGCCGGCCGGGTCGCTTCGCTACACTGCCGCCCAACATGACCGACCCCGAGCGCGCGCCGGCCGCTTCCTCCAGCGCCCCACCCGCCGCCCACTCGGCGCGCCCGCGCCGCGGCCCGCTGCACCTGCTGGCGCGCCTGGCGGGCGGCCTGGCCGGCCTGGCACTGGCCGGGGTGCTGAGCGTGCTGCTGCTGGTGGGCGTGGCGCTGGCGGTGGCCTATCCCAACCTGCCGGACATCGGCGGCCTGACCGACTACCGCCCCAAGCTGCCGCTGCGGGTGCTGTCGGCCGACGGGGTTCTGCTGGGCGAGTTCGGCGAGGAACGCCGCATCTACACGCCGATCGCGCAGATTCCGAAGGTGATGCAGGAGGCGGTGCTGGCGATCGAGGACGCCCGCTTCTACCGCCACAGCGGCGTCGACTACCTGGGCGTGGCGCGCGCGGCGCTGGCGCAGTTCAACAAGGCCAAGAGCCAGGGCGCCTCCACCATCACCATGCAGGTGGCGCGCAACTTCTACCTGTCCACCGAGAAGACCTTCACCCGCAAGATCTACGAGATCCTGCTGGCCCTGAAGATCGAGCGGCAGCTGACCAAGCCGCAGATCCTGGAGGTCTACATGAACCAGATCTTCCTGGGTCAGCGGGCCTACGGCTTCGCCGCGGCGGCCGACATCTACTTCGGCAAGCGCCTGGCCGAGCTGACGGTGGCCGAGGCGGCGATGTTGGCCGGCCTGCCGCAGGCGCCCAGCGCCTACAACCCGATCAGCAACCCCAAACGGGCCACGCGGCGCCAGCAGTACATCATCGACCGCATGGAGGCCAACGGCTTCATCACCGAGGAGCAGGCCAGCGCCGCCCGCGCCGAGACGCTGAAGCTGCGCACGCCCACCGACACGGTGGTGCACGCCGAGTACGTGGCCGAAGCCGTGCGCCAGCTGGTGCACAGCCAGTACGGCGCCGAGACCACCACCCGCGGCCTGAACGTGCAGGTGACGGTGAATGCCGCCGACCAGGCCGTGGCCTACCGTGCGCTGCGCCGCGGGCTGCTCGACTACGAGCGCCGCCAGCACTACCGCGGCCCCGAGGACCGCATCGAGCTGCCGGCCCAGGCCGACGCCGCGACGCTGGACACGCGCATCGCCGAGGCCCTGGCCGACCACCCCGACAACGACGAGCTGAAGGCCGCCGTGGTGCTGGAGGCGTCGCCGCGCAAGGTGGTGGCGGTGCTGCAGTCGGGCGAGAGCATCACCGTCACTGGCGACGGCCTGAAGCCGGTGGCCAGCGGCCTGGCCGACAACGCCGAGCCGCAGAAGCAGATCCGCCGCGGCGCGGTGGTGCGCGCCGTGCGCGGCGCGAAGTCACAAGGTTCTGGCGAGTGGACGCTGACGCAGCAGCCCGAGGTCGAGGGCGCCTTCGTGGCGATGGAGCCGCGCAGCGGCGCGATCCGGGCCCTGGTCGGCGGCTTCGACTTCGGCAAGAGCAAGTTCAACCACGTCACCCAGGCCTGGCGCCAGCCGGGCTCCAGCTTCAAGCCCTTCATCTACTCGGCCGCGCTGGAAAAGGGCTTCACGCCCAACACCATGGTCAACGACGCGCCGCTGTTCTTCGACGCCGGCACCACCGGCAGCCAGCCCTGGGAGCCGAAGAACTACGACGGCAAGTTCGAAGGGCCGATGCCGCTGAAGACGGCGCTGGCCAAGTCCAAGAACATGGTCTCGATCCGCGTGCTGCGCTCCACCGGCGTGCAGTTCGCGCAACAGTGGACCACCCGCTTCGGCTTCGACGCCGACAAGCATCCGGCCTACCTCACCATGGCGCTGGGTGCGGGCTCGGTCACGCCGCTGCAGATGGCCACCGGCTACAGCGTGTTCGCCAACGGCGGCTACCGCGTCAACCCGGTGCTGATCACCCGCATCACCGACAGCAAGGGCCGGGTGCTGCAGCAGACGCTGCCGCCGCTGATCGACGAGAGCATGCGCGCCATCGACGCCCGCAATGCCTTCGTGATGAACCAGCTGATGGGCGAAGTCACCCGGTCGGGCACGGCCGCCAAGGTCTACGCCACCTTCAAGCGCCTGGACCTGGCAGGCAAGACCGGCACCACCAACGACTCGATGGACGCCTGGTTCGCAGGCTACCAGCCGAACCTGGCGGCCGTGGTGTGGATCGGCTACGACAACCCGCGCAAGCTGGGCGACCGCGAGACCGGCGGCGGCCTGGCCCTGCCGGTGTGGATCGAATACATGGCCCACGCGCTGCGCAACCTGCCGGTGGCCACGCCCGAGGTGCCCGAGGGCCTGGTGCAGCAGGGTGGCGACTGGGTGTTCGACGAATTCGCCGCCGGCCGTGGCATCGGCAGCGTGGGCCTGGAAGACAAGCTGCCCGAGCCGCCCAGCGACACCGAGCGCAAGAGCATCCTGGATCTCTTCAGGTAGCTGGCGCACCCGCGCGTTGGGGACGCGGCGCGGCGCATCGGCATCACGGCGCGTCGAAGCGCAGCGCCAGGCCGGCCTGGGCGCTGGCGTGCTGCGACAGCGCGGCGAAGAACTCGCTGCCGTCGCGCGTGTCGCGCCAGGCGCCATCGACGAAACGGTAGTGGTGGCCGCCAGCCCGCGCCGCCAGCCAGATCTCGTGCAGCGGCGGCTGGGTGTTCAGCACGATCTTGCTGCCACCCGGCATGCTCAGCTCCAGCAGGCCGCCGGTGCGGTGGCTGTCGATGTCGACCACGTCGTCGTCCAGCCAACGGTCGACCGTGGCCTCGACCTGGGCCAGCACGGCCTGGGACAGGCGGTGGAAGTCGGCGTCGGTGAGCGCCGGCGCGGCGGGGGTGGTGGAGGTCATGGTCGATAGAATCCCGGGATGCAACTGCGATCGAGTTTAGCGAGCCGCTTCACCCTGCTGCTGGTGCTGCTGATGGGCGGCACCGCCCTGGCCGCCTGCGGCCAGAAGGGCGCGCTGAAGCTGCCGAATCCGCAGGCTCCGGTGCCGGCAGGCGCCGCCTCGGCCCCCTCGAAATGACCCAAGACACCAACCTGCCCGGCGCGCCCCACCTGCAGCGCCGGGACGCCGACCTGTGGCTGGACGGCACCCGCCTGGCCGACCTGGCGGCCGAGTTCGGCACGCCGCTGTACGTCTATTCGCGCAACGCGATGCGCGACGCCGCCGCCGCCTACCTGCGTGCGCTGGCGGGCCGGCCGCACCTGCTGTGCTATGCGATGAAGGCCAACAGCAGCCTGGCGGTGCTGAAGACCTTCGCCGACCTGGGCCTGGGCTTCGACATCGTCTCGGCCGGCGAGCTGGCGCGGGTGATCGCCGCCGGCGGTGACCCGGGCAAGGTCGTGTTCTCCGGCGTGGGCAAGCGGCCCGACGAGATGCGCGCGGCGCTGGACGCCGGCGTGCACTGCTTCAACGTCGAGAGCGCGGCCGAGCTGGAAACGCTGTCGGCGGTGGCCAGCCGCATGG
Source organism: uncultured Aquabacterium sp. (assembly GCA_937864045.1). GTDB lineage: Bacteria > Pseudomonadota > Gammaproteobacteria > Burkholderiales > Burkholderiaceae_C > Pseudaquabacterium. The sequence goes on along the minus strand of CALMIF010000541.1, from coordinate 4,391 downwards.
GCAAGACCGCGGCGATCAGCCTGCGCGTGAACCCCGACGTCGATGCGCAGACGCATCCCTACATCTCCACTGGCCTGAAGGGCAACAAGTTCGGCGTGGCGCACGATGAGGCGCGTGCGGTCTACCACCGCGCCGCCGCCCTGCCCGGCATCCGCGTGGCCGGCATCGACTGCCACATCGGCTCGCAGATCACCACCATCGCGCCCTACCTCGACGCGCTGGACCGGCTGCTCGACCTGGTCGAGCAGGTCGAGGCCGACGGCATCGTCATCGCCCACATCGACCTGGGTGGCGGCCTGGGCATCACCTACACCGACGAGCAGCCGCCGGCGGCCGACGAACTGGTGCGCCAGATGCTGGCGCGCATCGACGCCCGCGGCCACGGCCACCGCACGGTGCTGATGGAGCCGGGCCGCTCGCTGGTGGGCAATGCCGGCGTGCTGCTGACCCAGGCCCTGGTGCTGAAGCCGGGTGCCGAAAAGAACTTCTGCGTCGTCGATGCAGCGATGAACGACATGGCGCGCCCGGCGATGTACGAGGCCTGGATGGGCATCGCGCCCTGCCACCAGCGCACCGAGGCGCCACTGACCTGGGACGTCGTCGGCCCGGTGTGTGAATCCGGCGACTGGCTGGGCCGCGACCGTGCGCTGGCCGTGCAGCCGGGCGACGTGCTGGCCATGCTGTCGGCCGGCGCCTACGGCATGGCGATGGCCAGCAACTACAACACCCGCCCGCGCGCGGCCGAGGTGATGGTCGACAACGGCCGCGCCACGCTGATCCGCCGGCGCGAGACTGTCGCCGACCTGTTCCGCGACGAGATCCTCCCCAGCTAGATCCGGCCCTCGGTCACCGCATGGCAGGCGATGCGGATGCCCTGGAAGTCAACCAGTTCGGGCCGCTCGCTGCTGCAGCGCGCGTTCGCATGCGGGCAGCGCGGATGGAAGGCACAGCCGGTGGGCGGATTCAGCGGGTTCGGCACCTCGCCTTGCACCGGCGTGCGCTGGCGGCCGGTCATCGCGATGTCGGGGATCGCGTCGAGCAGCATGCGCGTGTACGGATGGCGCGGTGTGCTGAACAGCGTGCGCTTGGGCGCCAGCTCGACCAGCCGGCCCAGGTACATCACGCCCACGCTGTCGGCCACGTGCCGCACCACCGCCAGGTTGTGCGAGATGAACAGGTAGGTCAGGCCGCGCTGGCGCTGCAGGTCCTTCATGATGTTCAGCACCTGGGCCTGCACCGACACGTCCAGCGCCGAGGTCGGCTCGTCGCAGACCAGGAACTCGGGCTCGGTGGCCAGCGCGCGGGCGATGCTGATGCGCTGGCGCTGGCCGCCGCTGAACTGGTGCGGGAACTTCGCCCCGTCGGCCGCGGCCATGCCCACCTGGGCCAGCAGCGCCGCCACCTTGGCCGCCAGCTCGGCCTCGGTCATCGCCAGGCCATGCTCGCGCAGCGGCTCGCCGACGATGTCGCGCACCGTCCAGCGCGGGTTCAGGCTGGCATACGGATCCTGGAAGATCATCTGCATGCGCTTGCGCAGCGCACGGGCGCCCGGCCCGGCCAGCGTGGCGGAGGTGTCGCTGCCGTCGAAGCGCACCTTCCCCCGCGTCGGCCCGTACAGCCCGACCAGCAGCCGTGCCACCGTGCTCTTGCCGCAGCCCGATTCACCGACCAGGGCCAGCGTGGTGCCGCGTGCAATCGCGAAGCTGACACCGTCGACCGCATGCACGAAGCGCCGCGGCTGGCGCTCGATGACGCGGTTGAGCCAGGGCGCCGAGACGTCGAAGGTCTTGGCCAGGTCGTCCACTTCCACCAGGGCGGTCATGCGGCCACCTTGGCGTCGTGCAGCCAGCAGGCAGCCTGCGTCGCGCCGGCACGCAGCAACTCGGGCCGTTCGCTGCGGCAGCGGTCCGCCGCACGCGGGCAGCGCGGATTGAAGGCGCAGCCGGCAGGGATGGCATTGAGCCGCGGCATCGCACCGTCGATCTGCAGCAGCCGCTCGTGTTCACTGTCCATCGCCGGGATCGAGCCCATCAGGCCCGCGGTGTAAGGGTGGGCGGGGCGGTGGATCACCTCCGCCACCGGGCCGATCTCGACCACCCGCCCGGCGTACATCACCGCCACGCGGTCGCAGGTCTCGGCGATCACGCCCATGTCGTGCGTCACCAGCATCACCGCGGTGCCGCGTTCGCGCGCCAGGTTCTTCAGCAGGCTGATGATCTGCGCCTGGATCGACACGTCCAGCGCGGTGGTCGGCTCGTCGGCGACGATCAGCTCGGGCTGCGCAGCGAGGGCCAGCGCGATCACCACCCGCTGGCGCATGCCGCCGCTGAACTGGTGCGGAAACTGGTCGATGCGCTGCTCGGCCGCCGGAATGCCGGTGCTGCGCAGCAGGTCGATGGCCCGCTCGCGGGCTGCGGCGCCGTCCAGCCCCAGGTGCACCTGAATGGTCTCGATCAGTTGCCGGCCGACGGTGTAGAGCGGGTTCAGCGAGGTCAGCGGGTCCTGGAAGATCGCGCCGATGCGCTTGCCGCGGATCTGGCGCATGGCCTCGGGCGGCAGGTCGTCGATGCGCTGGCCGGCGAAGACGATGCGGCCTGCGGCCACGCGGCCGGGCGGTTCCAGCAGGCCGATGATCGCGGCGCCGGTCAGGCTCTTGCCGGCGCCGGACTCGCCGACCACGCCGAGGATCTCGCCCGGGGCGATGGAAAAGGACACGTCGTCCAGCGCACGCAACGTGCCGCGGCGGGTCGGAAATTCGACCCGCAGGTGTCGCACTTCAAGCAGAGGTGTGGTCATCGCGAAGCCAGAGGCGCGGCCGGGTGTTGGCAAGCGGCCGCCGCAGAACCGGCTTGGCAGGGCTGCTGGCGGCGCCCCCTAGAGGGGGAAGCGCCGAAGGCGCTTCGGGGGTGGGTCATCTCAGCCTCGGGTTCAGCGCATCGCGCAGCCAGTCGCCCAGCAGGTTCACGCTCAGGGCGATCATCACCAGCACCAGGCCGGGGAAGATGGTGATCCACCATTCGCCCGAGAACAGGAAGTCCTGGCCGATGCGGATCAGCGTGCCCAGCGACGGTGACGTGGGTGGCACGCCCACGCCCAGGAACGACAGCGTGGCCTCGGTGATGATGGCCGTGGCGATCTGGATCGTCGCCAGCACCAGCACCGGCCCCAGCACGTTGGGCAGCACATGGCGGCGCATGATGCGCAGTGGCGACACGCCGATCACCCGTGCGGCCTGCACATATTCCTTCTGGCGCTCGACCAGGGTGCTGCCGCGCACGATGCGGGCGTACTGCACCCAGCCGGTCAGCGAGATCGCCAGGATCAGCACGGTGAAGGCCAGCGCCTCGTGCGCGTTCGGAAAGACCGCCCGACCCACGCCGTCGATCAGCAGCGCCACCAGGATGGCCGGGAACGACAGCATCACGTCGCAGATGCGCATGATGATGCTGTCCACCCGCCCACCGACGAAGCCCGCCAGCAGGCCCAGGCCGACGCCGATCACCATGCTCAGCAGCACCGACGCCAGGCCGACCAGCAACGAGATGCGGGCGCCGTACATCAGCGACGAGAGGATGTCGCGGCCCTGGTCATCGGTGCCCAGCAGATAGCGCATCTGGCCTTCGTCGACCCAGGCCGGCGGCAGGCGGGCGTCCATCAGCTGCAGTGACGCGACATCCTGCGGGTTGTGCGGCGCCAGCCAGGGCGCGAACACGGCGCAGACCACGCAGATGAGCGCGATCACCGCGGCCACCATCGCCGTGGGCGACTGCTTGAAGCTGTGCCAGACGTCGCCGTCGAGGAAGCGGGCCAGTGCGCCCATCGGCGCCGTGGCGGTGGTGCTTGTCTCGGCCATCAGTGGCCTCCGGAGCGCTCGATGCGCAGGCGTGGGTCGACCGCGAAGTACAGCAGGTCGACCACCAGGTTGATGACCACGAACACCAGCGCGATCAGGCAGAGGTAGGCGGCCATCACCGGGATGTCGGCGAACTGCACCGCCTGGATGAACAGCAGGCCCATGCCGGGCCACTGGAACACCGTCTCGGTGATGATGGCGAAGGCGATGATGCCGCCCAGCTGCAGGCCGGCGATGGTGATCACCGGCACTAGCGTGTTCTTCAGCGCATGGCCGAAGTAGACGCTGCGGTCGGGCAGGCCACGGGCGCGGGCGAACTTGATGTAGTCGGTGCGCAGCACCTCGAGCATCTCGCTGCGCACCAGGCGCAGCACCAGGGCCATCGGAAACAGCGCCAGCGTGAACGCCGGCAGCAGCAGATGCCTGATGCCGTCCCAGGTCAGCAGGCCGAAGCTCATCGCGCCGATCTGCACCACATCGCCACGGCCGAAGCTGGGCAGCCACTTCAGCAGCACCGAGAACACCAGGATCAGCAGGA
>CALMIF010000540.1 GCA_937864045.1 uncultured Aquabacterium sp. | reverse complement strand
CACCGCTTCGCCCTTGCGGGTTCAGTCGAGCCTTTGCTTCGTGACGCACCATGGGCCGATTGTCGGGACAGGCGCGCCGCCACCCGGGGCCGCGGTGCAGTGCGCCGCGAATTGCGCCGGAAACAGCCACCAAATCGCCCTGTTCATTGGCCGATGCCGCCTGTCGGCCGGAACCAGAATGCCGGCGTGGCAGGCGTTGTGCTGCCTGATCCACAAGCCGACAACGTGCCCGCCTTCCTCCCGTTCCTCCGCCGCTGGACATCTGCGCCACCGCGTTGGGCCATCGCGCCGCGCCACTGGCTGGTGACGCTGAAATCGCGCATCGTGCTGCTGGCGGTGCTGACCGGCCTGCTGTCGGCGGCCGGCACGACCACGGTGGTGCTGGGCAGCGCCGAGCAGAGCATCCGCCGCATGGTGCTGACCACGGCCAGCGGCGACCGCGAGGGCACGGCGCAGCTGCTGGGCAGCAAGGTCGCGGTGCTGCGCGGGCTGCTGACGGCGGTGGCTGCGCAGATGCCGGCCGCCGCCTGGCAGGACCCCGCGACCATGGGCCGCCTGCTGCAGGAACGCCCGGCGCTGGGCGCGGTGTTCCGTGCCGTCTATGTCGCCGGCCTGGACGGCCGCACCCTGGCCCGGGTCGAAGCCGGCCGGCTCGAGCTGGCCGGGCCCGACATCGCCGACCGCGACTACTTCCGCCGGGCACTGGCGACGCGCCGGCCGGTGATCTCCGACGTGCTGTGGGGGCGGGTGGTCAAGGCGCCGATCGTGGTGATCGCGGCGCCGGTGTTCGACGCCCGGGACCCGAACCGGCCCATCGGCGTGCTGGCCGGCTCGATCGCGCTGACCTCGACGGCGCTGTTCGAGCGCATCGGCAGCCAGGCGCCGCTGGCCGCCACGCAGGGCATGGTGATCGACCGCGCCGGCCGCGTGCTCGCCCACCCGGACCCGCGCCGGGTGATGAGCCGCGCCGACGACGAGCCGGCGCTGCGCGCCGTGCTGCACGCGATGCCGGTCGCCGGCGTTCCCGGGCGGCAGCGCGGCGTGGCCGTGGTGCAGGACGACATGGTGGTCTCGATGGCCGCCATCCCCGACACCGACTGGACCTGCGTGCACCTGGCCCCGCTGGACGTGGCGATGGCGCCGGTGGCCGATGCGCGGCGCGCCGCGCTGCCGGCGGCACTGGGTGCCGGCCTGGCCGCCGGCCTGGTGGCCGGCGTGCTGGGCTGGTGGGCCACGCGGCCGATCTCGCGCCTGCGCGCCCGCGCCGAGTCGCTGCTCGACGACGAGGGCCAGACCCTGCAGCCCTGGCCCGAGGACCGCGGCGAGGTCGGCGATCTGGCGCATGCCTTTCGCAGCGTGGTGGAGCAGCGCGCCCGCCGGCAGACCGAGGTGCAGGCCGTGCTGCAGCAGCTGGAGGCGGTGCTGGACCATGCCGACGTGGGCATCGCGCTGACCCGCAGCGGCCGCTTCGAGCTGGTGAGCCGGCAGTTCTGCCACATCTTCCGCTGCGACAAGGACGCCGCGATCGGTGCGTCCACCCGCATGATCTACCCCGACGACGCGGCCTACGACGCCCTGGTGGCCACCGCCCGCGCCGCGCTGACCGACCCCGGGGTGCTCGATGCCGAGCTGCAGCTGATGCGCCACAGCGGCCAGGTGTTCTGGGCCCGCATGCGCGGCCGCGCCGTGGTGCCTGGCGACGTGACGCAGGGCACGATCTGGACCATCGAGGACGTGACCGCCGCGCGCGAGCAGCGCGAGAAGCTGACCTGGCGCGCCAGCCACGATGCGCTGACCGGGCTGCTGAACCGCGCCGCCTTCGAGCGCCAACTGGAGGCGGCCGTGGCCGGCGCCGCGACACAGCCGTTCTGCGCGCTGTTCATCGACCTGGACCGCTTCAAGCAGGTCAACGACAGCGCCGGCCATGCCGCGGGCGACGCGCTGCTGCGCGACATCGCCCAGCTGCTGACGGCCGAGCTGCGCAAGACCGACGTGGTGGCGCGGCTGGGCGGCGACGAGTTCGCGGTGCTGCTGCCCGCCTGCCCGCCGCAGGCGCAGACGCTGGCCGACGCGCTGTGCAGCGCGGTGCAGCAGCACAGGCTGCGCTGGGAAGGCCAGGACTTCAGCGTGGGCGCCAGCGTGGGCATGGTGGCGGTGGGCGACGGCCGCCCCGAGTCCAGCTTTGCCAGCGCGGCCGACGTGCTGCGCGCCGCCGACATGGCCTGCTACCGCGCCAAGAAGCGCGGCCGCAGCCGGGTCGAGCGCTTCGAGCCGTCGGGCTTCGAGCTGATGGCCGACGCCTGACGCCCTGGCCCAGCCGCCTTCAGTGCGAAGGCTGTCGGTCCGCCGGTGATGACGATGGCGCCGATGCCGGCGTCGGCATCGAAGCGCAACAGGGCGGCGCCGAGTGCGTCCCTCAACGCATCGTTCAGCGCGTTCAGCTGCGCCGGCCGGTTCAGCGTGATCAGCGCGACACGGCCGCGGGTGTCGGTGAGGATGTCGTCGACCATGGCGGGGTCCGTCACTCGACGACGATCTTGCGGTCCTTGATCAGCGCGGCGAGCGTCCTGCCCTCGACGGCCAGCAGCTTGCGAAAGGCCGCCGCGTCCAGCGATGCGGGCTCGGCGCCCAGGTCGGCGAAGCGCTGCTTCAGCGTGGCGGTGGCCAGTGCCTTGTTCAGCTCACGCGTCAGGCGCGCCGTGATCTCGGGCGGTGTGCCGTTGGGCGGCGCCCAGACGCCGAACTTCTTCAGCCAGGGGCCGACGACGGCGGGGGCGCCGTACTTCGACCGGATCTGCGCGTTCAGCGACGCCAGCAGGTTCAGGTAGCTGAAGCTCAGGTCGGCGCGGGCGATCGCCTCGTGGATCACGCCGGCGGCCAGGCAGCCCATGCCCAGGCCGCCGAAGGGTTCCGGCAGTTCGGGGCAGATGAAGCCCAGCTCGCCCATCTCGGCCAGCAGCAGTCTGTCCAGGTCACGCGACTTGTCGCGCGCCAGGAAGCCGGGTGCCACGCGCTCGGCGGCAAAGCGGCGCACGCTGTCGGCCAGCGTCTGCAGGTCGGCGTCGATGTACGGATTCGGATGCATCGCGGGGCCCTCGGCTGGACGCTGACTTGGCGTACTTCTTGAAATCGGGCTTGCGCTTGTCCTTCAGCGCATTGACACCCTCGCGTGATTCCTCGGTGTCGTCGTACAGCTTCAGCGCGTACATGCCCATGCCGGCGATGCCGCTCTGGTGCGCGGTGTCGCAGCTGAAGCTGCGCTTGGCAATCGCAATGGCGGTGGGGCTGCGCTCGCAGATCGTCTCGGCCCCTTCCTGCACCGTGGCGTCCAGCTGCTCATGCGGCACGCAGACGTTGGCCAGGCCCATGGCCACCGCCTCGGCGCCCGAGTAGCGCTTGTTCAGGGACCAGAGCTCGCGCGCCTTCTTCTCGCCGACCACACGGGCCAGGAAGGCTTGCCGTAGCCGGGATCGACCGAACCCATCTTCGGGCCGACCTGGCCGAAGACGGCTTTCTCGGAACAGATCGTCAGGTCGCAGATCGTGCACAGCACGTTGCCGCCACCGATGGCGACGCCCTGCACGCGGGCGATCACCGGCTTGGGCACGTCGCGGCGTCGTCGGCCGCGGGATCGACGCCCTGGTCCAGGCGCTGCATGTTCTCCGGCGGGCGCAGCAGGTCGTGCAGGGTGTGGGAGAGGTCGCCGACCGAGAACTCGTCCAGCGCCTGGGCGTAGTAGGCGTGGATCTTGGGCTGCGCCTGCACCAGCCAGACATGGCGGCCGTGGCGAGTTCCATGCGCGCGGCCTCGCGGTTGTCCGGGGCGGCGGGAGCCGGTGCGGCAGCGGCCGGGGCGGAGCGGGGCATGGGACCGGCAAGGGCGACAAGGGACCGGCCGCATTGTGCCCAGGGCCCGCATGGCCGCTCACCGCCACGCCCTGGAAACGCAGGCAGCAATCACGCGTTAGTTCGTTTTCAGACCATCCACAAGTTGACATAACCTGCATCGTCACCGTTTGCAGGGCATCTCCCGCGCACAGAATCGGCCATGAGCAACACCGTTCCCTGGGCCTTGTCCCTGTCCCAGTCGCTGACGCACACGCAGACCGCTGTCGAGGCCATCGCCACCGTGGCCTTTGCGCTGTCGGGCGTGATCGAGGGCGCGCGCAAGCGGCTGGACGCGGTGGGCATCTGCGTGGTCGCCGGGCTGGCGGCCTTCGGCGGCGGTACGGTGCGCGACATCCTGCTCGACCGCCGGCCGCTGTTCTGGGTGCAGCACGCGGGCTGGCTGTGGGCACTGCTGGTGCTGTGCGTGGGCGCGATGCTGTTCCTGCGCGCCCGCCACCTGGCCCCCACCGAGCGGGCGATGCAGTGGCCCGACGCGCTGGGCCTGGGCCTGTTCAGCGCCGTGGGCACGCAGATCGCCATCGACGCGCACATGCCGGCCCTGGTGGCGGTGCTGCTGGGCGTGGTGACGGCGGTGTTCGGCGGCGTGCTGCGCGACGTGGTGTGCAACGAGATCCCGCGTGCCTTCAGCGACCACCGGCCCTATGCGGTGTGCGCCTTCGCTGGCGGCTGGGTGATGGTGGCCGCCCAGGCCGGCGGCCTGCCGCAATGGGCCAGCCTGCTGGCCGCCGCCGGCACCGCCAGCGCGCTGCGGGTGGCGGCCGTGCTGATGGATTGGCGCCTGCCCGCCTGGCAGGCCGACGACGCAGCGCCGCCGGACGGTTGAAGCCGCCCGCGCCTCAGGGCCTCACATAGCGGTGGGTGAAGCGGTCGGACTCGCCGATGGCGACGAAGCGGGCGCGATCGGCGTCGCCGCCGCGCAAGGTCGGCGGCAGGGACCAGACACCGTTCGGGTGGTCCTTGGTGTCGCGCGGGTTGGCGTTGACCTCGCTGCGCGCCGCCAGGCGAAAGCCGGCGGCCTCGGCCCGCTCGACCATCAGCGTCTCGGTGACATAGCCGTTCTTCACGATCCAGTCGACCGATGCGCCGGCCGGTGCACGGTGTTCCTCGACGCCGAGCACACCGCCGGGCTTCAGCACGGCAAAGGCGGCCTGCAGCGTGGCATCCAGGTGGCCGGCCTCGATCCAGTTGTGCACGTTGCGGAAGGTCAGCACCGCGTCTGCGCCGCCGGGCGGGGCGATGTCGGTGAAGCGCGGCGTGCGCGGCAGCAGGCCGACCTGCACCTGGCCGTAGACGGCGGGCTCGCGCGCCAGCCTGGCGTCGAAGGCGGCGCGGCTGCGGCGGCGGTAGTCATTGGCGTCGTCGGCCGCCTCGTGGGCCGCGTACAGTCGCCCGCCGTCACGCAGGTAAGGCGCCAGGATCTCGGTGTACCAGCCGCCGCCGGGCGACAGCTCGATCACCTGGTGCGTGGGCGCCAGGCCGAAGAAGGCCAGGGTCTCGAACGGATGGCGGGCGGCGTCCCGGGCGCGGTTGGCGGCACTGCGCTGCGGGCCGTCGATGGCGCCGCGCAGGCGCGCCGCGTCGACGCCGGGCGCCGGCGGACGCGCCGCACATCCCGCCAGGCCGGTGGCAAGCAGCAAGGCGGTGGCATGGCGGCGGTTCAGGGGTGGCGTCATCGCGGCAGGCTCCAGTGGCGCCCGGGTGTCGGGCTGGGCCCTGCATCCTGCCATGCAGACTTTTTGGCTGCCCGCTGCTGCACAAGCCGGCAAAGCGCTTGACAGCGAGCATTGGCGCCACCTGCGGCGCATGCACACCGTTTGCACACAGGGTTGTCCACAGCCGCGGTGGACAACTTCGGGCGGCCGGCGGAACGTGGGGCGTTCGTTTTCAGATCCGGCCGCCACACCGGGCGTTCACTCCGGCAGCAGGCCGATCTCCTTGGTCACCGCCGCCCAGCGCGCCGCCTCGTCGCGCAGGAATTGCCCGACCTGGGCCAGGTTCATGCTGCCGTCGGCGATGGGGCCGATGTCGGCGATGCGCTCGGCCAGGTCCTTGTCGGCCAGCAGCGCGTTCAGGTCGCGGTGGCCGCGCTCGATGGCGGCGGCCGGCGTGCCATCGGGCGCGACCACGGCGAACCAGCCCACCATCTCGAAGCCGGGCAGTTTCTCGGCCAGGTCGGCCACAGCGCCGACCGGCCCGTAGCCGACGATGGCGACGTCGAAGGTCATGCCAGCCCCTCGTCCGACGGGGACGTCGGCCGATCCCCCGAGGGGATCGCGGGCCGGCTTGGCGCGGCCCGGCGCTGGGCCCGCACTTTCATCAGCCTTCCGCGACGATGGGATTGCGCAGCACGCCGATCTTCTCGACCTCGATCTCGATCACGTCGCCGGCCTTCATCCACACGGGCGGCGTGCGGGCCTGGCCCACGCCGGCGGGCGTGCCCATCACGATCACGTCGCCCGGCTCCAGCGTCAGGCATTCGGCCAGCAGCTCGATGGTCTCGTCGACCGCGAAGATCATGTCGCTGGTGTTGGCGTCCTGCATCACCTGACCATTCAGCCGGCTCTGGATGCGCAGGCCGGTGGCGCCGGGCGGCAGTTCGTCGGCCGTCACCAGCACCGGGCCGAAGCCGCCGGTGGCGTCGAAGTTCTTGCCGATGGTCCATTGGCCGGTGCGCTTCTGGTAGTCGCGCACCGACATGTCGTTGAAGCAGGTGTAGCCGAAGACGTACTGCAGCGCGTCGGCGCGCCTGGTGTGGCGCGGCACCGTCTTGCCAATGACCACGGCCATCTCGGCCTCGTAGTCGAACTTCGACGACACGCGCGGCACCACGCCCGGCGCCCCATGGCCCATCAGCGAGCTCTTGCCGCGGTAGAAGAACCAGGGGTAGTCGGGCTTCTCGGTGCGGCCACCCTCCTTCGCATGGTCGAAGTAGTTCAGGCCCAGGCAGATGGTCTTGCCCGGCTCGGGCACCAGCGGAGCGAGCGTCAGGTCGGCCAGCTTCAAACGCGGCGCGGCCGAGGCCAACGCGGCGCGGCCGGCGGCTTGCAGGTCGGTGCCGGCGGTCAGCGCAGCGCGCAGATCGGTGCCCAGGTCGACGACGTTGTCGCCGTCGACGACGGCCAGGGTGGGCACGCCGTTCTTCAGGTAGGTGGTGAAACGCATGGTGGGTTCTCGCGGGGTTGAAGTTCAAAGGGAGGGAGCAAACAGCACGGCGCGCTGCGCGGCTTTCAGGCGATCGCTGGGCGGGGCCGAGATGCCCCACTGGTCGACCCGACCCGGCGGCCAGGTCCAGTCGG
>CALMIF010000539.1 GCA_937864045.1 uncultured Aquabacterium sp. | reverse complement strand
CGTGCAGGTGTCGCTGGCGGCCGAGGTGGCGCTGGCCTGGATCGACGTCCGCCTACTGCATGCCCGCCAGGCCATCGCGCAGGACAACCTGCAGGCGCAGGAAGACACGCTGCGGATCGCGCGCTGGCGCCACCAGGCCGGCCTGGTGTCGGCGCTCGACGTCGAGCAGGCCAGCGCCGCCGCCGAACAGACCCGCGCCCAGCTGCCGCTGCTGCGCGCCAGCCTGGCGCAGGCGCGCCACCGTCTGGCGGTGCTCAGCGGCCGCCCGCCGGCGGCCCTGCCCGAACTGGCCGGCGGCGCCGTGCCCCTGCCGCCCGACGCGCTGGCGCTGGCCTTTCCCGCCGACACCCTGCGCCAGCGCCCGGACGTGCGCCAGGCCGAGGCGCAGGTACTGGCCGCCCGCGCGCGCGTGGCGCAGGCCGACGCGGCGCGCTGGCCCAGCCTGAACCTGTCGGGCTCGCTGGGGTTGCAGGCGTTGACGCTGGGCGGCCTGACCGGAGGCGGCGCGGCGGTGCGCTCGCTGATGGCCGGGCTGTCGCTGCCGCTGTTCGACGGCGGTGCCATCGCAGGCCGGCTGCGCGCCCAGCAAGCCGCGAGCGAGCAGGCGCTGGCCCACTACCGTGCCAGCGTGCTGGGCGCGCTGCAGGAGGTGGAAGACGCGCTGGCGGCGCTGGCCGGTGATCGGGCCCGCGGCGTCAGCCTGCAGGCGGCGGCCCAGGCGGCCGAGCGCGCCCAGGCACTGGCGCGCCAGCAGTACCAGGCTGGCCTGATCGACTTCAACGCCGTGCTGCAATCGCAGCGCACCCAGCTGGCGGCCCAGGACAGCCAGGCCAGCGCGCGCGCCAGCCTGGCGGCCAACCATGTGCGCCTGTACAAGGCGCTCGGCGGCGGCTGGGCGGCAGGCAGCGCCGACCCCAAGTGATGCCGACGATGAACGATTCCTCCACTCCCCAGGCCACCACGCCGTCCGAGCCGGCCGCCGTGCCCATCGAGCAACTGCTGGGCGACGCCCGGGCGGCGCGCTGGTGGCGCCGTCCCGCCCCGTGGATCGGCCTGGCGCTGCTGGTGGCGCTGGCGGGCGGCGCCTGGTGGTGGCAGGGCCGGCAGGCCCAGCGCGCCGCGCCGGTGTACGTGACGGCGCCGCTGGAGCGCGGCGACATCACGCTGACGGTGACCGCCAACGGCACGCTCAAGCCCACGCGCTCGGTGGCCGTGGGCAGCGAGCTGTCGGGCACCGTCAGCCGCGTGTGGGTGGATGTCAACGACCGCGTCACGCGCGGCCAGGTGCTGGTCGAGCTGGACCGCGCGAAGTTTCAGGACACCGTCAACCGCTCGCGCGCCGCGCTGGCGGCCGCGCAGGCGGCGCTGGCGCAGAGCGAAGCGACGGTGCGCGAGGCGCGCGCCAACCTGGCACGCTTCGAGGAAGTGGCGCGGCTGTCGGAAGGCCGCGTGCCCTCGGCGGCCGAGTTGGACACCGCCCGCGCCACCCTGGCGCGCGCCAGCGCCAGCACCGACAGCGCGCGCGCCGTGGTGGCACAGGCGCGCGCCACGCTGTCCACCGACGAGACCAACCTGTCGAAGGCCTCGATCCGCTCGCCCATCGACGGCGTCGTGCTGGCGCGCTCGGTCGACCCGGGCAATGCCGTGGCGGCCTCGCTGCAGGCGGTCACGCTGTTCACGCTGGGCGAGGACCTGCGCCAGCTGACGCTGGACGCCAGCGTGGACGAGGCCGATGTCGGCGCCGTGCAGACCGGCCAGACGGCCAGCTTCACCGTCAGCGCCTACCCGGCACGCCACTACCCGGCCCGCGTCGAGCGCGTGGCCTACGGCTCGACCACCACCAACAACGTGGTCACCTACACGGCCAGCCTGAGCGTAGACAACGCCGACCTCAGCCTGCGCCCCGGCATGACCGCCACCGCCACCGTCACCGCCACCGAACGTCGCGGCGTGCTGCTGGTGCCCAACACCGCGTTGCGCTATGCGCCGGCCAGCGCCGCGGCGCCCGCGGCCGCCGCATCGGGCGACGCCGGCCTAGTGTCGCGCATGATGCCGCGCCCGCCGCCCAGCGCCACGCGCCGCCCGCGCGAGGCCGGCGCCGGCCGCGGCGCGCCGGCCGGCGAGCCCGAGCGACGGATCTGGGTGCTGCGGGACCAGCAGCCGGTGCCGGTCAGCGTGCGCACCGGCATCAGCGACGGCCGCCGCACCGAGGTCAGCGGCCCCGAGCTGCGCGAAGGCATGGCGGTCATCATCGACCAGAAGGCGCAATGACCGCCGGGCCGCCGTTGATCCGCCTGCGCGGCATCACCAAGGTGTACGGCGAGGGCGCCGCCGCCTTCCAGGCGCTGCGCGGGGTCGACCTGGACATCGAGCGCGGCGAGTTCGTGGCCATCATGGGCCCCAGCGGCTCGGGCAAGTCGACGGCGCTGAACCTGCTGGGCTGCCTGGACCGGCCCAGCGGCGGCCAGTACCTGTTCATGGGCGCGCACGTCGAGGCGCTGTCGCGCGACGAGCGCGCGCGCCTGCGGCGGCGCCATTTCGGCTTCGTGTTCCAGGGCTTCAACCTGCTGCCGCGCACCAGCGCGCTGGAGAACGTCGAACTGCCGCTGCTGTATCGCGGCGAGTCGGCCGCGCGCCGCCGCGCCGCCGCGCTGCGCGCGTTGCAGGCGGTGGGCCTGCGGGACTGGGCGCACCACACGCCGGCCGAGCTGTCGGGCGGCCAGCAGCAGCGCGTGGCGATCGCGCGCGCCATCGTCACCGAACCGGCCGTGCTGCTGGCCGACGAGCCCACCGGCAACCTCGACAGCCAGCGCAGCCACGAGATCATGGCCTTCCTGGCGGGCTTGAACCGGCAGGGCATCACCGTGCTGATGGTCACGCACGAGCCCGACATGGCCGCCTATGCGCGCCGCATCGTGCGCTTCGTCGACGGCCGGGTGGCCAGCGACCAGCGCCATGCCCGGCCCACCCAGGCGGCCGGCCAGGAGGAGGCGGCCTGATGCTGTGGAACACCCTGGTGCTGGCCCTGCGCTCGATCCAGCGCAACCTGCTGCGCTCCTTCCTGACGGTGCTGGGCATCGTGATCGGCGTCTCGGCGGTCATCACCATGGTGACGCTGGGGCGCGGCGCCACGGAGGCGGTGCAGACCCAGATCGCCAGCCTGGGCACCAACCTGCTGATGATCCGTCCCGGCCAGCGCATGGGCCCGGGCGGCGGTGGCGCCACGGCGCCGCCGTTCAAGGACAGCGACGCCGATCTGATCGCCAGCCAGATTTCCGGCATCGCCGCCGTGGCCCCCGAGGCGCGCGCCGCCGTCACCCTGGTGGCCGGCGGCCAGAACTGGAGCAGCAGCGTGGTCGGCTCGACCAATGCCTGGCTGCAAACCGGCAACTGGACGCTGGCGGCCGGCCGCCCCTTCACCGACAGCGAGCTGCGTGCCGGCGCGGCGGTGTGCATCATCGGCACCACCATCCAGCGCCAGCTGTACGGTGGTGCCGATCCGGTCGGCCAGTCGCTGCGCGTCAAGCAGATGCCTTGCCAGATCATCGGCCTGTTCAAGCCCAAGGGCCAGGGCTCGTTCGGCAACGACCAGGACGAGGTGGTGCTGATGCCGCTCAAGACGCTGCAGCGGCGCGTGACGGGCAACACCAACGTGGGCACGTTGCTGGTGTCGATGGACCCGGCCAGCGACCCGGCGCGCATCAAATCGGGCCTCGCCGAGTTGCTGCGCGAGATGCGCAAGCTGTCGGCCGGCGACGACGACAACTTCAACGTGCTGGACACGCAGCAACTGGCCGACACCTTGTCGGGCACGACGCGGGTGATGACCATGCTGCTGGGCGCGGTGGCCGCCGTCAGCCTGCTGGTGGGCGGCATCGGGGTGATGAACATCATGCTGGTCAGCGTGACCGAGCGCACGCGCGAGATCGGCCTGCGCCTGGCCATCGGCGCGCTGGAGCGCGAGGTGTTGCTGCAGTTCCTGATCGAGGCGGTGGTGCTGGCCAGCCTGGGGGGCCTGATCGGCGTGCTGCTGGCCACCGGGGCCTCGGCCCTGCTGGCCCAGCTGATGAAGGTGCCCTACGTGTTCCAGCCGGGGATCAACCTGCTGTCCTTCGTCTTCGCGGCGGGCATCGGCGTGCTGTTCGGCTACTTCCCGGCGCGCCGCGCCGCGCGCATGGACCCGATCGAGGCGCTGCGGCACGAATAGCGGCCGGTGCCGGCGCTCGGCGCATCCGCGGCGCCCGAGTCAGCGCCAGGCAGGGCGCTCCGGTCACTGATGCCGGTCGCCTGCCGCCCCGTGCACATCGTGCTCGTGTTCGCCCTGCAGCTGCATGGCGGCGGCCAGCAGGTCGCTGCCGGATCCGGTCCACTCGGGCGGCACCTGCGACGGCGACAGCGTGGTGGTGCGGAAGGTCTTGGCCTGCTCCGGCACCAGGTGGCTCACGGGTGCCGGGGTCGGTGGGCGCTTGCGCGTCAGCTCCTCGGCGATCTGCACCGCCGACGCCGGGCGGCCGGCGATGGTCGGCCGGATGCCCGGGCTGGCGGCCAGGTCTTCGGCCGTGGGCGGATGCAGCGCGAAGCTGCGCGCATCGGCCAGCGGCCAGTACAGGCGGTAGACGTTGTGCTGGTGCTCCAGGTCGTCCAGGATGGCGCCGAAGCGCATGGTCGGCATCATGGCCGACAGCAGGCGCACGTGCGTGGCGTCGACGCGGCGCACGATGTGGTGGGTGTACAGCTGGTCCGGGTGCATCAGGCCGGCGGCCTGCAGTAGCTCCTTGAGCGCGTGCAGGGTGTTGGCGTGGTACTGCGCCACGCGCGGGGCCTTGTCGGCCACCACCAGCGCGCGCTCGCGCAGCGGGTCCTGGGTGGTGATGCCGGTGGGGCAAAACCCTGTGTGGCACACCTGCGCCTGGATGCAGCCCAGCGCCATCATGAAGCCGCGCCCGGAATTGCACCAGTCGGCGCCCAGCGCGAACATGCGCGCCAGGTCGAACGAGTTGATCACCTTGCCGGCGGCGCCAATCTTGATGCGGTGCCGCAGGTTGACGCCGATCAGCGTGTTGCTGACCAGGTTCAGGCCTTCCTGCACCGGTGTGCCCATGTGGTCGGCGAACTCGATCGGCGCCGCGCCGGTGCCGCCCTCGGCGCCGTCGACCACGATGTAGTCGGGTGTGATGTCGGTCTCCAGCATCGCCTTGACGATGGCGAACCATTCCCAGATGTGACCGATGCACAGCTTGAAGCCGACCGGCTTGCCGCCCGAGAGCTGGCGCAGCCGCGCGATGAAGTGCATCAGCTCGACCGGCGTCGAGAAGGCGCTGTGCGCCGACGGCGAGACGCAGTCCTGGCCCACCGGGATGCCGCGCGCGGCGGCGATTTCGGGCGTCACCTTGGCGCCGGGCAGCATGCCGCCGTGGCCCGGCTTGGCGCCCTGGCTGATCTTGATCTCGATCATCTTGACCTGAGGGTCGACCGCCTGCTGGGCGAAGCGCTCGGGGCTGAAGGTTCCGTCCTCGTTGCGGCAGCCGAAGTAGCCCGAGCCGATTTCCCAGATCAGATCGCCGCCGTGCTCGCGGTGGTAGCGGCTGATGCCGCCTTCGCCGGTGTCGTGCGCGAAGCCGTCCATCCGGGCGCCCAGGTTCAGCGCCAGGATGGCGTTGGCCGACAGCGCGCCGAAGCTCATGGCCGAGATGTTGAACACGCTGGCGTTGTAGGGCTGGGTGCAGGGCGAAACCCCTTCGCGCGGCACGCCGGGCTGGCCGCCGATCCAGATGCGAAAGTCGTGCGACTCGATGTGGGTGGTCTGCATGGAGTGGTTGATCCACTCGTAACCGTTGGCGCCGACGTCCAGCTTGGTGCCGAAGGGCCGGACGTCGGGCATGCCCTTGGCGCGCTGATACACCACGCTGCGCTGCGCGCGTGTGAATGGCTCGCCGGCCTCGACGTCGCCTTCGATGAAGTACTGGCGGATTTCGGGTCGGATAAATTCGAGCGCGAAGCGCATGTGCCCCAGGATGGGGTAGTTGCGCAAGATGGCGTGGCGCGACTGCCGCAGGTCATACACCCCCACGCCCACCAGACCGGCCAACAGCAGGAACAGCGCCGTCACCCCCAGGCCAGGGCCGACCAGGGCCATCCAGAGCAGGCTGAGCAGCGCGCCCAGCGCGCACAGCAGCAGCGTGCTGTAGCGGATCGAATCGGTCAGAAAGGCCCGAACTGGCATGGTGGCGCTCCGGTGATGACCGTCCGCTCGCCTGGCCCCTGGGAAGCCACGAGGGCAGGCAGGCGTGGACGGATCACATCTTAGCCAAGCGCCCCCGCCGGGGAAACCCGCAGTGCCGATCCGGTGGCTGCGCGCCAGGGCGCCGCCGGTGTCTGGGCTCAGTACTGCGGTTGCAGCCGCCGCAGCGTCGCCACGGCGTCGTCGGCGAGCCGGAACCCGTTGCCGTGGCGCTCGGCCAGTTCGGCGCAGCGCCGGCTGAAAGCCTCCACGCCCTGGGCGTAGACTAACTGCGCGGCCCCGCCGGTCCAGGCCGGAAAACCGATGCCGAAGATGCTGCCGATGTTGGCGTCGTGCACGCTGGTCAGCACGCCCTCGGCCAGGCAGCGCGCGGTCTCGACCGACTGCCGGTAGAGCAGGCGGTCCT
>CALMIF010000538.1 GCA_937864045.1 uncultured Aquabacterium sp. | reverse complement strand
TGAACTGGGAAGGCGACAAGGCGCCGTCGTCGTTCAAGGACGGCGTGGTCACCACCACGGCGGGGTTCAAGGAAGCGTTCAGGCAGTACGGCGCGGGCGGCTGGCAGGGCATCCACCACCCGGTCGAGTTCGGCGGCCAGGGCCTGCCCAAGCTGATCCACGCGGCCTGCATCGAGATGGTCAACAGCGCCAACATGAGCTTCGCGCTGTGCCCGCTGCTGACCGATGGGGCCATCGAGGCACTGCTGACGGCGGGTAGCGACGAGCTGAAGGCACGCTACCTGCAGCCCATGATCGAAGGCCGCTGGACCGGCACGATGAACCTGACCGAGCCCCAGGCCGGCAGCGACCTGGCGGCGGTGCGCAGCCGTGCCGAGCCGCAGCCCGACGGCACGTACAAGGTCTTCGGCACCAAGATCTTCATCACCTACGGTGAGCACGACATGGCCGAGAACATCGTCCATCTGGTGCTGGCCCGGGTGGTCGGTGCGCCCGAGGGCGTCAAGGGCATCAGCCTGTTCGTGGTGCCCAAGTTCCTGGTCAACGCCGACGGCAGCCTGGGTGCGCGCAACGATGTGCATTGCGTGTCCATCGAGCACAAGATGGGCATCAAGGCCAGCCCGACCGCCGTGCTGCAGTACGGCGACCATGGTGGCGCGATCGGTTACCTGGTCGGCCAGGAGAACCGCGGCCTGGAATACATGTTCGTGATGATGAACGCCGCCCGCTTCGCCGTGGGGCAGCAGGGCATCGCCGTGTCGGAGCGGGCCTACCAGAAGGCCGTGCAATATGCCCGCGACCGGGTGCAGAGCCGCCCGGTGGACGGAAGCATGACGACGGCCGCGCCGATCATCCACCACCCCGACGTGAAGCGCATGCTGATGACGATGCGCGCCACGGTGGAAGGCTGCCGCGCGATGGCCTTTGCCGCCGCTGCCGCGCTGGATGCGGCCCACGCCCACCCCGACGCCGCGGTGCGCAAGCAGAACCAGACGTTCTATGAATTCCTGGTGCCGCTGGTGAAGGGCTACAGCACCGAGATGAGCCTGGAAGTCACCAGCCTGGGCGTGCAGGTGCATGGCGGCATGGGCTTCATCGAGGAGACCGGCGCCGCCCAGCATTACCGCGACGCCAAGATCCTGACCATCTACGAGGGCACGACCGCGATCCAGGCCAACGACCTGGTCGGCCGCAAGACCGCCCGCGACGGTGGCGCCACGGTGCGGGCGATCTGCGAGCAGATCCAGGACACCGAGGCGCAACTCGCCGCCATTGGCGCGAAGGGCAGCGACGCCGCCCAGGCCATGGCCAGGCGACTGGCAGCCGGCCGCCAGGCCTTGCTGGATGCCGCGGCCTTCATCGCCGGTGGTGCCAAGGGCAGCCCGAACGCGGTGTTCGCGGGCAGCGTGCCCTACCTGATGCTGGCCGGCAACGTGATGGCCGGCTGGCAGCTGGCACGCTCGCTGATCGCCGCCGAGGAACAGCTGGCCGCCGGCAACGAACCCGACTTCATGCGCGCCAAGATCACCACCGCCCGCTTCTACGCCGACCACATCCTCAGCCGTGCGCCGGGCGTGCGCGACAGCATCGTCGACGGCGCCGCCGGCGTCACCGAGATGGCGCTGGACGCGTTCTGAGCCCGCATTGACCCGCCCCGGGGCGCATGTCGCTCCGGTGATAGTGACCGGCCAGTCAGCAACCGCACACTGACCCGGCGTTTTCAACCCGATTCGTGGAGCCACCCGTGCCCTTGCCCGCCGCCCTGTCCAACCTGCCGCTGCCGATCATCGGCTCGCCGCTGTTCATCATCAGCACGCCCAAGCTGGTCATCGCCCAGTGCACCGCCGGCGTGGTGGGCTCGATGCCGGCGCTGAACGCCCGCCCCGCCTCGCAGGTCGACGAATGGCTGCACGAGATCACCGAGGGCCTGGCCGCCTGGAACAAGGCCCACCCCGACAAGCCGGCCGCGCCCTACGCCATCAACCAGATCGTGCACAAGAGCAATGACCGGCTCGACCACGACATGGAAGCCTGCGCCAAGTACAAGGTGCCGCTGATCATCACCAGCCTGGGCGCGCGCACCGACATCAACGAGGCGGTGCACGCCTGGGGCGGCGTGGTGATGCACGACATCATCAACAACTTCTTCGCCCGCAAGGCGATCGAGAAGGGTGCCGACGGCCTGATCGCCGTGGCGGCGGGCGCCGGTGGCCACGCCGGCACCAAGAGCCCGTTCGCGCTGATCTCCGAAATCCGCCAGTGGTTCGACGGCCCGCTGGCGCTGTCGGGCAGCATCGCCACCGGTGATGCGGTGCTGGCCGCCCAGGCCATGGGCGCCGACTTCGCCTACATCGGCTCGGCCTTCATCGCCACCGAGGAGGCGCGTGCCACCGACCCGCACAAGCAGGCCATCGTCGATGCCAATTCCGACGACATCGTCTACAGCAACCTGTTCACCGGCGTGCATGGCAACTACCTGAAGCCCAGCATCCGCAATGCCGGCCTCGACCCTGACAACCTGCCGCAGAGCGACCCGAGCAAGATGAACTTCGGCAACGTCGACGGCGGCGGCGCGAAGAAGGCCTGGAAGGACATCTGGGGCTGCGGCCAGGGCATCGGCGTGGTCGACAAGGTGCAGAGCACGCACGACTTCGTCGCCAAGCTGAAAGCCGAGTACGCCGCCGCGCGCAAGCGCCTGGGCCTGCCGGTGCTGGCCACGGCCTGATGCACGGGCAGCCAGCATGACCGGGCGCCAGGTTCTGCTCAACGCCCGGCCGTTCGATGCGGCGGCCGGCACCATCGGTCCGCTGTCGACGATCGTCATCGAGGGCGACCGCATCGCCGTGGTGCAGCCCGGGGCGCTGCCGGTCGACGATGCGCGGGTGATCGACACCGGCGGGCGTGTCGTGCTGCCGGGGCTGATCGACGCCCATGTGCACGTCACCGCCACCACGCATGACCTGACCAACCTCGGCCTGCAGCCGCCATCGCTGATCACCGCCGAGACCAGCGTGGTGATGCGCAGCATGCTCGACCGCGGCTTCACCACCGTGCGCGACGCGGCCGGTGCCGACTACGGCCTGCAGGAAGCGCAGCAGCGCGGCATCTTCGAAGGCCCGCGGCTCTTCATCGCCGGTGCGCCGATCAGCCAGACCGGCGGCCATGCCGACCAGCGGCCCAAGGGCGTGCGGCAGCGCAACTGGTTCTGCAGCTGCGCTGGCCTGGGCCTGGTCGGGGCGATCGCCGACGGCGTGGGCGAGGTGCGGCGCGCCGTGCGCGAGCAGGTGCGCACCGGCGCCAACCAGATCAAGATCATGGCCGGCGGCGGTGTCTCCAGCCCCACCGATCCACTGGAAGGCACGCAGTTTTCGTTGGACGAACTGCGCGCCGCCGTGGAGGAGGCCGAGGCGGCCAACCTGTACGCGATGGCCCATGCCTACTCGCCACGGGCCATCACCCGCGCGGTGCAGGCCGGCGTGCGCAGCATCGAGCATGGCAACCTGCTTGACCAGGCCACCGCCCGGGTGATGCGCGAGCACGGCGCCTACCTGGTGCCCACGCTCGTGACCTATGCCGCGCTGGCGGCCGAGGGCGAGCGTCTGGGCTGGAGCGCCGAGATGCTGGCCAAGCTGGCCAAGGTGCGCGCCGCAGGGCTGGAATCGGTGCGCATCGCCCGCGCCGAAGGCGTGCCGGTGGTCTTCGGCACCGACCTGCTGGGCCACATGCATGCGCAGCAGAACGACGAATTCGCCATCCGCCTGGGTGCGATGGGGCCGGTGGAGGTGCTGCAGAGCGCCACCATCGTCGCCGCCCGCCTGCTGCGCGCCGAGGGCCAGCTGGGTGAGCTGCGCCCCGGCGCCTTCGCCGACCTGCTGGTGGTCGACGGCGACCCAACCGCCGACCTGGCCATGCTGACCGCGCCGCAGACCGGCATCCGCCTGCTGATGCAGGGCGGACGCACGGTGCGCAGCAGCCTGCCCGGCGGCTAGCTGGCCAGCGCAGCCGGGCGCGCCCGGACCTAGCGCCCGTAGACCTTGCCGAACAGCACCCAGGTCTTGCCGTCGAAGCGGGCCAGCTGCTCGCGCTCGATCGGGTAGAAGTCGTCCGGACCGGTCTTCACGTTCACGCCGGGCAGCAGCATCGGCAGCGTCATGTCCAGGCTGGCAGCCTGCTTCATGATGTTCTCGCGCGTCAGGTTGTCGCCGGCCTGCTTGAGCACCTGCACCAGGCCCTGCGCCACGGTGTAGCCGAAGACGTTGTTCACGTCCTTGACGTCCGCCGAGGCGTGGTACTTCTTCATCCAGCCCAGCCAGTCGTCCCACTCCTTGCCCTTCTGGAACTGCGGGTCGGTCGGGTCCTTGATGTAGCTGGCGGTGAAGATGCCGACACCGTTCTCCGGGCCGGCCGGCATCATCACCGAGCCGACCGAGGCCGACACGCTGTTCAGGTAGTGGGTCGGCTTCCAGCCGATCTCGGCCGCCTTCTTGATCGCCTGCGCCGCGAACTTGGGCGTGGTGATGTTGAAGAAGGTGTCGGCGCCCGTGCCCTTCAGCGACACCATCTGGCTGTCGATCGTCGGGTCGGTCACCTCGTAGGTGATCTTCGAGACGATCATCGATTTGCCCTTCTCGCCCAGGCCGTCTTCGAAGCCCTTCAGGTAGTCTTTGCCGTAGTCGTCGTTCTGGTAGAGGATCGCGATCTTGGCGCCGGGCTTGGTGTCGAGGATGTGCGCCGCGAAGACCTTGGCCTCGCTCTGGTAGTTGGGCTGCCAGCCCATGGTCCAGGGGAAGTTCTTCGGGTCGCCCCACTTGGTGGCGCCGGTGGCCACGAACAGCTGCGGCACCTTCTTCTGGTTCATGTAGCGGTGAATCGCGCTGTTCGGCGGCGTGCCCAGGGTGTTGAAGATGAAGAGCACCTCTTCCTCTTCCACCAGCTTGCGCGCCTGCTCGACGGTCTTGGCCGGGTTGTAGCCGTCGTCCAGGCTGATCCACTTCAGCTTGCGGCCATTGACGCCGCCTTCGGCATTGACCTTGTCGAAGTAGGCACCGATGGCCTTGCCGATCGCGCCATAGGCCGATGCCGGGCCCGAGTACGGGCTGATGCCGCCGATCTTGATTTCCTTGTCGTCGGCGCCGCTGTCGTACTTCTTCTGGGCCAGTGCGGCAGGGCCGATCAGCATCGCGGCCACGCCGGCGGCGATGAAGGAAAGACGGGTCAATCGCATGCGCAGGTCTCCTGTGGAAGAAAGCCGGATGAGACGACAAAAATGCAGCGTGGTGCCTGCGGATCAACCCCATCCTGGGGATTGCACGGAGGGTCACCGTGACCGAATGGGCAAGAAAAAGGGCCCGCAGCGCGGGCCCTGTTTCGTCAGGCGGTCCGCTCGGCCCGATCAGCGGCCATAGACCTTGCCGAAGCGCACGAAGGTCTTGCCGTCGAAGCGAGACAGCTGCTCGCGCTCGACCGGGAAGAAGTCGTCGGCGCTGGTCTTCACGTCCACGCCGGGCAGCAGCATCGGCAGGCTGGGCATGTTCAGGCTGGCGGCCTGCTTCATCACGTTCTCGCGCGTCAGGTTGTCGCCGCACTGC
>CALMIF010000537.1 GCA_937864045.1 uncultured Aquabacterium sp. | reverse complement strand
CGTTGTCGAACGAGCGGCGGCCGATGGTGCCGTGGATGATGCCGGCCTTGTCGACACGGAACTGCACCTGGCCAGCCTTGGCGTTGCGCACCGCCTGGGCGACATCAGGCGTCACGGTGCCGACCTTCGGATTCGGCATCAGGCCGCGCGGGCCCAGCACCTGACCCAGGGTACCGACGATGCGCATCGTGTCCGGCGAGGCGATCACGACATCGAAGTTCAGGTTGCCGCCCTTGATCTCGGCGGCCAGGTCGTCCATGCCGACGATGTCGGCGCCGGCAGCCTTGGCTTCCTCGGCCTTGGCGCCCTGGGCGAACACCGCCACGCGCTTGGTCTTGCCGGTGCCGTTGGGCATCACGACGGCGCCGCGCACCACCTGGTCCGACTTCTTGGCGTCGATGCCGAGTTGCACGGCCACGTCGATCGACTCGTCGAACTTGGCGGTGGCGCATTCCTTGACGATGCCGATGGCGGCTTCGAAGTCATACAGCTTCAGCGGATCGACCTTGCCGGCAACCGACTTCTCACGCTTGGTTTGCTTGGCCATGTCAGACCCCTTCCACGATGAGGCCCATCGAGCGGGCCGAACCTGCGATGGTCCGCACGCCGGCAGCCAGATCGGCCGCGGTGAGGTCCTTCTGCTTGATCTTCACGATCTCTTCCAGCTGCTCGCGGGTGATCTTGCCCACCTTGTCCAGATGCGCACGACCCGAACCCTTCTCGATCTTGGCGGCCTTCTTGATCAGCACGGTCGCGGGGGGCGACTTCAGCACGAAGGTGAACGACTTGTCGGCGAAGGCAGTGATCACCACGGGCAGCTTCAGACCGGGCTCCATGCCCTGGGTCTGGGCGTTGAACGCCTTGCAGAACTCCATGATGTTCAGGCCGCGCTGGCCAAGGGCCGGGCCGATCGGGGGCGAGGGATTGGCCTTGCCCGCCGGGACTTGCAGCTTGATGAAGCCGACGATTTTCTTTGCCATGAAAGGCTCCTACCGAGTTCGATCGCTGCACGGGCGCAACGCCTGCGCAGCTCCTCGTCAATGCGACCCGCTGCTTGATCCGGCCGGTGGCGCCGGGTCGCGCCACATCACCAGCCGGTGAAAACTCAGACCTTCTCGACCTGCGCGAAGTCCAGCTCGACACCGGTGGCACGACCGAAGATCGTGACCGAGACCTTGACCTTGGACTTCTCGTAGTTGACTTCCTCGACCGCGCCGTTGAAGTCGGTGAACGGACCTTCTTTGACCCGCACCATCTCGCCGATCATCCATTCGACCTTCGGGCGCGGCTTCTCCAGACCTTCCTGCATCTGGTTGACGATCTTCATGACCTCGGACTCCGAGATCGGCGCCGGGCGGTTCTTGGCGCCGCCGACGAAGCCGGTGACCTTGCTGGTGTGCTTCACCAGGTGCCAGGACTCGTCGTCCATCAACATCTCGACCAGCACATAGCCGGGAAAGAAGCGGCGCTCGGTGACCGACTTCTTGCCGTTCTTCAACTCGATGACTTCTTCGGTCGGCACCAGGATGCGACCGAACTTGTCCTGCATGCCGGCACGCTCGATGCGCTCGCGGATGTTGCGCTCGACGGCCTTCTCCATGCCCGAGTAGGCATGCACCACGTACCAGCGCAGCGGTGCGGACGGCGCGGCGGGCGCGGACTCGGTGGATGCGCCCTCGGGAATCAGTTCGCTCATGGCAGATGGCCTCTTGGATGCGTGCAGTGCGCGCCGCGTCAGCGCTTCCAGCCCAGGATCAGGTCGTACAGCACCCATTCCAGCGTCTTGTCGGTCAGGAACAGGAACAGCGCCATCACCACGACGAAGGCGAACACGTAGCCGGTCATCTGCATGGCTTCCTTGCGGGCGGGCCAGACGACCTTCTTCGTTTCCTTGACCGCATCGCGGCCGAAGGCAATCAACTGACGGCCGGCTTCGGACGCGAAGAACGTCCCCACCGCCGCCGCCAGCAGCACCAGCAGGGCCAGCACGCGCAGCCACAGATCCTGCTTGCCCAGCAGGTAGTAGGCCGCGACGCCCGCCACGAGCAGCACGACCGCACCAGCCAGCTTGGCCTTGTCCGCACCGGTGGAAACTGTCTCGACTTGTGGATTGCTGGTGGCCATGGATCGGTGGTCTGTCGCCCGCTGCGTTTCGCCCGTCGGCGCCGCCGCACGGGCAGCCCATCAAGCACCAAGGCCCGCGGGCCGTTGCAGCCTGCGGGCCGAGCCCGGACGGAGTGAATGGGGCCGGATTGTCAGTGCGCGCCGCCTGCGGGGCGCCTTGGTTCTTGCGTGGCAGGGGCGGAGGGAATCGAACCCCCGACCTTCGGTTTTGGAAACCGGCGCTCTACCAATTGAGCTACACCCCTGCGGAAGCGAACCCTGTTACTCGATGATCTTGGCAACCACGCCGGCGCCGACAGTGCGGCCGCCTTCGCG
>CALMIF010000536.1 GCA_937864045.1 uncultured Aquabacterium sp. | reverse complement strand
GGTCTACGCCGCCTGCCGCGCCGGCACGCAGAGCGGCGACAACATCCAGGACACCGTCTGCCAGGGCGACAGCGGCTGCACCACCACCGCCCTGGACGGCACGAAGTGCTACGCGCCCGCTCCCGGCTGGACGCCCTACGCTGGCATCGACATCACGGGCGCCGTGGGCGGCACCTACTGGAACATCGACGCCGACCGGGCCGTGATCGGTTGGGCTCCCAACCCCGCCTTCGGCCCGATCCCGACGATGCGGCTGTCCTACACGCGGCCAGCCACCACCGTCACCGAGACCGACCGCTGGGACGACCAGTGCCCGACCCTGGACGCCGGAGGCCGCTGCACCACGACCACGCCCGCCGTCTGCACCGATGGCCCGGCGACCAAGGTCGTCGACGGCGTGGCCGTCACCCGCGACTGCTGGGAGTACCGGAGCACCATGTCGTGCAGCGGCGGCGCCTCGGCCGACCAGTGCGCACCGCTGATGGCAGCAGGCTGCACGCCGCAGACGTCGACCTGTCGGCAGCCCAATGCAATCACCGGCGTGTGCGAGGTCTTCGAGGACGTGTACAGCTGCCCCGTGCCCGTCGAGACCGTCACCACCAGCAGCAACTGCCCGACCAACGTCTTCTGCCTGAGCGGCAACTGCTTCGACATCGGCGCGCCGAACGACCCCGACTTTGCGCGCAGCATGTCGATGCTCGAGGCCGGACGCGAGGCGGGCATCTACCTGGACGCCGACCGCATGCAGGTCTTCAAGGGCGAGGAGAACCGCTGCCGCGACCGCCTGCTGAAGAACTGCTGCTACGCCGACGGCGCCGGCGCCGGCATGACGAACCAGAGCATCTTCGGTGGTGGCTCGCGTCTGGTCTTCGACGTGCTGATGAACTCGCAGAACCAGCAGTTCATCTACCAGGGCATCTCGGCTCTGCTGATGGGCGGCGGCTTCAGCGGCACGTTCACGACCTATGGCGTGACGGTGGCGGTCAACGGCGCCGCCCTGCCCGCTGGATCGGTGGCTGTGTACGCCGGCGACAGCCTGGTCGTGGCCTTCGACCCGTGGACGCTGGCCATCGCGGTGATCATCTACATCGTCCTCTCGATGATGTCCTGCAACGAGGACGAGGGGAAGCTGGCGATGAAGGAAGGCGCCAGGCTGTGCCACACGATCGGCACCTGGTGCTCATCCTGCTTCCGGGTCCTGGGCGTGTGCGTGTCCTGCGTCGAGCACACCACCTCGAAGTGCTGCTTCAACTCGATGCTGGCGCGCATCGTCAACGAACAGGGCCGCGCGCAGATCGGCAAGGGCTGGGGCGGTGCGCAGAACGCCGACTGCTCCGGCTTCACCGTCGCGCAGCTGCAGACGCTCAACTTCGCGGCGATGGACCTGTCGGAGTTCTACGCGTCGCTGGTGCCGACCCTGCCGAACGTCAACGCGCTGCAGGCCGGTAGCGCCAGCCGCGTGCCCACTTGCTACTACGGCCAGGGGAAGTGCCAGTGAAGGCCATCACCGTTCTGGTCGGCGCCGCATGCGCCCTGTTTGCCAGCGCTGCCACGGCTCAGGAACGACTGCCGGTCCGCGATGCCAAGCAGCTGATGCTGTCGGCCCTGGACGCACCCGATGGCAAGGCCCACGGGGTCCTGGTCGGTGAGGTCGCCGACGCGATCTCGAAGCGCTTCAACGCCACGACGCCGATCTACATCGACGTGAGCACCGAGAAGCGCTACGCCCAGCCCGGCTGCAGTCGCCTGAACGTGCGCTTCTGGCAAGACGGCGTGCAGCTGCCGAACTACGGCGCTGGCGGCGTGCAGGCACCGCGGCGGCAGACCATCGACTTCGGCATCAACTACTGCCGCGACGGTCAGCCGCCGCGGTCGCTGTCGTGAGGCGGCGCCCATGACGCTGCGCCGCCCTGCCTCGCGCCAAGTTCGGCTCGCACTCTGCCTCGTTGTCATGCTTGGCAGCGCGACGGTCGCCCTTGCACAGCCGCAGGACCCCGGACGCCCGTACTGGTCCGACAACTGGCGCGGCTGGCACTTCTACGAGGAGCCGGAGATCCCGCCGCCCGAACCACCGGCTTCCGCGCCGCGGCAGGCCGCACCGGCATCGAGCGCCGCCACTGCACCCCGGCGGTTGCCCGCCAAGCCCCCCGAGATCGTCGAGTTCGAGCGCCTGCAGAAGGCCCTCGAGGAGCGCCGGCACATCGCCATCATGCGGCCGACCGAAGCCAACGTACGCCGCTACATGGAGCTGGAGGCCCAGGTGGTGTCGCGCGCATCCACCTTCGCCGACGTGGCGCAGCGCATCGCTTGGGCCAGCCCCAAGCTCGACCCCACGCTCCATGGGCGCCCGGTGAACGCGAAGGCCCTGGAGGTGTTCGACCAGCTTCAGACGGCCCAGCGCAGCCAGTCCATCAGCGCCCTCGGCCGCGACCATGTCCTGTTCTTCTTCTTCCGCAGCGACTGCCCCTACTGCCATGCCTTCGCGCCGACGCTCGAGGCTTTCCAGGCCCGGCACGGCATCAAGGTGGTCGCGATCAGCGTCGACGGTGGCCCGATTCCCGGCTTCGCGGACGCCCGGCGGGACAACGGGATCGCCACCACGCTGCGGGTGAGCCAGGTTCCCGCCGTCTACCTCGCCCAGCCCTTCACCGGAAAGATCACGCCGATCGGCTTCGGCGTGCTGTCCGAGGCGCAACTGGTCGAGCGCATCTCGATGGTCACGGCCTCACCCGACAGCGCCGCCACACCGTTCGTAGGCGCGACTGGCGGCCTGCAGGCCCAGGCCCGCTTGACCCAACAGCGTTGAGGCGGTGAGCCCGCACCGGCGCAGACAGAAATCCAAAGGAGCTCCCGATGAAGCGTACTTGCGCCGACCGGTCCCTGCACCGCGCTGTGGTGGTCGCCCTGTGCTGCTCCGCCCTCGCCGTAGGCCCAGCGCCACTGCGGGCCGGCGACCTGAACACCGAGGTGAACAACATGTTCAACAGCCTGGGCGCCATCGGCAACTACACCGCACC
>CALMIF010000535.1 GCA_937864045.1 uncultured Aquabacterium sp. | reverse complement strand
GACCGCCCCGCTGGACCTGCCGCGCCTGGTGATGCGCCGTGCCGGCCTGCTGGCCGCCGGCGTGCTGGTGCTGGCCCTGGGGCTGGGCCTGGTGCGCATGAACCAGGACATCGGCGAGGAGGTCGACGCTGCGATGGCCCTGGCCACGGTGATGGGCCGGCTGGGCCAACTGGGCGCGGTGGGCGCGGGCGATGCGCAGGTGCTGGCCGCGCTGCGCGAGGCCCAGGCCACCCACCCGTTGCGCCACCTGGCGCTGCAGGTGGACGGTGCCGACGGCCGGCCGCTGCTGGCCCCGCCGCCGGCGCCGGAGGCTGCAGCGCCGCTGCGCTGGCTGCTGGCGCTGCACCGCGACTGGCTGTCCGCGCCCGATGCGCGCCGCGTGGCCTGGCCGGTGCTGCGGCCCGATGGCAGCCGCTGGACGGTGTCGCTGCGCGCCAGCCACGACAGCGAGCGCCGCGAGGCCATGGCCAGCCTGCTGGGCATGCTGGCCCTGCTGCTGGCAGGTCTGGTCGGCCTGCTGGGCGTGATGCACTGGAACGTGCGCCTGGCGCTGGCGCCGCTGGGCCGGCTGCTGCAGGCGATTGCCGGCATCGAGGGCCGCGACGCCCGCGCAGTGCAGGCCCTGCCGCCGATGCCCACCACCGAGCTGGCATCGCTGGCCGCCGCACTGCGCCACCTGGGCACGGCGCTGGACGAGGCCGAGGCCCAGCGCCGCCGCCTGGCCCGGCAGGTGCTGACGCTGCAGGACGACGAGCGTGCCCGCCTCGCCCACGAGCTGCACGACGAATTCGGCCAGCGGCTGACGGCGCTGCGGGTGGATGCCGCGTGGCTGTCGCGCCGGCTGGCCGGCGATGCCGTGCTGCAGCCGGTGGCCGAGGGCATGGCGCAGCAGTGCGCCCTGGTGCAACAGGACATCCGCCAGCTGCTGGCGCGGCTGCAGCCGTTCGGGCCGGCCAGCCCGGAAGAATCGCCCGCCGAAAGCCTGGCCCGTGGCACCGCGCTGCTGCAGGCGCTGGCCGATGGCTGGCGGGGCAGTGCCGCCGGCCTGGCCTGCCGGTTGGACTGCGCCTGGACCACGGCCGAGGGCCATCCCCTGCCCTGGCCCGCGCCGGCGCAGGCCCAGGCGCTGTGCCTGCCGCGCCCGCTGTGGCTGACGCTGTACCGCATCAGCCAGGAGGCGCTGACCAACGTGGCCCGCCATGCCGGCGCCACCCGGGCCACGCTGCAGCTGCAGGTGCAGGGCGAGGCGCAGCCCGGTGCGGCGGTGGTGCTGCACTGGTCGGTGGCCGACGATGGCCGCGGCCTGCCAGCCGCCGGCACGGCGCCACTGCAGGGCAACGGCATTGCCGGCATCCGCCAGCGCGTGTGGTCGCACGGCGCCGACCTGCAACTGGGCACCGCCAACGCGGACGCCGCAGCGCCGGGCTGCCGACTGGCGGCCACCTTCGACACCCGCTGGCTGCCGCCGGCCACTGCACAGGACTGACATGCCCACTTCCCCGCGCTGGCGCGTGATGCTGGTCGACGACCACGCCGTGGTGCGCACCGGCTACCGCCGCCTGCTGGAAGACGAGCCCGACCTGCAGGTGGTGTCCGAGCACGGCGATGCCGACAGCGCCTATGCCGCGCTGGGCCGCCTGCCCGAGTGCGCCGCCGACCTGCTGGTGCTGGACCTGTCGATGCCCGGGCGCAGCGGCCTGGACATGCTGCGCCGCGCCCGCCTGCGCTGGCCGGTGCTGCGGGTGCTGGTGTTCTCGATGCACGACAGCCCGGCGATGGTGGCGCAGGCGCTGGCGGCTGGTGCCGACGGCTTCGTCACCAAGAGCAGCGACCCGGCCATGCTGGTCGCCGCGCTGCGCCGCGTGGCCCGGGGCGAGACCGGTGTGCTGTCGCCCGACATCGCCCAGGCGGCGTCGCACCCGGCGGCGGCCGCGCCGCATGAGGCGCTGTCGGCGCGTGAGTTCGACGTGCTGCGCGGCCTGCTGGCCGGCCTCACCATCGACCAGATCGCCGAGCGCCTGCACCTGAGTGCCAAGACGGTGTCGAACTACCAGAC
This sequence comes from uncultured Aquabacterium sp., assembly GCA_937864045.1. Lineage (GTDB taxonomy): Bacteria > Pseudomonadota > Gammaproteobacteria > Burkholderiales > Burkholderiaceae_C > Pseudaquabacterium. Next base: position 4,172 of record CALMIF010000535.1, on the reverse strand, counting down.
GCAGATCCGCCAGCGCCTGGGCGTGGCCACGGCGGTGGACCTGCTGCGCTACGCCCAGCAGCACCGGCTGTTCGTGCCCTGAGCGGGTGTCCCTTGGGGCACCCTCTGAACAGCGGGGCGCCGGCGCAGGGTCGGGAAGTTTTCCCGGCCGGTCGGGAGCGGTTCTTGCGGATCATCGGTCGCACAACACCGACGATCCGAGGAGACCCCGTGCCCGTGTTCCGCTGTTCCACGTCCTGTTCCATCCCCCGTTCGACCTGGCGCTTCCAGCGTCGCCCGTCCGCCCTGGCTGCCGCGCTGCTGCTGGGCGCCGTGGCGGTCGGCGCGCAGCCCGCGCCGCAGACCGTCGAGGTGGTGGCCCCCGCGCCGCTGCCCGGCCTGGACGTGCCGGTCGACCGCGTGCCCGCGCCGGTGCAGACGGCCACCGGCGCGGCCGTCGCCCGCAGCCATGCCATCGACCTGACCGGCTTCCTGAACCGCCAGATGGCCGGCGTGCACCTCAACGAGGTGCAGAACAACCCGTTCCAGCCCGATGTGAACTACCGCGGCTTCACCGCGTCGCCGCTGCTGGGCACGGCCCAGGGCCTGTCGGTCTACCTGGACGGCGTGCGGTTGAACCAGCCCTTCGGCGACGTGGTCAGCTGGGACCTGATCCCGAAGTCGGCCATCGCCGGCCTCAGCCTGATGCCGGGCTCAAACCCGCTGTTCGGGCTGAACACGCTGGGTGGCGCGCTGTCGGTGCAGACCAAGGACGGGCAGAAGAACCCCGGCACGTCGGTGCAGCTGCTGGCCGGCCAGCATGGCCGTGCGGCGGTCGAATTCGAGCATGGCGGCAGCGCCGCGGGCGGCCTGCACTGGTTCGTCACCGGCACCAGGTTCCATGAGAAAGGCTGGCGCGCCGACTCGCCCAGCGACGTGGGCCAGCTCTTCGGCAAGCTGGGCGGCCGCCTGGGCGACACCCGCCTGACCCTGACCGCCGCCCTGGCCGAGACCGACCTCAACGGCAACGGCCTGCAGGAGCAGCGCCTGCTGGCCGCCGACCGCGCCAGCGTCTACAGCAAGCCCGACAACACGAAGAACCGCGCCGCCCTGATCAACCTGGCGGCCAGCCGCAGCGTGGGCAATGGCCTGGCCTTGTCGGGCAACGTCTACTGGCGGCGCGTCCACACCCGCACCTTCAACGGCGACGTCAACGACGATGCCTTGGACCAGGCCGTCTACCAGCCCAATGCGGCCGAACGGGCGGCGCTGGCGGCGGCCGGCTTCAGCGGCTTTCCCACGGCGGGCGAGACCGCGGCCAACACGCCGTTCCCCAAGTGGCGCTGCATCGCCAATGCCCTGCTGCGCGACGAGCCGGGCGAGAAGTGCAACGGCCTGATCAACCAGTCGCAGACACGGCAGACCAGCCTGGGCGCGGCGCTGCAGTTGCAGGGTGACGGCCGCATCGCCGGGCTGGCCAACCAGTGGCTGCTGGGCGCGGCCATCGACCAGAGCCGGGTGCACTTCACCCAGGGCAGCGAGCTGGGCTACCTGACGCCGGACCACGGCATCGTCGGCGTCGGTGCCTTCGGCGACGGCGTGACCGGCGGCGACGTCGACGGCGAGCCCTACGACACCCGCGTCGACCTGAAGGCGCGCACGCGCACGCTCAGCCTGTACGGCAGCAGCGTGCTGGCGCTGAATGCGCAGACGCACCTGAGCCTGGCCGCCCGCTGGAACCGCAGCACGGTGCGCAGCACCGACGCCATCACGCCCGGCGGCGGTGCCGGCTCGCTGGACGGCCACCACCGCTTCAGCCGCGTCAATCCGGCGCTGGGCATCACCTGGGCGGCCACGCCCATGCTCACCGCCTATGCCGGCGCCAACCAGGGCAGCCGGGCGCCGTCGGCCGTGGAGCTGGGCTGCGCCGACCCGGCCAACCCCTGCAAGCTGCCCAACGCGATGGCCGGCGATCCGCCGCTCAGGCAGGTGGTCACCACCACGCTGGAGGCCGGCGTGCGTGGCAGTGCCGGCGCGCTGCGCTGGAACCTGGGCGTGTTCCGTGCCGACAACAAGGACGACATCCTGTTCGTGGCCGACGATGCGGCCGGCTTCGGCTACTTCAAGAACTTCGGCAGGACCCGCCGCCAGGGCCTGGAGGCGGGCCTGAGCGCCCAGGTGGCGGGCGCCACCGTGGGCGCCAGCCTGACGCTGATCGATGCCACCTTCCGCAGCACCGAGGTGCTGGGCGGCGCGGGCAACAGCAGCAACGAGGCGGCCGAGGCCGGGCAGCCCGGCACCGAAGGCACGATCACCGTGCACAGCGGCAACCGCATTCCGCTGGTGCCCAGGCGCATGCTGAAGCTGTCTGGCGAACTGCCGCTGGGGCCGCGCTTCTCGGTGGGCGCCGACGTGACGGCGGTGGGCGGCGCGTTCGCCCGCGGCAACGAGAACAACGCCCACACGCCCGACGGCGCGTACTACCTGGGCGCCGGCCGCAGCGCGGGCTATGCGGTGGTGAACCTGAATGCCGAGTGGAAGCCGCTGCAGAAGCTGACCCTGTTCCTGCAAGTCAACAATCTGTTCGACCGCGACCACGCCACCGCGGCGCAACTGGGTGCCACCGCCTTCGACGCCAACGGCAACTTCGTCGCCCGGCCCTTCGGGTCGAAGGTCTACCCCGACGGCAGCCGGCCGGTGATGCACTCGACCTTCCAAGCGCCGGGGGCGCCGCGCAGCGTGTTCGTGGGGCTGCGGTACAGCCTGTGAGTGTCCGGCCGGGCGACGGATACGACGCCGGCAGGCTGGCGCGGGCATGGCAGTCGCGGCGGCACCGCTCATCTGTAGTAGGTGGACTGCCTGCACGGACTTGGGCATGATCCCTCGACTGACGAACATGCATCACCAAACCCTTCTGACTGCAACCCACTGCCTGACGGCCGTGGCGTTGCTGGCTGTCGCCGCACCCGGTGCAGCGGCGGCGCCCGCCAAGCCGTCCGGCCGTGTCGACGCCTGTGCCGGGTCAGCGAATGAAGCCGCCCTGCTGGCCTGTCGCACCCGGTTGCACGACCAGTCGATGGCAGCGCAGCAGCAGTTGATCGACAGGTTGCGCAAGCGGCTGGAGTCCGACGAACCTGAACAGCTGAAACTGCTGCTGGCTGCGCAGGCCGCCTTTGCGCAATACCGCGATGCCGAATGCCGGTTGCGGACTTTCGAGTCGCGCAACGGCAGTGCCTTCCAGGCCTACTGGCTGTCCTGTCTGACCGAACGGAACCGGCAACGCATCGCGGACCTGCAGGATCTGGTCGACAACCCTTGACGTGTGCGGTACGCCGCCGCGATCGAGTGCGATGACAACGGGGAGAACACATGGCAACGTCCTCATTCCTGGCAACTGCCACCACGCCATCCGTGGGACTCGTCACCTGGAACAGCGAAGGGACCGAGGGAGGCACCTTCCACAGCCGCAAGCTGCATGTGCCCACAGATGGTTCCGGTCTGACGCTGGGCCGGGGCTACGACATGAAGGAACGCGAACCGGCCGGCATCCTGGAAGACCTGTCCGCCTGCGATGTGCTGCTGGCCGATGCAAAGACCCTGTCCAAGGCCGCCAAGCTTTCCGGTCAGGCTGCAAAGGACTTCGTCGTGACCAACAAGCTGGAGAAGTTCGAAATCTCTAAGCTGGGGCAGCGGCTTCTGTTTGACCGCACCTATGCGGCCATCCTGGCAGACGTGAAGCGCATCTGCGCCAAGGTCGACTTGGTCGACAAGTACGGCGCTTTTGAATGGGCGAAGCTGGACCCGGCGATCGCCGAGATCCTGGTTGATCTGCGCTTTCGCGGCGACTACACCCCGGAATCGCGCAAGTTCCTGCAGCCGCTGGTGGTGAAGAACGACCTTGTCGGCTTCGCCGCGGCCATGAAGAAGGCTGCCAATTGGGTGGGTGTGCCGCTGGATCGCTTCAAGCGGCGGCATGAGTTTCTGGCCGCGGCCGTGGCGGCGCGCAAGACGGCGACCAAGCCGCCAGTCAACCCTAAGACGGGGCGGGGATCGACGATGCCCGTGCCGCCGCCAGCCTGGGTGTCCCGCACGGCCTGAGGCGCCTCAATCCGCCTTGCCCGCCAGCCCCAGCCGCTCGACCACCACCCGCTCGTGCTCGTAGGCCGTGCGCAGGGCGCGGCCGTAGTCCTCGG
>CALMIF010000534.1 GCA_937864045.1 uncultured Aquabacterium sp. | reverse complement strand
GCGAGGCGGGGTCGATGGTGACCGCGCTGGAAGGCAACAAGATGGCCAAGAGCGGTCGTGCCGGCGCGGCGCTGGCCACGGCCGCCATCGGCAGCTTCGTCGCCGGCACCATCGCCACGCTGGGCGTCACCTTCCTGGCGCCGCTGATCGCCACCCATGCGGTCAAGCTGGGTCCGCCCGAGTATTTCCTGCTGATGGTGCTGGCCTTCTGCACGGTGAGCGCGGTGCTGGGCCAGAGCACGCTGCGCGGGCTGACGGCGCTGGGCATCGGCCTGGCGATGGGCCTGGTCGGCATCGACCAGATCACCGGCCAGGCCCGCTACACCGGCGGCGTGCCCGAGTTGATGGACGGCCTGGAGGTGGTGCTGATCGCGGTGGGCCTGTTCGCCGTGGCCGAGGCGCTGTACGCCGTGCTCTACCAGGGCAAGGAGGTCGAGACCCAGAACAAGATGAGCAAGGTGCACATGACGCGCGACGAGTGGAAGCGCTCGTGGCCGGCCTGGCTGCGCGCCACCTTCATCGGCTTCCCGTTCGGCACCATCCCGGCCGGCGGCAGCGAGATCCCGACCTTCCTGAGCTATGCCACCGAGAAGAAGCTGAGCAAGCACCCCGAGGAGTTCGGCACCCGCGGCGCCATCGAAGGCGTGGCCGGCCCCGAGGCGGCCAACAACGCGGCGATCACCGCCACGCTGATCCCGCTGCTCACGCTCGGCATCCCCACGTCCAACACCACGGCCATCCTGCTGGGCGCGTTCCAGAACTACGGCATCAACCCCGGGCCGCAGCTGTTCGACAGCAACGCCGGCCTGGTGTGGGCGCTGATCGCCAGCCTCTACATCGGCAACGTGATGCTGCTGATCCTGAACCTGCCGCTGGTGGGCCTGTGGGTGAAGCTGCTGAAGATCCCCAAGCCGCCGCTGTACGCCGGCATCCTGATCTTCGCCACCGTGGGCGTGTACGGCATGCGCCAAAGCGCCTTCGACCTGGTGCTGCTCTACGCCATCGGCCTGCTGGGCGTGCTGATGCGGCGTTTCAGCTTCCCCACCGCACCGGTGGTGGTGGGCATGATCCTGGGGCCGCTGGCCGAGGCGCAGATGCGCAACGCGCTGTCGATCGGTGAAGGCCATTGGGGCGTGTTCGTGCAGCGGCCAGGCTCGCTGTTCCTGCTGGTGGTGGTGGTGGTGGTGCTGGTGCTGCCGCGGGCGATGGCGGCGCTGAAGCGCAGGCGCGCTGCGGGCTGACCCCCGTTTCGGGGGGGGGCGAAGCTGGTCGACTGGTGAAACCGAGGATGCAGCCGCCAGCGACGCGTGCCAACGTGGCCGTCTGACTTGACGGAGATCACGATGCGCATGTTCCCCGGGTTCCACGCGCGGCGCGCGGTCGCGCTGGCTGCGTTCGCGGCAGTCTGCACAACCTCTGCCCAGGCCACCGTCACCGCCACCGGTGATTTCTCCACCACACCTGGCGTTGTCCTCGGCCCCGGCGACGCGGTGCATCCGTCCGGAACGGCATGGATCGGCATCAGCGGTGTGGGCAACAACGGCGGCGTGGGCAGCCTGGCGGTCGACAGCGGATCGTTCCTGTCGTTGGCGCGGCTGTCCATCGGCGCGAACAGCGCCGGCATCGGGACCGGGCTGGTTACCGGCAGCGGCACGCGGGTCCTGTTGCTCGGCGACGGCGTCGGCCTGCAGAACCAACGCCTGCTGGTCGGCGACTGGGGCACCGCCGGCACCCTCACTGTGTCGGCCGGCGCGCTGCTCGACACCCGCGGCAACCAGGCACCCTGCCTGCTGGCCTTCCACTTCTGCGACAGCTTTGTCGGCGCTGCGGCCGGCACCACCGCCGTGCTCAACGTCACCGGCAACGGCACGCGCGTCAACATCGGCCAGAACCTGTTCGTCGCGCATCCCGGCCTGGCGGTCCAGCACCTCGACGGCTACACCTACGGTGTGCCTGGCGGCACCACGCGCGGCACCGTCAATGTCGGCGACGGCGCGGTGCTCAGTACCGACCGTGCCACGGTCGGCACCCGCCACTGGAGCACCAATGCCACCGGCTTCGAGCGCAACCTTGCCGAGGTCAATGTCAGTGGCGCCGGTTCGCGCTGGGTCGTCACTGGCGGCCAGACTGTGCTCAACCACGCCACCGGTCAGGTCGGCGAGGCCGGTGCCAGCATCAGCACCGCCAACGACAGCAACGCCTGGGCGACGCTCAACATCAGCAATGGCGGCGTGATCGAGATCCAGGGCACCAACGACGTCTACAACTTCGTCAACCTGACCAACGGCGGCACCAGCCGGTCGGGCCTGGCCGGTGGCCGTACCGACATGGTGATCACGGGCGCCGGCTCGCAGCTGCTGTTCACCAGCCAGGCCGGCATCCTGCAAGTGGGCCGCGCACGGGGCACGGCCACTCTGCTCGTCAGCGACGGTGGCTCGGTCGATGGCGGCTATTACCTGTCTGTGGGGCGTGACAGCGCAACCGGCGTGCTCACGATCGACGGCCCGGGCTCGTTCGTGCGCCTGAACAACTGGGTCAATGCGACGGCCAACGCCACGGGCGCGATCAACGCGCTGGCGCAGATCGGCCGCGCTGGCACGGGCACCGTCAACGTCACGAACGGCGGCCAGTTGGTGCTGGAGGGCCGCCAGTTCCTGACCGGCGGCATGGCGCTGCAACTGGGCATGGAGGCCGCTTCGTCTGGCACGCTGAACATCGACGGCGGCGGGTCACTGGTGAAGTTGCAGTCGTTCTCGGCCGTGGCCGACGGTGGGCCCACCGAGGCACGCAACCCGCATGTGTCGGTCGGCCGCGACGGCAACGGCGTGCTGAACATCAGCAACGGCGGCAAGCTGGTGCTCGACGGTGGTGGCGTCTCCACACCCACCGACCGCCGCAGCACGTCGTTCTACGTCGGTGGCTTCAGCGACAGCGCAATCGGCGGCAAGGGCATCGCCACCGTCAGCGGCGCCGGATCGGAGATCCGCGTGAGCGGCGCTGACAGCTTCATCGGCGTGGGCGTTGGCGCGCAGGCCAGCGGCCAGCTCACCGTCAGCAACCGCGCCGAGGTCAACGGCATGGGCATCGCGGTCGGCCGTTCCGGTGGGGTGGGCGTGCTCAAGGTCGACAACGCCACGCTCAACTTCAGCGGCCAGCAGACGGCTGGCAACCTGTCGGGCGCGTTCTTCGTCATCGGTTCGGGCGGCACCGGGATCGGCGTGGCCACGCTGGCCAACGGCAGCGTGGTCAACCTCAACAACATGGGCAGCGCCGGCGCCGGCGTGTCCATCGGCGGCTCGGGCGCATTCGCCGGCGGCGAAGGGAGCCTGACGCTCACCGGCGGTTCGCGGATCGCGATCCAGAGCCAGCCAGGGCTGAACAGCTTCACCGTCGGACGCGAGGGCTCGGGCTTCCTGCGTCTGCGCGGCGCCAGCAGCATCGATCAGGTCGATGGCGTGATGCAGGTGGGGCGCGACAGTGGCAGCGACGGCACGGTGATCCTGTCCGAGGGCTCCAGCATCACCGCCGGCTGGCTGGGCGTCGGCGCAGCAAAGACCGCCACCGGCGACCGTGATGGCGGCACTGGCACATTTGTGCTGATCAACAGCACGCTGACGGCCGGCCAGATCGTCATCGGCACCAACGGCTTTCTGGGTGGCACCGGCAGCATCAACGGGCTGGTCACCAACCGCGGCATCTTCGCGCCGGGCAATTCGCCGGGCCGGCTGGAGATCAACGGCGGCTTCGTTGCCGAGGCCGGCAGCCGGCTGATCCTGGAAGTCGAATCCGATGGCCTTGGCGGCTTCCGCACCGACGAGCTGGTCTTCAATGCCGGCCAGCCGCTCGACCTGACCGGGCTGAACATCGAGTTCCGCTTCCTCGGCGCCACCGATCCGACGGCATTCCGCCAGAGCGGCCGCTTCGACACCGACACCTTCTTCCAGGTCGCCGCCGCCGATGGCACGGTCGGCGTGCTGGCGCCGTCGTTCTTCACCGATGTGACCTACGAGGCCAGCGCCGAGGGCTACACGATCAGCAACTTCAGCTTCGATGCGGCCACTGGTGCGGGCAACTTCACCGCCGCGGCTGTGCCCGAGCCGACCACCAGCGCGCTGTTGCTGGCCGGGCTGCTGGGCCTGGGCTGGCTGGCCCGCCGCCGCCGGACGGCCTGAGCCTCAGTCCGCCGCGCCCAGCGCCAGCGCCCGCTGGCGCTGGGCCGGGTCGTCCGCCGGTGCGCCCAAAGGCCAGCCCTGCAGGTGCTGCAGGCTCAGGTCGGCCAGGGCCTCGATCCAGTCGGGCCGGTCGTTCAGGCAGCTGATGAAGTCGAAGCGCTGGCCGCCCGCGTGCAGGAAGGCTTCCCTGGCCTCCATCGCGATCTCTTCCAGCGTCTCCAGGTTGTCGGCCGCAAAGCCCGGGCAGATCGCGTCGATGCGCTGGATGCCCTGCTGGGCCAGCGCCTGCACCGTCGGCTCGGTGTACGGCTCCAGCCACTTGGCGCGGCCCAGGCGGCTCTGGAAGGTCACCAGGTAGTCGTCCCTGCCGATGGCCAGCGACTCGGCCACCAGACGCGCCGTCTTGTGGCACTCGCAGTGGTACGGGTCGCCCAGCGCCAGGCTGCGCGCCGGCACGCCGTGAAAACTCATCACCAGCTTCTGCCCGCGGCCGTTCCGGGCCCAGTGGGCGCGCACGCTGTCGGCCAGCGCGGCGATGTAGCCGGGGTCGTCGTGGTAGCGGTTGACGAAGCGCAGCTCGGGCATGCGCCGGCTGCGCCGGGCCCAGGCCGCCACCGCATCCACCGTGCTGGCGGTGGTGGCCGCGGCGTACTGCGGGTACAGCGGCAGCACCAGCACGCGGGTCGCGCCCTCGGCCTGCAGGCCGTCCAGCACGCTGGCGATGGACGGCGCGCCGTAGCGCATGGCATGGCGCACCAGCACGGCGTGGCCGCGGCGCTGCAGCGCGTCCTGCAGCAGGGCGGCCTGGCGCTCGGACCAGTGCAGCAGCGGCGAGCCCTGCGGCGTCCAGATCGACGCGTACTTCGCCGCCGAGCGCGCCGGCCGGGTGCGCAGGATCACGCCGTTCAGGATCAGCCACCACAGCGGGCGCGGAATCTCGACGACCCGCGGGTCCCAGAGGAATTCGGCCAGGTAGCGCCGCAGGGCGGCCGGGGTCGGGGCGTCGGGCGTGCCCAGGTTGACCAGCAGCACGGCGGTGCGCTGGGCGCTGCCGTGGCGGTACGGGGGTTCGGGCGCGAAGGACATGGGGCGCGATTCTCGGCGATGCCGTGGCGCGCTTGCCTGCCGAGCGCCTGGCCGCTGATGCGTGGCGTCAGGGCCGGTGAGGCACCGTGTCGGTGAAGCTCAGCAGCTCGAAGCGCACGCAGGGCGCCAGCGGGTCCATCGGCGAGCCGCCCAGGCCGATCGAGCCCGAGCCGTGCAGGGTGCAACTGCCGCGGCGCAGCGTCACCACCTCGTCGGCATTGCCGAAGCGCACATAGGTGCCGTTGTAGCTGAGGTCGGTGAGCTGGAACACGCCGCCATGCCAGTCGACCCGCGCATGCGAGCGCGACACCCGGCTGTCGTCAACGCGGAAGTGCGCCTGCGGGCTGCGGCCCAGCACCACCGGCATGTGCTCGCCATCGAACACCTCGTTGGCGTGCTGCCAGACCAGGCGCACGGCCTCGGGTTCCAGCGTGTTGGCCACGGCGCCGAACTGCGTGGGCGGCAGATCCAGGCCGCGCCGGCCGCCCATCACATGCACCTGCACCGGCTCGGCGCGGCCGCGCAGGTGCATCCAGCCCAGCGAGCGGAAGCGCGGCGAGGCCTCGTTCGGCAGGCCGGCCAGCACCTCGGCGGTGAGCAGGGTCTCGTTGTCGCTGGCATGGTCGATCAGCCGCGCCGACACGTTGACCGCGTCGCCGAAGCAGTCGCCGCCCATCTCGACCACCTCGCCGCGCGCCAGCGCCACCTGCAGGCGCAGGCTGCGCAGCCCGGGCGAGGCGCCACGCTCACGGCCGCGGCTGACGATCGCGTCCAGCGCCTCGTGCATCTGCTGGGCCGACTGCACGCCATCGGCCGGCGTGGGAAACACCGCCATCAGGCCGTCGCCCAAGGTCTTGACCAGGGTGCCGCCGCAGGCGGGCACGGCCCGGCTGAGCGCGGTGACGGTGTGCGTGACCACCGATGTTGCCTCGGCGTTGCCCAGCGTCTCGTACAGGGACGTGGAGCCCCGGAGATCGGCGAAGAGCACGGTGCGCTCGGCGATGCGCGTCATGCGCGGCAGTGTAAGCGCGCAGGATGAGCGGGCCTGTCGCCTGCCGGCCAGCGCGCGCGCATGAAAAAGGCCGCCCACAGGCGGCCTTGTCGAGGGCAGGCGCGACGGCTTACAGGTTGTCCAGGTAGGTGCGCAGCTTGTCACTGCGGCTCGGGTGCTTGAGCTTGCGGATCGCCTTGGCCTCGATCTGGCGGATGCGCTCGCGCGTGACGTCGAACTGCTTGCCCACTTCTTCCAGCGTGTGGTCGGTGCTCATCTCGATGCCGAAGCGCATGCGCAGCACCT
>CALMIF010000533.1 GCA_937864045.1 uncultured Aquabacterium sp. | reverse complement strand
TCGAAGGTGAAGGCGCCATCGCCAAGAACCGCGAGCTGATGGGCGCCACCGACCCGAAGAAGGCCGACAAGGGCACCATCCGCGCCGACTTCGCCGAGTCCATCGACGCCAACGCCGTGCATGGCTCGGACGCCCCCGAGACCGCCGCCGTCGAAGTGGCGTTCTTCTTCCCTGGCCTGAACGTCTACAGCCGCGGCTGACCTGACCCCAGTGACAGCACCGGTCAACCTGCTCGACTTCGACCTGGACGCGCTCACCCGCTGGTGCGCCGCCCAGGGCGAGAAGCGCTTTCGCGCCGTGCAGCTGTTCCGGTGGCTGCACCAGAAGGGCGAGTCCGACTTTGCCCGCATGTCCGACCTGGCCAGGTCGCTGCGCGACAAGCTGGCCGGCGCGGCCACCGTGCAGGCGCTGCCGGTGATCAGCGAGCAGGCCTCGGCCGACGGCACGGTCAAGTGGCTGTTCGACGTCGGCGGCGGCAATGCCGTCGAGACGGTGTTCATCCCCGAGGACGACCGGGGCACGCTGTGCGTGTCGTCGCAGGCGGGCTGCGCCGTGGGCTGCCGCTTCTGCAGCACCGGCCACCAGGGCTTCAGCCGCAACCTGACGAGCGGCGAGATCCTGTACCAGCTGTGGTTTGCCGAGCACCAGTTGCGGCGACGCCTTGGCACCACCGAGCGCGTGATCAGCAACGTGGTGATGATGGGCATGGGCGAGCCGCTGCAGAACTACGGTGCCCTGGTGCCGGCGCTCAAGGTGATGCTCGACGACCACGGCTACGGCCTGTCGCGCCGGCGTGTCACCGTGTCCACTTCGGGCGTGGTGCCGATGATCGAGCGCCTGCGTGGCGATTGCCCGGTGGCGCTGGCCGTGAGCCTGCATGCGCCCACCGACGCGCTGCGCGACCAGTTGGTGCCGCTGAACCGCAAGTACCCGCTGGCCGAGCTGCTGGCGGCCTGCCGGCAGTACCTGGACGCCGCGCCGCGCGACTTCATCACCTTCGAATACTGCATGCTCGACGGCGTCAACGACACGCCCGAGCAGGCGCGCCAGCTGGCCGACCTGGTGCTGGGCAAGGCAGGTGCGCCACGGGTGCCCTGCAAGTTCAACCTGATCCCGTTCAACCCCTTCCCGGCCTCGGGCCTGAAGCGCTCGCCGCGCGAACGTGTGCTGGCCTTCGCCCAGGTGCTGCAGGACGCCGGCATCGTCACCACCATCCGCAAGACCCGTGGCGACGACATCGACGCCGCCTGCGGCCAGCTGGCCGGCGAGGTGCAGGACCGCACCCAGGTGCAGGCCCGGCTGACCCGGCCGGTGGTGCGCATCGACGTGGCGCCGACGGTGCGCCCATGAGCTTGCTGCGCCGGACCACCTGCGCCGCACCGGTGCTGCTGCTGGCCCTGCTGGCCGCCTGTGCGGGCGGACCCGGCAGCGGGCCCGCCGACGCGCCCGCCGCGGTGCAGACGGCCTCCGACCTGACCGATCAGGAGCGCCGTGCCCGCGTGCGCCTGGAGCTGGCCGGCGCCTACTTCGGCCGCGGGCAGCTCGACACCGCGCTCGACGAGACCAAGCTCGCGCTGCAGGTCAAGCCCGACCTGGCCGAGGCCTTCAGCCTGCGCGCCTTGATCTATGCCGCGATGGGCGAGGACCGCCTGGCCGAGGACAGCTTTGCCCGGGCGCTGCAGCTCAATCCGCGCGACGGCGGCACGCAGCACAACCAGGCCTGGTTCTACTGCCAGCGCGGCCAGTACGGGCAGGCCCAGGCGCGTTTCGAGGCCCTGCTGGCGCAGCCGCAGTACCGCGACCAGGCGCGCACCCAGCTGGCCCGTGGCGTGTGCTGGGGCCGCGAAGGGCGCTTTGCCGAGGCCGAGGCCGCCCTGATGCGCGCCTACGAGCTGGATCCGGCCAACCCCAGCACCGGGCTGAACCTGGCCGAGGTGCTGTACCGCCGCCAGGCCTGGGAACGGGCCAGCTTCTACATCGGCCGCGTCAACGACGTGCCCGATGCGGTGAACGCCCAGACGCTGTGGCTGGCCCTGCGCATCGAGCGCAAGCTCGGCCGCGATGCCGCGGTGCGCGTGCTGGGCGAGCGCCTGCGCCAGCGCTTCGCCCAATCCCCGGAGGCGGCGCTGCTCGAGCGCGGCCGGTTCGATGACTGACGTCCACGCCAGCATGCCCACCCCGTCCCACGCCGATGCCGTCCAGGCCGGCGCGCTGCTGCGCGCCGCGCGCCAGCAGCAGGGCCTGCACATCGCCGCGCTGGCCGCGGCAATCAAGGTCACCCCGGCCAAGCTAGAGGCCCTGGAGGCCGGCCGCATCGAGGCGCTGCCCGACACCACCTTCGCCCGCGCGCTGGCCAAGACGGTGTGCCGGCAGCTGAAGACCGATCCGGCGCCGGTGCTGGCCCTGCTGCCGGGCGCGCCGGCCGGTGGGCTGGAACGGGTGGACAGTGGCCTGAACACACCGTTTCGCGAGCGGTCCAGCCGTGACGATCCGGCCGCCTGGCTGCCCTGGCGCCACCCGGTGCTGTGGATCGTGGCGCTGCTGCTGGCGGCGGCCGCCGCCTTCGTGCTGGTGCCGGCCCAACCCGGCCTGCTGCCCGGCACCGCCAAGGTCGACGCTGCGCCGCTGCCGGTGATGCCGCCCAGCGGTGCCGGCGGCCCGGTGGCGGTGGGCGATGTGCCGGCGCCACCGGCGGCGCAGGCAGCGCAGGCGGTCACCGAGGCGGCGGCATCCGCCCCGGCCGCAGCACCGGCCGCA
>CALMIF010000532.1 GCA_937864045.1 uncultured Aquabacterium sp. | reverse complement strand
CAGCAGCTGGGCTCGGCCAGCGAGCAGGTCAGCCAGACCTCGCAGAGCCTGGCGCACTCGGCCTCGCAGCAGGCCGCCGGCGTGGAGCAGACCACCGCCAACCTGCACGAGATCAGCGCCAGCGTGCGCCAGAACGCCGACAGCGCCACCGTCACCGACGGCATCGCCACCCAGGCCGCCGCCCAGGCCATGGAAGGCGGCCAGGCCGTGGGCCAGACCGTCGACGCGATGAAGAGCATCGCGCAGAAGATCGGCATCGTCGACGACATCGCCTACCAGACCAACCTGCTGGCGCTGAACGCGGCCATCGAGGCCGCCCGCGCCGGTGAACACGGCAAGGGCTTCGCCGTGGTCGCCGCCGAGGTGCGCAAGCTCGCCGAGCGCAGCCAGGCCGCGGCCCGCGAGATCGGCCAGCTCGCCGGCAGCAGCGTGGGCCTGGCCGAGCGTGCCGGCCACCTGCTCGAACGCATGGTGCCCAGCATCCACAAGACCAGCGAGCTGGTGCAGGAGATCGCCGCGGCCAGCGGCGAGCAGAACGCAGGTGTCGGCCAGATCACCGGCGCGATGAGCCACCTCAACAGCACCACCCAGCAGACCGCCAGCGCCAGCGAGCAGCTCAGCGCCACCGCCGAGGAACTCAGCGCCCAGGCCCAGCGCCTGCAGGAGCTGATGGACTTCTTCAGGCTGGCGCAGGACGAGGGCGCCGGGCCGCAGGCCGGCGGCACGCCGCCGCGCATGCCGGCACGCCCGGCGCCTGCCGGTGCGCTGCGCTTCGGCCACGGCAGCAGCGCGGCCAGGGCCAGCCCGGACGAAGCCGAATTCGTGCGCTTCTGACCGCCCCTTTCAGTTCGGGCCCGTCGGCGTCGATATCCAGTTCAGGGCCGTCGTGGCGGCGGGCCCGCGCATGCCGCTGGCGCCGCCGCTTTCCGTCAAGGAGCAGAAGTCGAGATGAACACCCCGCAAACCAGCCCGCCGGCCAAGGCCGCCTCCCATCCCGATCCCGCAGCGCTGCGCGAGGCCGGCCGCGGCAGCGCGCTGCTGCGCATGGCCGTGGGTGACGAAGCGGTGGCCGTGGCCATCGACGACGTGCGCGAGATCCTGGAAGTGGGCCGCCTGACAGCCCTGCCACGCACGCCCGATTTCGTGCGCGGCGTGATGAACCTGCGCGGCGCCGTGGTGCCGGTGATCGACCTGGTGGCGCGGCTGGGCCGTACGCCGGCGCAGATCGGCCGGCGCAGCTGCGTGGTGGTGGTGGAAACCGGTGGCGACCGCGCAGCCGACGCCGAGGCCGCCGACGACGCGGATGACAGCCCTGCCGAGAGCCTGGTCGTCGGCCTGCTGGTCGACGCGGTCTACGAGGTCTTCGACGCACCGGCCGGCGAGCACGAGCCGGTGCCGCCGCTGGGCACCAGCATCGACGCCAGCTTCCTGCAGGGCATGAGCCGCGTGCGAAACGAAGTGATCGGCGTGCTGGCGCTGGACCGCGTGCTGGCGCAGGACGAGCTCACCGCCCTGATCGGACACGCATGACCGCCCCCCGCAGCCACCTCGTCGCTGCCCCTGCGCCCTTCCAGGCAGGCGCATCCAGCGGCCCGGCGAGGCCGGATCCGCGGCTGCCGCTCGGCCGGATGGCCGCCGTGGCGGCCGTGCTGGGCCTGGCCAGCCTGGCTGGCACGGCGGCGGTGGCCGCCAGCCGCCAGTGGGCCTGGGCGGTGCTGCCGGTGGCCGGCGTGCTGACCACCGGCTGGCAGGGCAGCAAGCTGCTGAACGGCGCGCGGCAGCTGGGTGCGGCGCAGGCCGCCGAGGCCGACCAGAACAGGCGCATCCACACCGCGCTGGCGTCGGTGGCCACGCCGATCCGCATCGCCGATGCCGACGGCCGCGTGGTCTACGTCAACCCGGCGCCGGAGGCGGTGCTGCGGCGCGACCTGGCCGCCTTCCAGCGTGAACTGCCCGGCTTCAACCCCGACACCCTGGTCGGCAGTTCAGTGGGAGTGTTCTACAAGGACCCCGCTGCCGCCGTGGCGCGGCTGCGCGCGCTGCAGGGTCGGGCCACCACAGACATGGTGCTGGGCGGCCGGCGCTACGAAGTGATCACCACGCCCATCTTCACCGGCGATGGCACCCTGATCGGCACGGTCGGCCAGTGGCAGGACGTGACCGAGCAGCGCCTGGCCGAACAGGCGCTGGACCAGGTGGTGGGCGCCGCTGCCCAGGGCGACCTGCGCGCCCGCATGCCCGCCGACACGCTGCGCGGCATCTGGCAGCAGGCGGCGCTGAAGTTGAACGGCCTGATCACCAGCTTCGGCGGCACGCTGCACCAGGTGGGCGGCACCAGCCAGCGTCTGCTGAGCGCGGCGGCCCAGGTCTCGCAGACCGCGGCAGTGCTGTCCAACGGGGCCACGCAGCAGGCGGCCAGCGTCGAGCAGACCAGCGCCTCGCTGCAGCAGATCAGCAGCTCGGTGCAGCAGAACGCGCAGAGCGCCGGCACCACCGACAGCATCGCCACCCAGGCTGCGGCCCAGGCCGAGGACGGCGGCGGCGCGGTGGCACGCACGGTCGAGGCGATGAAGCAGATCGCCCAGCGCATCGGCGTCATCGACGACATCGCCTACCAGACCAACCTGCTGGCGTTGAACGCGACGATCGAGGCCGCCCGCGCCGGCGAGCACGGCAAGGGCTTCGCCGTGGTCGCCGCCGAGGGGCGCAAGCTGGCCGAGCGCAGCCAGGTGGCAGCGCGCGAGATCGGCGACCTGGCCAGCGGCAGCGTGAACCTGGCCGAGCGCGCCGGCGATCTGCTGCAGCGCATGGTGCCCAGCATTCACCAGACCAGCAGCCTGGTGCAGGCGATTGCCAGCGCCTCGGGCCAGCAGGCGCAGGGGGTGCAGCAGATCACCGGCGCGATGAACCACCTGAGCCACACCACCCAGCAGACCGCCGCGGCCAGCGAAGAACTCAGCGCCACCGCCGCCGAGCTGTCGGACAAGGCCGGCGAACTGCAGGCGCTGATGCAGCGCTTCCGGCTGGCGGAGCACGGCGCATGAAACAGCTGTCATCGCAGGCCTTCAGTGCGGTGACGCGGCTGTTCCACAGCGTCTCGGGCATCCGCCTGACCGAGGCCAAGCACGCCCTGGTCACAGGCCGGCTGCAGCGCCTGGCCAGCGAGGCCGGCGAGCCCGACGTCGAGACCTATGTCGAGCGACTGCTGCGCGGCGGTGCGCCGGCGCAGGAGATGCAGCGCCTGATCGACCGGCTGACGACCAACGAGACCTACTTCTTCCGCGAGCCCCAGCACTTCAACCACCTCGCCGACCGCCTGCCGCGGGTGCCGGCGGGCCAGCAGTTCAACGTGTGGAGCGCAGCCAGCTCATCAGGCGAAGAGGCCTACAGCGTGGCCATGCTGCTCAGCGATCAGTTGGCGCACGCGCCCTGGCAGGTGATCGGCACCGACCTGTCGGTGTCGATGGTGGAGTCCGCCCGCTGCGGTCTGTACACCTTCGACCGCGCCCGCATGGTGCCCGAGACCTACCTCAAGCGCTTCTGCCTGAAGGGTCAGGGCGCGCAGACCGGCCAGGTGCTGCTGGAGCGCAGCCTGCGCGCCAAGGTGCGCTTCGAGCCGGCCAACCTGATGCAGCCCCTGCCCGACTGGCTGCCGCAGTTCGACGTGATCTTCCTGCGCAACGTGCTGATCTACTTCGACAACGAGGCAAAGGCCGAGATCGTGCGCCGCGTGCTCGGACGGCTCAAGCCCGGGGGCGTGCTGTACATCGGCCATGCGGAGTCGCTGAGCAACCTGGGGCTGCCGCTGCGCATGCTGGCCACGGCCGTGCACACCCATGCGTAGACCCCCGGGGCTGCGCGCCGGCTGGCTGCCACCGCAGCCCGCCGCGGCACCGCCTGCCGACACGGCCACCGCGACCACGCCGGCCACGCCGGGCCCGGCCCGCGCCGGCACCACCGCGCCGGCAGGCCGCGCTGCGCCCGGCTTCCAGGCCACCCGGCCGTTCAATGATTTCCAGCCGACGCGGCCGTTCAACGACTTCCAGCCAACGCGGCCGGTGGCGGACTTCCAGCCCACGCGCCCGTTCGCCGACTTCCAGCCGACCCGACCGGTGGGCGACTTCGCGCCGACACGCCCGGTGGGCGACTTCCAGCCGACCCGGCCGATGGAGCCCGGCGCGGCCCGCGCCGCCGTGCCGGCCCAGCGCCCGCCCGCGCCGCAGATCACCCCGCCCAATTCGGAAGGCCACTGGCACGTGCGCGGCACACCGGGCCAGAACCTGGTGCTGATGCCCGGCCAGATGCACCTGGGCCAGCATGTGGCGAGCCTGCGCACGCTGCTGGGCTCGTGCGTGGCGATCACGCTGTGGCATCCGCTCAAGCGCATCGGCGGCATGTGCCACTTCCTGCTGCCCAGGCGCGCCCGGCGTGCCGGTGACGCGCCCGACGGCCGCTACGGCGACGAGGCGGTGGCCGAGATGGTGCGCACGCTGTCGCTTCTGCGCACCGACCCCAAGGACTACGTGGCGCACCTGTACGGCGGCGCCGACACGATGTCCGGCGTCAGCGCGGCGCTCTTCAACATCGGCGAACGCAACATCGAGCAGGGCTGGGCCCTGATCGAGCAGTACGGCTTCCAGCTCGACGGCATCGACGTCGGCGAGGACATTCCCCGCACCGTGGCGCTGAACCTGGCCACCGGCGCGGTGACGATGCGCCGCGGCCAGGGCCAGGCGCCGGACCATTTGCGCAGTTGATCCCCTTCCTCTTCCAAGACCAGGCACCCAAGATGTCCCCACTTCCGAACCTGCCGCGCCCCGCCCGCCTTGCCGGCGGCCCGGTCACCGCCGTGGTGGTCGACGACTCGGCGGTGGTGCGCAAGCACCTGGCCGACCTGCTGACGGCCGGAGGCATCGAGGTCATCGCCACCGCCAGCGACCCCCTGTTCGCCTGGCCGAAGATGGCCGCGCGCTGGCCCGACGTGGTGGTGCTGGACGTGGAGATGCCGCGCATGGACGGCATCAGCTTCCTGCGCAAGATCATGGCCGAGCGGCCGACGCCGGTGGTGATGTGCTCGACCCTCACCGAGAAGGGCGCGACCACCACGCTGCAGGCCCTGGCCGAAGGAGCGGTGGCCTTCGTCACCAAGCCCAAGCTGGGGCTGCGCGAATTCCTGTCCAACCCGTCCAACGGCCTGGTGGCCTGCGTGCGCGCGGCAGCGGCCAGCAACTTGTGCGCGATGCGGCCCCAAGGGGCGCCGACAACCGCACCGGCCGCCGTGCCGAAGCCGCCGGCCCCCGGCGCCGGCGCCATGGCCGTGACCACCGACCGCGTCATCGCCGTCGGCAGCTCCACCGGCGGCGTCCAGGCCATCGAGACCCTGCTGCGCAGCCTGCCGCGCACCGTTCCGGGCATGGTGATCGTGCAGCACATGCCCGAGCGCTTCACCGGCGCGCTCGCCGATCGGCTGAACGGGTTGTGCGCGGTGGACGTGAAGGAGGCCGCCGACGGTGACCGCGTGGTCGACGGCCGGGTGCTGATCGCCCCGGGCGGGCGCCACATGCAGCTGCTGCGCAGTGGCGCGCAGTATGTGGTGAGCGTGCGCGACGGCCCCCTGGTCAACCGCCACAAGCCGTCGGTGGACGTGCTGTTCAAGTCGGTGGCGCACTGCGCCGGCGCCAATGCGCTGGGCCTGATCCTCACCGGCATGGGCGACGACGGCGCACGCGGCCTGCGCGAGATGCGCGACGCCGGCGCCCGCACCGCGGCGCAGGACGAGGCCAGCAGCGTGGTCTTCGGCATGCCGCGCGAGGCCATCCGCCTGGGCGCGGCCGACAGCGTGCTGCCGATCACCGGCATGGCCGGCTGGCTGCAGCAGCAATTGGGCCGCAGCGCGGCCCAGCCGGCCTGACTCGCCGCGCCCATGCAGCGCCCTTGGTGCACATCTGCACCCACATTGCCCTGCTGATCGGCGCACCGGTGGCCATGCCGCGGCGGCAGCATGCAAGCCCAGGCCGGCGTGCGTCCGCGCGCGCCACCCGACCCTGACGATGACCCCCCCCCGCTGCGCCGCCATGACCCACACCCCCCTGCCCCAACGCCTCAGCCGCGCCGTGATGGGCCCGGGTGCGCGGCTGATGTTCGCACTGCCCATGGGCGGCAAGCTGCTGCTGCTGGCCCTGCTGCTGCTGGTGCCGATGCTGGTGCTGACGACGTTGACCATGCAACAGCAGTGGCGCACCCGCAGCGAGCTGCAGGGCCGGCTGCAAGGCCTGGCAACCAGCGAGCGGCTGCTGCCGCTGCTGCTGGAGACCCAGAAGCACCGCGGCCTCACGCTGCGCCTGCTCAGCGGCGACGCCACCGCGCAGGCACCGCGCGAAGCGGTGCGCAATTCGCTGAAGGCGGCCGTGACCCGCTTCGACGCCAGCGTGGCGGCCGAAGGCGCGGACAGCGCGCTGTCCGCATCCTGGCAGGCACTGCGCACGCGCCTGCTGGCTCTGGCCGCGGGCGACCACCCCGCCCAGCCGGTCGCCGCCTTCGCGCTGCACGTGCGGGCGATCGAGGACCTGCGCCAACTCGGCCTGCTCAACGGCGGCCGCAGTGCGCTGCTGCTGGACCCGACGCCGACCAACCACCACCTGGCCGATCTGCTGATCGACAACTTGCCCAATGCGATGGAGACCGTCGCACGCTCCCGCGGCCTGGGCAGCGGCCTGCTGGCCCGCGGCGACGTGTCGCCTGCCGACCGGGCGCAGGTGCTGGGTCTGGCCGGCCAGGTGCGCCGGGACCTGACCGACCTGGAGAGCAGGCTGGGGCTGCACAGCCGGGCCGGGGGCGTTCCGCTGCAGTCCTGGCCCACGGCTGCAACCAGCCTCGCCGGCCTGGCCGACCTGACCGGCACGTTGTTCGGTGCCGAATCGCAGCGGGGCAGCAGCGGCGAGTACTTCGACACCGCCACCGGCACGCTCGACCGCCTGCAGGGCCTGGCCAACGAGGCCGCGGTGGCGCTGCGCGGCCAGCTGCAGCAGCAGCTGCAGGACGGCGACCGCCGGCTGGCGCTGCACGCCGGGCTGTGCGC
The DNA here is from genome assembly GCA_937864045.1 of uncultured Aquabacterium sp. Taxonomy (GTDB): domain Bacteria; phylum Pseudomonadota; class Gammaproteobacteria; order Burkholderiales; family Burkholderiaceae_C; genus Pseudaquabacterium. The sequence continues at coordinate 4,842 of CALMIF010000532.1, read as the reverse complement.
GGCCGCCGCGCTGCTGCTGGCCTACCTGCTGCTGGCGCTGCACGTGAGTTTCCAGGCTTCGCTGCGCGCGCTGCACTGCGGCACCGCCGCGATGAGCCGCGGCGACCTGGCCCACCGCACCCAGGTTCGCGGCCGCGATGAACTGGCCGAGATCGGCCGCAGCGTGGACGCCACCTGCGCCCAGATCAGCAGCATGGTCGCCGAGATCCGCAGCAGCGCGGCCCTGGTCAACCTGGCCGGCGGGCAGGTGGCCGAGGGCAGCCAGCGGCTGTCGGTGCGCACCGACGAGCAGGCCGGCAGCCTGCGCAACTCGGTCGTCGCCATCGGCCACCTCAGCGGCGCGGTGGCGCAGAACGCCGAGGACGCGCGGGCGCTGGACCAGCTGACCGAAGGCCTGTTCCGCGAGGCCGAGCAGGGGCAGGCAGCGATGACCGACACCGTCAGCGCGATGGCGCAGATGCAGGAGGCCTCGCAGCGGGTGGCGGAGGTGGTGGCGGTGATCGACGACGTGGCCTTCCAGACCGGCATGCTGTCGCTGAATGCCGCCGTCGAGGCCGCGCGTGCGGGCGACGCCGGCAAGGGCTTTGCCGTGGTGGCCAGCGAGGTGCGCCAGCTGGCGCGCCGCTGCGCCGAGTCGGCCGACGAGATCCGCGCCCTGATCGGCGACGCCGCCGACCGCGCCGACACCTCGTCGGCCAAGCTGCGCCATGTCGCCAGCGCGCTGGACACCATCGTCGGCGGCGTGCGCGAGGTGTCAGGCCGGCTGCGCTCGATCTCCACCGCAAGCACCCAGCAGAGCGCCGGCCTGGGCGAGGTGACCGAGAACGTGGGCAACCTCGACAAGATCACCCGCGAGAACGCGGCGCTGGTGGAGATGTCGGCCAGCGCGTCGAGCACCCTGGTGGAACGGGCGCAGAAGCTGCGCGAGGCGGTGGTGTCGATGCGCCTGCGCCAGGCTTCGGCCGACGAGGCACACGACCTGCTGCTCGGCGCGTTCGCCCACATCGAGACGCAGGGCCGCGACAAGGCCTTTGCCGACTTCCATGACGCCAAGGGCGGCTTCCTCGACCGCGACCTCTACATCTTCGTGTTCGACCGCAACGGCATCATCAACGTCTTCGGGTCGAACCCGACGCTGGTCGGCCAGCCGGCGGCCGCCATCCCCGGGCTGGAAGCGGGCAGCTTCCTGGAGAAGGCCTGGGGAGCGGCCGAGCATGGCGGCGGCTGGATCCAGTACGACGTGATCAGCCCGGGCACGCGGCAGGTGACGCCCAAGGAGTCGTTCATCCTGCCGCTGGGCGAGAGCGAGTTCATCGGCTGCGGCGCCTACCGCCGCGACGGCAGCGCGGCAGTGCGCGCCGAGAAGGCGGCGCTGGCCGCACGGGCCTGAGCCACCCCGCCGCGGCGCCCGGCCGTCAGACCGGCGGAATGCGCAGCATCTGGCCCGGATAGATCTTGTCGGGGTGGCTGAGCATCGGCCGGTTGGCCTCGAAGATCACCGGGTACTTGTTGGTGTCGCCGTAGAAGGCCTTGGCGATCTTCGACAGGTTGTCACCGCTGACCACGGTGTGCCACTGCGCCTCGGGCTCGGGCGCGTTGACAACCAGCATGTCGTTGACGCCGGCCACCCCCTTGACGTTGCCGCAACACAACAGCACCTTCTCCTTGGTCGCCTGGTCCGCCACCTGGCCGGCCACGGTGACGGTGCTGGTCGGCGCATCGAAGCCCACGTCAAGGCCGTCGACCTGCAGGCCCTGCGCCACCACGTAGTCGGCAATCGCCTGGCCCGCGGCGGCACTGAGCGCGGCCACCGCCTCGGGCGTGGGCGCTGCGGCCGCCGTGGCCTGCGCGGCCTGCACCTCGGGCTTGCCGAACAGCTTCTCGCCGGCTTCCTTCAGAAAACTCATCATTCCCATTGCGCTCTTCCTGTGTGGCTGCGCCATGGCGGCGCCCCGCGAGCCTAGCGGCCCGCAGCGCCGCCAACCACGGTGGAATGTGCAATCGTGCACGAACCGATGACCGCAGTGCACCGCATCCGGGGCGGCGCGCGGCCTCAAGCGCGGCGCCGACCCTGTCGATATCCCGTCAGAACCCCGGCCGTGCCCACATGGGCAGCGACGCGGGGGAGCCCCGCTTTCGCCGGGCGAGTGACCGGATCAACCCAACCCTTCTGAGCCCATGCGCACATTTCGCCCCACCTGGATTGCCCGCCTGCTGGCGGGTGACGCGCTTGCCCACGCCGCTGCCACGCAGGCCGCACTTGACGAGGCGCAGGCGGCCCTGGATGCCGAGCGCGAAGCCTGCCGCGCCGCCCAGGCAGCGCGGGCCGACCTGCAGGACCGCCTTGGTGCCGTCCAGGCCGAACTGCAGGTGCGCACCGCCATCATGGACGTCACCAGCATCGTCTCCGAGGCCGACAAGAAGGGCGACATCCTGTCGGTCAACGAGAAGTTCCTGCAGGTCAGCAAGTACCAGAAGCACGAGCTGATCGGCCACGGCCACAACACCACCCGGCATCCCGACATGCCCAAGGAGGTGTTCAAGCAGATGTGGCAGACCATCGGCCGCGGCGAGATCTTCCGCGGCGTGGTGAAGAACCGCGCCAAGGACGGCACGCCGTACTACGTGGATGCCGTGATCGCCCCGATCCTGGGCGAGAACGGCAAGCCGATGAAGTACCTGGGCGTGCGCTACGACATCACCGAGGCCGAGATCGAGCGCCAGAATGCGCGCGGCATCCTGGCAGCGATCGACGCGGCGTATGCCTACATCGAGTTCGACCTGCATGGCCAGGTGCTGCAGGCGAACGCCAACTTCCTTGGCCTGATGGGCTACGCGGCCGAGGAGGTCGTGGGGCGCCACCACCGCCTCTTCGTGGACCCCGCCGAGGCGCAGGCGCCGGCCTACGCCCAGTTCTGGCGTGACCTGGCCGAGGGCCGCTCGCAGACCGGCACCTTCCGCCGCGTGACCCGCAGCGGCCGCGAGGTCTGGATCCAGGCGGTCTATGCGCCGGTCAAGGACGAGATGGGCCGTGTGGCGAAGGTGGTGAAGATCGCCAGCGACATGAGCGCCGAGGTGCTCGCCAACCAGATGCTGACCACCGCCGTCGAGCAGGCGCGCGGGGTGGCCAACGCCGCGGTGGCCGGCGACCTGGCGCAGCGCATCCCGATGGACGGCAAGACCGGTGCGGTGGCCGACCTGTGCGCGGGCATCAACGGCATGGCCGAGAACACCGCCGTGGTGGTGGCCGACCTGTGCCGCGTCTTCGGTGCCCTTGCCGAAGGTGACCTGAGCCAGCGCATCACGCGCGAGTACGGCGGCAGCTTCGCCGCGGCCCAGGCCGACGCCAATGCCAGCTGCGAGCGGCTGGCCGAGGTCATCGACCAGGTGCGCAACGCGGCCGATTCGCTGACCGGCGCAGCCGACCAGGTCAGCGCCACGGCGCAGAGCCTGTCGCAGGCCGCCAGCGAGCAGGCCGCCTCGGTGGAGGAAACCACGGCTTCGATCGAGATCATGTCGACCTCGATCATGCAGAACAGCGACAACGCCCACGCCACCGATGGCATGGCCGCCAAGGCCAGTACCGAGGCCGGCGACGGCGGCCAGGCCGTCAAGCAGACAGTGACGGCGATGCGGCAGATCGCCGACAAGATCGTGATCATCGACGACATCGCCTACCAGACCAACCTGCTGGCGCTGAACGCGGCCATCGAGGCGGCACGTGCCGGCGAACATGGCAAGGGCTTTGCCGTGGTCGCCGCCGAGGTGCGCAAGCTGGCCGAGCGCAGCCAGAGCGCGGCACGCGAGATCGGCCAGCTGGCCGGCAGCAGCGTGGACATGGCCGAGCGCGCCGGCGGCCTGCTCGACGAGATCGTGCCGAGCATCCGCAAGACCAGCGAACTGGTGCAGGAGATCGCCGCCGCATCGGCCGAGCAGAGCCAGAGCGCAGGCCAGATCAGCATCGCGATGGGCCAGCTGAGCAAGGCGACGCAGCAGAACGCCTCGGCGTCGGAGGAACTGGCCGCCACCGCGGAGGAGATGTCGGCGCAGGCCGCGCAGCTGCAGCAGTCGGTGGCCTTCTTCACGATGGCCGCCGCACCGGGCGCAGCCCGCCGTGGCGGCACGCCGACAACGGCCGCCCAGGTCGAGCGCCGCGCACCCGACTCACCGATGCGCGGCAGCCGCGCGACCATGCCCGCTGACAGCATGATCACCAGCCGCCCGGCTGCCACCGGCACGCACGGCAACTTCAGGCCCTACTGACCCGCCCCTCGGGGCAGCGGCCGCCGCGTGCGCGCGGCCGCCCCCGACCGGGCGGTGAACGCCACCAGCGTCTGCAGCGTCGTGTCGTTGTCGGCACGCGCCCAGTCGACACCATGGAGCGAGCAGGCCAGGGCGCCGTGGTCGATGGCATTGCGCTCGTTCAGACCGCTCAGGTTGGCATGGTTGTGGGCGTTGGGCGTGTTGTTGAAGCAGCCGTCAGGAAAGCCGGCCGCCGTGACCTGGAAGCCGTTGATGTTCCAGCGGTCGTTGGCTGCGGTCGGGATGCGGACCGTGTCGCCGGCCGCCGCTTGCACCGTGGTCACCAGGGCACCGACGTCCAGGGGCGTGCCACCTTCGGCAGGCAGCACGCCGTTGACCACGGCGTCGACCGTCCAGTTCGCGGTGGTGCCGGCCTGCGCGCCAGCGTGAAGTCCCAACGACAGGGCCCAGGTGCCGAGGGCGGCAGTCAGTGCAGGGATGGTCATGGTGGCCTTGAGGTGGAGAGTGAAGGAATGCCTTCCCCCAGCATCCATCTGGTCACCAGGAAAATTTCAATCTGATCCATGCGTGAGAGAAGCC
>CALMIF010000531.1 GCA_937864045.1 uncultured Aquabacterium sp. | reverse complement strand
CGGTGCTGATCCCGCTGGCGCGGGTGCTGCCGCCGGTCTACGAGTTCCGCATCCGCCGCCGCGTGTTCCGCTGGTATGCGCAGCTGCGCGCGGTGGACGAGGCGGTGGGCCGGCGCCCGGCGCCCGAGCTGCAGGCCGAGCTGGACGCGCTGGAAACCAACGTCGGCCGCGTCACCGTGCCGCTGAGCTACGCCGACGAGCTGTATTCGCTGCGCAGCCACATCGACATGGTGCGGCAGCGGGTGCGGGCGGACTGACTGCCCCCTGACCCATCAAACCCCAGCCAACGTTGCGCTGGGTCAACGGGCCAGGAGACGGACCTGCGGCAATGGGCGCTCCACTCCAGGAGCACGAATGTCACGTCCCACTTCCCCTGCCGCGCGGCTGCGCGCGCTGGCGATTGCCGCGGCGGGCGCTGCCGCGTGCGCCACGGCGCACGCGTTTCCGACACCTGCGCTGTTCCAGGAATCGGCGGCCTCCTTCGGGCTGAACTTCTCCACCGGCGCTGTCAGCGGCGGCGGCTGCACGTCGCCGGACGAATCGCGGTCGCAGCAGTTTGACGGCCAGTAGTGGCGCGTGGCGCTGCGCATCACCGAGGACAGTTGCGGCGACGACGAACTGCGGATCGTCGGCACCGCGCTTCACAGATCCGCCTTCACCGGCGAGCCGGATGCACCACTGTTCAGCTTCATCTTCGACCTGATGAACGGCAACGACGCATCGCACGACGGCAACGGTGCGCACCAGATGAATGCCAGCCAGACGCTGCTGCACCTGATGTCGCACAACTTCACCTACGCCTACGACGTCTACCAGGCCCAGCTGGGTTTCAACGTCGTCTCCAGCGGCAGCTTCATCGTGGACCACAACATCAACAGCTACAGCCTGTCGCTGTCGGCGATGCATGTCGACGAGCCCGGCTCGCTGGCCGCAACCGGGCTGGCGCTGGCGCTGGCCGGCGCCACCACACTGCGCGGCCGGCGCAGACGCCACGGCCTGCCGGCCAGTTCCGCTGGCTGATCAGGTCCGCCGCTGCCGCGGTACATCGCAGCGCAAAGCGTCAACCGGGCGGGCAGTCGGACCCGGTCGCCCGCAGCAATCGCTGGTCGGCGCGCACCGGCGCGCCAGGCGGCGCCTGGCGCCCGTGCAGTTGCCCGTCGACCGCCATCTCGGAGGTCCAGGCCATGGCGCCGTCCGGGCCGCGCAGCACCAGCCGACTGCCGTCGATGCGACCCGTCAGTCCGACCTCGGCACCGGTCCCCGGTGCCAGCGATGCGCTCACCTGCTGGAACTGCTGCGCGATCCGCAGCGCCACGCCACCGGCCCCGCACCACAGCCCCTGCAGCCGCGACGGCACCACCCACAGCATCAACTGGCTGCGTTTCTCGCGGCCGATGGCCTTCTCGGGCACGTCCAGCGTCACCGTGCGGTCGGGTTGCCACTCGCCCATGTCCCAGTCGTGCGAAACGATGCGCGTGCCCGGCGCCAGGGCCAGCAGGCGCGGACGCAGCTGCAGGTTGACCTCGGGCAGCAGGTACAAGGTGATGACGCTGGCGCCCGACAGGTCGGTGGCGAACAGGTCCTGCACGCGGAAGTCGACGCGGTCGGCCACGCCGGCGCGGCGGGCATTGTCCAGGCTCTTGGCGACCAGGTCGGGCACGATCTCCACGCCCAGGCCGCGGGCGCCGAAGCGTTTCGCGGCGGTGATGACGATGCGGCCATCGCCCGAGCCCAGGTCGATCAGCCGGTCGTTCGCGCCCACGCCGGCCAGCCTCAGCATCGCCAGCGTCACCCGGTCGGGCGTGGTGATGAAGGGCACGTCGGTGTCACCGCCGAACTGCGCCCGGGCCGCGCCCGCGCACAGCAGCAGCGCCGCCGCAACGGCCAGGCGAAGCATCACGCCGCGCCAAGCGCGGTGGCCTGCACCAGCGCCGGGTCCACGCCCAGCTTGCCGGCGGCGGCCAGGATCTCCTGCCAGGTGGTGGCGTCCACCGGCACGCCCTCGGCGCTGCGCCGGGCCTTGTGGGCGCGCTCGGGTTCGCCGGCGATCTGCACGCGGTCGAAGCCCTCGCGCGGCGGCGAGGCCTGCACCCAGTCCAGCCACTGCAGCGCCTCGGCCTCGAAGGCGGCGCGGTCGGCCAGCGCGCCGGGGTCGACCAGCACGCTGAACATGCCGTTGAGCACCCGCTTCTGGCTGGAGTCGGTGTCGCGCTGCGTCATGCCGGACGCCAGCGCACCGCCCAGCAGCTCGCACATCAGCGCCATGCCGAAGCCCTTGTGGCCGCCGAAGGTGAGCAGCGCGCCCCAGGGCGGCACCACGGTGAAATGCGGCTCGCGCGTCGGCCGGCCCTGGTCGTCGATCAGGCAGCCGGCGTCGACCAGCTCGCCCTTGTTCATCGCCACCCGGGTCTTGCCCTGGGCGATCATGCTGGTGGCGAAGTCCAGGATCACCGGGGCCCGGCCCGCCAGCGGCACGCCGGCGCAGAACGGGTTGGTGCCGAAGCGCGCATCGCCCCCGCCGTGCGGCGCCACGATGCCGCGCGAGATCACGTTGACGAAGTGGATGGACACCAGGCCGGCGGCGGCCGCCTGCTCGGCCCAGGCGCCGATGCGGCCCAGGTGGTGGCTGTTGCCCAGGGCGACCACGCAAGTGCCGTGCTGCCGGGCGCGGGCAATGCCCAGGTCCATGGCCTGCGCGCCGATGACCTGGCCGAAGCCGCGGTTGCCGTTCAGGCGCAGCAGCGCGCCGCCGTCCAGCTCGGTGCTGACCGCGGCGTTGGGCTTCAGGCCGCCCTGCAGGTAGGCGTCGGCATAGCGCGGCAGCATGCCGATGCCGTGCGAATCGTGGCCGGTGAGGTTGGCCTCGATCAGGTTGCCGGCGACGGCATCGACTTCATCGGGGCAGCTGCCGAAGCCGCGCACCACCAGGTGCATGGCCTCGCGCAGGCGGGGCAGGGGGATCAGGAGCATGTCGGTCATGGCATCGGGCGCGCTGGGCGGCGGCGGCAGTTGAAGAAGGAGCCTTCGACTGTAGGCCGCCGCAGCGGGGCCGCGTGCCTTGGCGGTGACAGGCCGCCGGGCCAGCGGTCAGAAGGTCGGCTTGACCCGCGGGCAGGCGTATTCGCGGCCCACCATCGCCCGGGCGCCCAGGTAGGCGTTGCGCAGGCGCTCGGTCAGGTGGTCCATGTCGACATGGCCGCTGGCGTCGCAGGGCACGGACACGCCGCGGCCGGGGTGGAACAGCGATTCGAAGCGCAGCTCGTGCGAGGCGGCCAGTTGGGGCGGCGGGACTGCGGACAGTTGGGCGTGCATGACGGCCCTCCGGATGCAACGGGTTTCGGTGGCGGGAGCAGGTTCAGCGCAGTCGGACAGCCACCGGCGCGCTGACTGCATATTCGGCCGATCGGCCCGGTTGCCATCGTGCAAACAGCACATGTCGGGTGCGGCATCTCCTTCATTGGGCCGACGGTCGCAGGCACACCGTGTGCCTTGCATCACACTGGCGGCCAGCCCACCGGAGACCACCGCCATGCCACGCCTCGACCACCTGCTGCCATCGCTCACCGGCTGGCTGCTGCTGTGCGCCGCCACGCCCGGCCTGGCCGCCGACTGCAGCGGCCCACCGCGCCAGCAGGTGGCCGCACCCGAGGCCGTGGTGGCCGCCGTGCGCGCACGCGGGCTGCAGGTGCTGACCTTCGTCGGCTATTCGGGCGCCGGCTACCAGGACGATGCGGCGATGCAGGCACTGGCCGCGCGCGTGCTGGACGCGGCGGACCCGGCGCGGGTGCTGGTCAACGCCGGCGGCACGGCCGAGGGCATCGGCGCGGTGTATGCGCTGGCCAAGGCGCGCGGCTTTGCCACGCTGGGCATCGTGTCGACCCTGGCGCGGGACGAGGGCGTGGCGCTGTCGCCCTGCGTCGACACGGTGTTCTTCGTGCCCGATGCCAGCTGGGGCGGGCTGGATGGCGCCAGCGGCCGGCTGTCGCCCACCTCGCAGGCGATGGTGCAGGCCAGCGACCGGCTGGTGGCCATCGGCGGCGGCGAAGTGGCCCGCGACGAGCTGCTGGCCGCCCGCACGCTGGGCAAGCCGGTGCAGTTCCACGCGGCCGACCTGCAGCACGCCGGCGCCGTCGACAAGGCCCGGCGCAAGGGCCAGCCGGTGCCCACCGATTTCCGCGGCGCGGCGCACGCGGCGCTGCAGCCTGATTGACGCCAAGGCCGGCCCATGGCGCCGGGCCGAGCATGGGCCGGTCGTCCACTGCCCCCCGCCGATCACCATGCCTCCCCGCACCCCTGAAGAGACCGCCCAGCGGCGCATCCACCACCTGATCGGCCTGTTCCCCGTGTCGGTGTTCTTCTTCTTCGTCGCCTGGGTGGCTGGGCGCAGCAGCGCCAGCGGACCATCACCGCTGCTGCTGGGGCTGTTCGGCGTGCTGGCCGCCGCGGGCCTGGTCGGCTGGATCGCGCTGTCGGCCCACCGCGTGTCGCAGTCGCCGGGGCTGACCAACCGGCTGCTGAAGTAGCGCCGGCCGCCCCGGTCAGCCGAAGCGCTGGCGCGCCAGCGCGGCGCCGTCGGCCAGCGCGCGCAGCTTGGCCTCGGCCACGGCGCGCTGCATCGGCGCCAGGCCGCAGTTGGTGCAGGCGATCAGCCTGTGCTTGGGCACGAACTGCAGCGCGCGGCCGATGGTGTCGGCCACGTCCTCGGGTGTCTCCACCTGGTCGCTCGCCACGTCGATCACGCCGACCATCACGTCCTTGCCGGCCAGCAGGGCCATCAGCTCGGGCGGCACCTGGCTGTGGATGCATTCCAGGCTGACCTGGTCAATGCGGCTGGCGGCCAGCGCCGGGAACACCTTCTCGTACTGCCGCCACTGGTCGCCCAGCGTCTTCTTCCAGGCGATGTTGGCCTCGATGCCGTAGCCGTAGCAGATGTGCACCGCCGTCGTGCCGGTCAGCCCCTGGGCCGCCCGTTCCAGCGCCTGCACGCCCCAGGTGGCGGCCTCGGCCAGGTAGACGTTGAAGGCCGGTTCGTCGAACTGGATGATGTCCACGCCGTCGGCCTGCAGCGCCAGCGCCTCCTGGTTCAGCAGCTCGGCGAAGGCGAAGGCCATTGCCACGCGGTCGGCGTAGGGGCTCGCGTCGCCATTGGCCACGGTGTCGACGATGGTCATGGGCCCGGGCAGCGTGAACTTGATCTTCTTGCTGGTGTGCGCACGCAGCAGCCGCGCCTCGGTGGCATGCACGCGGCCCTTCAGCCGCAGCGGCGCCACCACCTGCGGCACCCAGGCCTTGTAGCGGTCGTTGCGGATGCCGATCTCGACCTTGTTGGCGAAGTCGATGCCCTCGACCTGCTCCAGGAAGCCGTGCACGAAGTGCTGCCGGCTCTGCTCGCCGTCGCCGATCACGTCCAGCCCGGCGTCCTCCTGCAGCTTGATCCACAGCAGGGTGGCATCGGCCTTGGCGCGGGCCAGGGCGTCGCCCTCGGCCTGCCACTTCGGCCACAGCTTGCCGGTCTCGGCCAGCCAGGCGGGCTTGGGCAGGCTGCCGGCGATGGTGGTGTGGAACATGGGGGCGTCTCCTTGTGGTGGTCGATCAGGCAGGGCGGCCGCCAGTGTGCCCGGGCGACGCCACCGCGTCAGCGCAAGGTCAGCGCACCCACAAGCGCGCCGCGCTGGCGCAGGCCCCCAGCGCCGCAAAACCCACGCCCAGGCCCAGCGCCAGCACCGGGCCCTGGGGACCGGCGATGCCGAAGCTGAAGGCCACCAGGGCCGCGCCCAGGGCCTGGCCGTTCAGCCGCGCCATCGCCACCATGCCGCTGGCGCCGCCGGCGCGCTCGGGCGGTGCGGCCGACATGATGGCCTTCAGGTTGGGCGACTGGAACAGGCCGAAGCCCAGGCCGCACACCGCCAGGTTGGCGGTGATGCGCAGCGCCGAGGCATCGCCCGGCAGCAGCGCCATGCCGGCCATGCCGGCGCTGAGGATGGCCAGGCCGATGCCGCCCATCAGCCCGGGCTGCTGGCTGTCCGACAGGCGCCCGGCCACCGGCGCGCAGGCCGCCACCACGATGGCCCAGGGCGCCATCAGGAAGCCGGTCTGCACCGGGTCGCGGTGCAGCACGGTCTCGAAGAAGAACGGCAGGCTGACGAAGGCCAGGCCCTGGGTGCAGAAGGCGCACACCGCGGTGGCGATGGACAGCGCGAACATCGGCCGGCGCAGCAGGTCCACCGGCAGCATGGGCGCCGGGTGGCCGCGCTGGCGGCGCAGCAACGCCAGGCCCGCGCCCGCCGCCAGCAGCGCCAGCGGCGCCACCACGGCAGCCGGCTGGCGCTGGGTGGCCGCGCTCAGCGCCCCCAGCAGGCTGCCGAAGCACAGGGCGGTGAGCAGGGCCGTCAGCCCGTCGATCGGCTGGCCACGCGCCGGGCTGCGCGGCAGCACCGGCCAGGCCACCACCAGCGACAGCGCCGCCAGCGGCAGGTTGATGGCGAACAGCCAGGGCCAGTCGGCCACCGACAGCACCAGCGAGGCGATGGTCGGCCCGGCGGCGAAGGACACGCCCACCACCAGCGCGTTCAGCCCCACGCCGCGGCCGAGGATCTGCGGCGGGTAGACAGCGCGGATCAGCGCGATGTTCACGCTCATCAGCGCCGCCGCGGCGATGCCCTGCAGCGCCCGGGCAACGGCCAGCGTGACCAGGCTGTCGGCCAGCGCGCAGCCGAGTGACGCGGCCATGTAGGCGATCAGCCCGCCCAGGTGCACCCGGCGTGCGCCCAGGCGGTCGCCCAGCGCGGCAAATGGCAACAGGCACGCGGCCACGGCCAGCTGGTAGGCGTTGACCACCCAGATCGACTGCGCCGGCGGCGCCTTCAGGCTGGCGGCGATGCCGGGCAGCGCGGTGTTGACGATGGTCGAGTCCAGCGTGGCCAGGGCCACGGCCAGCAGCACGGCCAGCAGGGCCAGGCGCTGCGGGCGGTTCAGCGAAGTCGCGTTCACGGGGTCAGGATCAGGAACAGAAGCAGGAACAAGGCCGGCGCACGGAGGCCAGGGGCGCCATCAGGCCAGCGCGGCCTGCAGCGCGGGCAGCTGGGCGCTGAAGGGCGCGGCATCGGCCGCCTCCAGGCAGCGCAGGTCCAGCAGCAGCCGGTCGTCGGCGATGCGGCCGATCACCGGCAGCGGCAGGCCGCGCAGCGCACTGGCCAGCGCGTCCAGCGCCCGGCCGGCGCCGGCCTTGTGCAGCGGCGCGATCGCCAGCCCGGCCGACGGCAGGCGCTCCACCGGCAGCGAGCCCGAGCCGATCTGGCCCAGCAGGTCGGCCACCGACACCGTGAAGCGCGGCGCCACCGCCTGCTGCACCGCCGGCAGCAGCGCCTGGGCCTGGGCGCGGATGGCTGGCGCCGGGCGCGTCAGCAGGCGCAGCGTGGGCAGGTCCTGCGCCAGGCGCTCGGGGCGCAGGTAGAGCATCAGCGTCGCCTCCAGCGCGGCCAGCGGCAGCTTGCCCATGCGCAGCGCGCGCTTCATCGGGAACTTGCGGATGCGGCCGATGGCGGCCTTGCTGCCGACGATCAGGCCCGCCTGCGGGCCGCCCAGCAGCTTGTCGCCGCTGAAGCTGACCACGTCGCAGCCGTCGGCCAGCTTCTCCTGCGGCAGCGGCTCCTGCGGCAGGCCCCATTGCGCCAGGTCGACCAGCGAGCCGGCGCCCAGGTCGGTGGCCAGCGGCAGGCCGCGGCCATGGGCGATGGCGGCCAGCGCCGCCTCGTCGACCGCCGCGGTGAAGCCCTGCACCGCGTAGTTGCTGGTGTGCACCTTCATCAGCAGCGCGGTGCGTTCGGTGATGGCGCGCTCGTAGTCGTGCGGGTGGGTGCGGTTGGTGGTGCCCACCTCGACCAGGGTGGCGCCGGCGGCGGCCATCACGTCGGGCATGCGGAAGGCGCCGCCGATCTCGACCAGTTCGCCGCGCGAGACGATGACCTCGCGCCCGCCGGCCATGGCGGCGATCGTCAGCAGCACCGCCGCGGCGTTGTTGTTGACCACGGTGGCGGCCTCGGCGCCGGTCAGCGTGCACAGCAATTCCTCGACCACGCTGTCGCGGTCGCCGCGGCCGCCGCCGTTCAGGTCGTATTCCAGGTTGTTGGGGCCGGCCATGGTCGCCAGCAGGTGCGCCAGGGCGCTGTCGGACAGCAGGGCGCGGCCCAGGTTGGTGTGGATCACCGTGCCGGTGAGGTTCAGCACCCGCCGCAGGCGCGGGGCCAGACGCCAGGCGACGCGCCCGGCCAGCGCGCTGGCCAGGGCGTCGGGCTGCAGCGCCGCGGCCGGCAGGCGGCCCGCCAGGCAATCGGTGCGCCACTCAGCCAGCAGCGCCCGCGCCTGGTCGGCCACCAGGCTGTGGCCATGCTGCTGCACCAGGGCGGCCACGGCGGGCAGGTGCAGCAGGCGGTCGACGCCGGGCAGGTCGTGCGGGCGCGCCGGGGTAGGGGTCATGCGGGGGTCACAAGATGGCGGAAGGCGCGGGGCCCGGGATCGTCGCCGCAGTTCGCCGGCCCGCCTGTCGCCCAGGCAGCAGACCGGCCGGGCGGGGGCTGGCACCGTGCCGGTCCGCCCGGTGCGCCGGCACGGTTAACCTGCGGCCCCGGACACGATCTCCCCACCTGACTGGACGACAGCCATGCGCGACTACCTCAAGTTCTACATCAACGGTGCCTGGGTCGACCCCGTCACCCCGAAGACGATGGACGTGATCAACCCCGCCACCGAGGCGGCGGCCGGCCGCATCAGCATGGGCAGCGCCGCCGACGTGGACGCCGCGGTGAAGGCCGCCCGCCGCGCCTTCGACAGCTACAGCCAGACCAGCGTGGCCGACCGCGTCGCCCTGCTGGAAGCGATCATCAACGAGTACAAGAAGCGCTACGCCGACATGGCCGCGGCCATCACCGAGGAAATGGGCGCCCCCGCCGTGCTGAGCCAGAAGGCGCAGGCCGCGATGGGCGTGGGCCACCTGACCACGGCGCTGAACGTGCTGAAGGAGTACAAGTTCAGCGAGCAGCGCGGCAGCACCCTGCTGGCCAAGGAGCCGATCGGTGTCTGCGGCCTGATCACGCCCTGGAACTGGCCGGTCAACCAGATCGCCTGCAAGGTGGCGCCGGCCCTGGCCGTGGGCTGCACCATGGTGCTCAAGCCCAGCGAGCTGAGCCCGTTCTCGGCGCAGATCTGGACCGAGATCCTGCACGCTGCCGGCGTGCCGGCGGGCGTGTTCAACCTGGTCAACGGCGACGGCCCGACCGTGGGCGCGGCGATCAGCAGCCACCCCGAGGTGGATCTGGTCAGCTTCACCGGCAGCACGCGCGCCGGCATCGAGGTGGCGCGCAATGCGGCGCCCACCGTCAAGCGTGTGCACCAGGAACTGGGCGGCAAGAGCCCGAACGTGATCCTGCCCGACCTGGACGCCGAAGGCTTCAAGAAGGCCGTGGCCGGCGGCGTGCGCGGCGTGATGAACAACAGCGGCCAGAGCTGCAACGCCCCCACCCGCATGCTGGTGCCCAACAGCCGCATGGACGAGGCCCTGGCCATCGCCAAGGCAGCCGCCGAAGCCACCACCGTGGGTGCGCCCGACAGCGGCGCGGCCATCGGCCCGGTGATCAGCGCCAACCAGTGGGACAAGATCGAGACCCTGATCGCCAAGGGCATCGAGGAAGGCGCCACCGTGGTGGCCGGCGGCCTGGGCAAGCCCGCGGGCCTGGACAAGGGCTACTACGTCAAGCCCACCGTGCTGGGCCATGTCAACAACCAGATGACGGTGGCCCGCGAGGAGATCTTCGGCCCGGTGGTGTCCATCCTGGGCTACGACACGGTCGACGAGGC
>CALMIF010000530.1 GCA_937864045.1 uncultured Aquabacterium sp. | reverse complement strand
CGCGGTTGTCGGTCATGGTGTCGACGATGATCGCCGCGCCGCCGATGCCGTAGCCCTCGTAGCGGATCTCCTCGTAGTTCACCCCTTCGAGGTTGCCCGAGGCCTTGTCGATGTTGTACTTGATGCGGTCGGCCGGCATGTTGGCGGCCTTGGCCTTGTCGATGGCCAACCGCAGCCGCGGGTTGGCGCTGACATCGCCCCCGCCCTGGCGCGCCGCGACGGTGATCTCGCGGATGATCCGCGTCCAGATCTTGCCGCGCTTCTCATCCTGCCGGCCCTTGCGGTGCTGGATGTTGGCCCATTTGGAATGCCCTGCCATGGGGGTCTTGCTCCGAGTTCTCGAAGGCGCGAGTTTAAGTGGTGGGCGTCCCGCGCCCCGTGACACCTGGTGCGGGCCGCTAGACTGAATGCCATCCTGTTGTCCTGCTGGAGTTCCTCGCCATGGCTGATCCCATCCTCGTCGCCCAGCACGGTGCCGCCCGCTGCGAGTTGCTCCCGGCGCTCGCCAACCGCCACGGCCTGATCACTGGCGCCACCGGCACCGGCAAGACCATCACGCTGCAGACCCTGGCCGAGAACTTCTCCAAGATCGGCGTGCCGGTCTTCATGGCGGATGTGAAGGGCGACCTGACCGGCATCAGCCAGACCGGCAGCATCGGGCCGAAGCTCGCCGCCATCCTGGCCGAGCGCGGCCTGGAGACGCCCTCGCCCCATGCCTGCCCCACCACGCTGTGGGACGTGTTCGGCGAGTCCGGCCACCCGGTGCGCGCCACCGTCAGCGACATGGGCCCGCTGCTGCTGGCGCGCATGCTGGCGCTCAACGACACCCAGGCCGGTGTGCTGAACCTGGTGTTCAAGATCGCCGACGACCAGGGCCTGCTGCTGCTGGACCTGAAGGACCTGCGGGCGATGCTGCAGCACGTGGGCGACAACGCCAGCCAGTTCACCACCGGCTACGGCAACGTCAGCGCCGCCAGCATTGGCGCCATCCAGCGCGGCCTGCTGCAGATCGAGCAGCAGGGCGGCGACCAGTTCTTCGGCGAGCCGATGCTGAACATCGGCGACTTCATGCAGACGGTCGACGGCCAGGGCGTGGTCAACATCCTGGCGGCCGACAAGCTGATGAGCGCGCCGCGGCTGTACGCCACCTTCCTGCTGTGGATGCTGTCGGAGCTGTTCGAGACCCTGCCCGAGGTGGGTGACCTGGACAAGCCCAAGCTGGTGTTCTTCTTCGACGAGGCCCACCTGCTGTTCAAGGATGCGCCGGCGGTGCTGGTCGAGCGCATCGAGCTGGTGGTGCGCCTGGTGCGCAGCAAGGGCGTGGGCGTGTACTTCGTGACGCAGAACCCGCTGGACGTGCCCGACACCGTGCTGGGCCAGCTGGGCAACCGCGTGCAGCACGCGCTGCGCGCCTTCACCCCGCGCGACCAGAAGGCGGTGAAGAGCGCCGCCAGCACCATGCGCGCCAACCCGGGGCTGGACATCGAGACCGCGATCACCGAGCTGGGCGTGGGCGAGGCGCTGGTGAGCTTTCTCGACGCCAAGGGCCGGCCCAGTGTGACGGAGCGCGTGTTCGTGTTGCCGCCGGGCAGTCAGATCGGCCCGATCACCCCGGCCCAGCGCCAGCAGCTGGTCGCCACCTCGCTGGTGGCGGGGGTGTACGAGAAGCTGGTCGACCGCGAGTCGGCCTACGAGAAGCTGACCGGCCGCGTGGCGGGCGGCGGTGCTGCGGCGGGTGGCGGCAGCCTGGCCGACGAGGCGAACAACGCTGTGCGCGGCGGCAGCCCGGCGGCGGGCGCACCGGCCCAGGCCGGTGGCGGGTTGATGGACGGGCTGAAGGACATCATGTTCGGCAGCACCGGCCCGCGCGGCGGCCGCCACGAGGGCCTGGCCGAGAAGGCCGCAGCGTCGGCCATGCGCAGCATCGGCTCGGCCGTGGGCCGCGAGATCATCCGCGGCGTGCTGGGGTCGATCCTGGGCGGCGGCAAGCGGCGCTGACCGCGCTCAGGCCCCGGTTTCAGAGGGTGCCTGCGCTTCCAGCAGCCCCCACACCCGCGCCACCAGGGCATCCGCCGGGCCGTCGCGCCGCGCCAAGCCCAGTTCGCGCCACAGCGGTGGATCGACCGGGCGCGTCGCCAGGCGGGCGTCGGCATTGGCCGACCAGGCGTCCTGCGGCAGCAGCGAGGCGCCGTAGCCCGCCGCCACCAGGCTGCGCACCGCGTCGTTGAAGTTCAGCGTGATGCGCGCTGCCGGTGCCAGGCCGGCGCGGGCGAACCAGTCGGCGCACAGCCGCGCCAGGTGGGTGCCGGCGTCGTTCAGCACCAGTGGCCGGGCGGCCAGCCAGGCCGGCGTCACCACGTCGGGCAGGTCGGGCCAGGCAGCGGGCAGCACCGCCTGCACCGGGTCACGCCGCCAGGGCACCACCAGCACGCTGGCCCGCGGCGGCTGCGGCAGGGCGACGATGCCCAGGTCGAGCCGGCCCTCCGCCAGGCCGGCCAGGGTCTCGGCCGAGGTGGTCACCGCCAGCTGCACGTCGATGCCTGGCGCGTCGGCCGCCAGCTGCTGCAGCACGGGCGGCAACCACTGCACGATGACGCCGGTCGCCGCGCCCAGCCGCAGCCGCCCGGCCTGACCGGCGACATGGCGTTGCAGCGCGTCGACCAGCTCGTCGGCCTGGGCCAGCAGGCGCCGGCCCCGCTCGATCAGCAGCGCACCAGCGGGTGTGGGTGTCACCGCCGGCCGCGCACGGCGCAGCAGCGGCGTGCCCAGGCGCGCTTCCAGTTCGGCGATGTGGCTGGTGACCGTGGGCGGCGCCAGGGCCAGTTGCTGGGCCGCTGCGGCGAAGCTGCCGCCGTCGGCCACGGCCAGCAGGGTGCGCAGGCGGTCGAGGTTCAGTTCACGCATGGCTGATTCACCAAAGCTGAATTTCAGCTTCCGATTATTCAGCTTGTCGGATTCACTGGTGGTTGCGAGCATGGCGGCGTCCATCCAGGAGACCACCCCATGACCGCACCCCTCGTGTTCATCGACGGCGACCAGGGCACCACCGGCCTGCAGATCCAGGACCGGCTGCGTGGCCGCGGCGACCTGCGCCTGCTGACCTTGCCCGAGGCCGAGCGCCGCGACCCGGCGCACCGCGCGCAAGCGCTGAACCAGTGCGACATCGCCTTGCTCTGCCTGCCCGACGCCGCTGCCTGCGACGCGGTGGCCATGGTGCGGAATCCGGCGGTGCGGCTGATCGACGCCAGCTCGGCCCACCGCACCACGCCGGGCTGGGTCTACGGCCTGCCCGAGCTGTGCCCCGGCCAGCCGGCGCGCATCGCCGCGGCCACGCGCATCAGCAACCCGGGCTGCTACCCGACCGGCGCCCTGCTGCTGCTGCGCCCGCTGGTCGACGCCGGGCTGCTGCCGGCGGAACTGCCGCTGGCGATCCATGCGGTGTCGGGCTACTCCGGCGGCGGCAAGGCCCGCATCGCCGAGGTGCAAGCCGGCGGCGCGGCGCCCTTCCTGGCCTACGGCCTGGGGCTGGACCACAAGCATGTGCCCGAGATCGCGCAGCACGCCGGCCTGCAGGCGCGGCCGATCTTCCTGCCCAGCTACGGCAGCTTCGCCCAGGGCATCGTGCTGACGATCCCGCTGCACCTGGACGCCCTGCCCGGCCGCCCCGACGCCGCCGCGCTGCAGGCCGCGCTGGCCGCGCACCACGCCGGTCAGGCCCATGTGCAACTGCAACCGCTGGCCACGGCCGCCGATGCGGTGACGCTGGACCCGACGGCGCTGAACGGCAGCGACAGCATCCGGCTGCAGGTGCTGCACCACCCCGGCCACCGCCAGGCGGTGCTGGCGGCGGTGTTCGACAACCTGGGCAAGGGCGCGGCCGGCGCCGCGGTGCAGAACCTGGATCTTGTGCTGGGCGCCCTGGCGCTGCGCGCGGCGGCCTGAAGGCACTTCACGCCCGCCCGCGGGCGCCTGGCGACGGCGGTGGCCATTGCATCGCACGGCGTTCGGCCCGCCGCCCGGCGGCCACCACAATCCGGCGATGGCCGCCCTGCCTCCCGCCTCCACACCGCCCGCCCCTCTGATCGACCCCGACGGCGACCTGCCGCTGTGGCGGCGGGTGCTGCGCCACATGCTGGCCGGCCTGGCGGTGTCGCTGACCGTCGGCTGCTTCGTCTCGCTGCTGTTCGGCGAAGCGCTGTGGCCCAACCTGGTGATCTCGGTGTGCATCGGCGGCTGCATCCAGGCGCTGATCGAGGCCGGTCGCTACGGCATCGCCGGCTGGATGCGACGGCGCGGCGACACCCGCCCGAACGTGCTGAAGAACTGGCCGGGCTGGCCGGTGATGGCGCCCTACGTGCTGGTGGCCGCCCTGCTGGGCTACGGGCTGGGCCGCCAGTTGGGCGCCCTGGTCCTGGGCGAGCCCTGGCCGGTGCATGCGCACACGGGCAGCGGCAGCCTGCGCGCCCTGGCGATGGTGCTGGGCATCACCGTGGTGGCATCGGCCGCCGCCACCTGGAACTTCTTCCTGCGCAGCCAGGTGGCCACCATCGGCGCGCAGGCCGAGGCCGCACGCCGCCTGGCCGGCGAAAGCCAGCTGCGCCTGCTGCAGAGCCAGCTGGAGCCGCACATGCTGTTCAACACCCTGGCCAACCTGCGGGTGCTCGTGGGGCTGGACCCGCCGCGCGCCCAGCTGATGCTGGACCACCTGATCCGCTACCTGCGCGCCACGCTGGGCGCCAGCCACGCCAACCTGCATCCGCTGGGCACCGAGTTCGCCCTGCTCGACGACTACCTGGCGCTGATGGCCCTGCGCATGGGCCCGCGCCTGCAGGTGCAGCTGGACCTGCCCCAGGCGCTGCGCCGCCAGCCGGTGCCGCCGCTGCTGCTGCAGCCGCTGGTGGAAAACGCCATCCGCCACGGCCTGGAGCCGCAGGTGGCCGGCGGGCGCATCAGCGTGCGCGCCGAGGCGCTGGGCAACCGCCTGCGCCTGACGGTGCGCGACACCGGCGCCGGCCTGGCCGATGCCCGGCCGGCCGAGCGCAGCGACGGCGGCGGCTACGGCACGCGCCATGTCACCGACCGCCTGGCCAAGCTGTACGGCCCCCAGGCCAGCTTCCGCCTGCAGCCCGCGCCCGATGCCGACGGCGGCACGCTGGCCGAAGTCCTGCTGCCGCTGACGATCGAACCGCCCAACGCCTGAACCCACCGCCATGCCCACTGCCCTGATCGCCGAAGACGAACCGCTGCTGGCCCAGGCCCTGGCCGCCGACCTGGCCCGGCTGTGGCCCGAGCTGCAGATCGTCGCCACCGTCGGCGACGGCCTGAGCGCCGGCGACCAGACCATGGCGCTGCAGCCGCAGGTCTGCTTCCTCGACATCCGCATGCCCGGCGCCACCGGGCTGGAGGCAGCGCAGGCCCTGGCCGAGGACTGGCCCGCGGGCGTGCCCTTCCCGCTGCTGGTCTTCGTCACCGCCTATGACCAGTACGCCCTGGCCGCCTTCGAGGCGCAGGCGGTGGACTACCTGCTCAAGCCGGTCGACTCGGCGCGGCTGGCGGCCTGCGTGGCGCGGCTGAAGCAGCGCCTGGCGGACACGGCCGTGCCCGCCGCCGCTGCGCCGCCGGCGCTCGACCAGGCCCTGGACCAGCTACGGGCCCTGCTGACGGCAGGCGTTGGCGCGACCCATCCCGCCGCCGCCCTGCCGCGGCTGGAAGTGATCCAGGCCGGCGTCGGCAACACGGTGCACATGGTGCCGGTGGCCGAGGTGCTGTACTTCGAGGCCGCCGACAAGTACATCCGCGTGGTGACCGCCACGCAGGAGCACCTGATCCGCCTGTCGCTGCGCGAACTGCTGCCGCGGCTGGACGCGGCGCTGTTCTGGCAGGTGCACCGCAGCCTGGTGGTGCGCGCCACCGCCATCACCACGGCCACGCGTGATGAGTCGGGCAAGGTTTTCCTGCAGCTGCGCGGCCGGCCCGAGCGGCTGACCGCCAGCCGGCTCTACGCCCACCTGTTCAAGGGCATGTAGCGCGCGCTTGGCGACGCCCGGCGGCGTTTCATCGCACGGCGGCTGACCCGGCGGGGGCCGCGACGGACCATGCGTCCATCGCACTCCGACCCGCAGCCGCCATGACCGCATCCACCAGCTTCGCCGACCTGCTGCAGCGTCATCCGCTGATCTTCTTCCACCTGGTCACCGCCGTCGGCGCGCTGCTGGTCGGCAGCCTGGTGATGCTGCGCCGCAAGGGCACCACCAGCCACCGCGCCTGGGGCTGGGTCTGGGTGCTGCTGATGGGCAGCACCGCGGTGGCCAGCGGCTTCATCCGCGACTTTCACGCGCCCAACATCGCCGGCATCACGCCGATCCACGCCTTCACCGCGCTGGTGGCGTTCAACCTGCCGCGTGGCGTCTGGTTCATTCGCCACGGCAACGTGGCGGCCCACCGCAAGGCCATGCGCGGCATGTACATCGGTGGCTGCATCGTTGCCGGCATCTTCACCCTGCTGCCGGGCCGCTTCCTGGGCCGGCTGCTGTGGCCGGCCCTGGGCATGACATGAGTCCCCCCGAAGCGCCTTCTGCGCTCCCCCCAGGGGGCGCCGCCAGCGGCCCGGCGAAGCCGGTTCCGCGGCGACCACTGGATTTGCACACCGGCCGCCTTCACTCCCAGCACCCGAGGAGCTCACCATGACCGACACCGAACTGCAACGCCAGGCCCGCCGCAACGTGGCATTGGCCGGCGGCTTCGCCATCCACCTGCTGGTCTACATCGTCGTCAATGCCGGCCTGCTGCTCAGCGGGCGCGGCCGCGGCGTGGCGCTGGGCTGGGGCTTGGGCCTGGCGATCCACGGCCTGGTGACGCTGCTGAAGCTGGGCGGCCAGGGCCTGCGCCGGCGCCTGGTCGACGCCGAGGTGCAGCGCCTGCGCAGCCGGGGCTGAGGCCGGCTTTTCGCGGCAAGGGCGACACGGGCCGCTCCGTAGAATCCCGCGCATGAGCCATCCGCCGCATGCCGAACCCGCCAAGCCGTCCAACTTTCTGCGCAGCATCATCGAGCGCGAGCTGCAGGAGGGCGTCTATGCCCAGCGGCACTGGGGTGGCAGCCCGGGCGATGCGGCCCACCATGCAGCGGGGCCGGTCGATCCGTCGCCGGTGCGGCTGCGCTTCCCGCCCGAGCCCAACGGCTACCTGCACATCGGCCATGCCAAGAGCATCTGCCTGAACTTCGGCCTGGCGCGCGACCACGGCGGCGTCTGCCACCTGCGCTTCGACGACACCAACCCCGAGAAGGAAGAGCAGGAGTACGTCGACGCCATCGTCGAGATGGTGCAGTGGCTGGGCTGGACCTGGACCGGCCACGGCAGCGACAACCTGTACTACGCCAGCAACTACTTCGACTTCATGGACCGCGCCGCCGAGCACCTGATCGAGCGCGGCCTGGCCTATGTCGACGAGCAGTCCGCTGAAGCCATGCGCGCCAACCGCGGCGACTTCACCACGCCCGGCACCGACAGCCCCTGGCGCAACCGCACGCCGGCCGAGAACCTGGCCCGCTACCGCGAGATGCGCGCCGGCCAGCATGCCGACGGCAGCATGGTGCTGCGCGCCAAGATCGACATGGCGTCGCCCAACATCAACCTGCGCGACCCGGCGCTGTACCGCATCAAGCGCGCCCACCACCACAACACCGGCGACCGCTGGTGCATCTACCCGATGTACGCCTATGCGCACCCCATCGAGGACGCGCTGGAGAACATCACCCACAGCATCTGCACGCTGGAGTTCGAGGACCAGCGGCCCTGGTACGACTGGCTGCTGGCCCGGTTGATCGAAGGCGGCCTGCTGAACACGCCGGCGCCCAAGCAGCACGAGTTCGGCCGCCTGAACCTGACCTACGTGATCACCAGCAAGCGCAAGCTCAAGGCGCTGGTCGACGAAGGCCATGTGACCGGCTGGGACGACCCGCGCATGCCCACCCTGGCAGGCATGCGCCGGCGCGGCTACACGCCGGCCAGCGTGCGCAAGTTCGCCGAGGACACGGGCGCGTCCAAGACCAATGTGTGGATCGACTACAGCGTGCTCGAAGGCACGCTGCGCAACGACCTGGAAGGCCAGGCACCGCGCGCGATGGCAGTGATCGACCCGCTGCCGCTGAAGCTGACGAACTGGGACGCCGTGTTCGGCGCCGGCCACATCGAGCCCTGCGGCGCACCCGCGCATCCGCAGCGGCCTGAACTGGGCCAGCGCAGCTTCGGCCTGGGCCCCACGGTGTGGATCGAGCGCGACGACTTTGCCGAGGTGGCGCCCAAGGGCTTCTTCCGCCTGTTCCCGGGCAACAAGGTGCGGCTGAAGTACGGCATGGTGGTGGCCTGCACCGGCTGCGAGAAGGACGCCGACGGCCTCGTGACCGCGGTGCTGGCCGAGGTGGTGCCCGACACCAAGAGCGGCACGCCGGGCGCCGACGCGGTCAAGGTCAAGGGCACGATCACCTGGGTCGGCGCCCATGACGCGGTGGCCGCCACCTTCAACCTCTACGACCGCCTGTTCACCGAGCCCCAGCCCGATGCCGGCGACCGCGACTTCCGCAGCGTGCTGAACCCGGCCAGCAAGACCGTGGTGCAGGGCTGGGTCGAGCCGTCACTGGCCGCCGCGCAGCAGGAAGACCGCTTCCAGTTCGAGCGCCACGGCTACTTCGTCGCCGACCGGATCGAGCACCGGCCCGGCGCGCCGGTGTTCAACCGCATCACCGGGCTGAAGGACAGCTGGGGCAAGTGAGGCGCCGCCGCTCGGCCGCACCGACGGCCGCCAGGCCGACGGCCAGCAGCGCCCAGCTTGCAGGCTCGGGCACCGCGGGCAGCAGTTCCGGCGGGATCTGCGGCGCCGTCAGCGCGGGTGGCGCGAGCACGGGCAGCGGCGGTGCCGCGCCGCTGGAGACGCCGCCGGCGCTGGAGGCCTGCACGCCGATGTCCACCGACATCAGGCCGCTGCGGGTCACCACCGGGTCGGTGTTGTCGACGTACCAGCCGAACACACCGCTGTCGCTGTCAGTGCCCGGCTGACCAGCCCGCAGGAAGGCCCCGACATTGGCGTCGGTGCGCAGCGCCGGCAGGCCGGCAGCCCCGGTCAGGTCGAAACTGATCGAGGCCCAGGCAAAGGCGTCGCTGTGGCCGTCGGACTGCACCGCCAGGTCCACGCGCCCCAAGACCACCAGCCGGGTGTTCGGTTCGATCGAGAAACGAGACGGCGTGAAGAAGATGCTCGCCAGGCCGTTGTGGTCGTCGACCTTCAATTGCGCCAGCCCGCCGACGTGGCCGGTTCGCGCGGGGTCGGCACTGGACGCGGTGGCCTCGGCCACACCGAGTCTGGCGTTGGCAGTTCCGGGCTCGCCCAGGGCGCCACCCCAGCCATCGGAGTCACTGTTGGGGAACGGCAGCGCGTTGTCGCCAACGCCGACCGAGATCGAGGTCATCGGGCTGAAGGCCGTCCACATCGGTGCCCGGCCATCGCCAGGATCGAGATCGACCACGCTGAACCCGAGGTGGGTCAGCCGTGCAGCGCCACTGGCACCGGCCTGGACACCGGCCGCCGGCAGCAGCAAGGCCATCAGCGCCAGCCCGGTCGGCACGCTTCGGAGAGCATGGTTCCGTCCTGGCATCGAACACTCCTGTCGGACTGCGGACGGATGGCCCGCGCCTGCATGGCGATGGTAGGGACCGCGGCGCGGCCCGGTCAACAGGACCACGGGCGCCACGCCGACCTGGGCGGACCGCGGAATCCTCAGCGCCGATGACCGACGGCGAAGTCGTTCAACCCGCAGACGTCGCGCCCCTTGACCAGCCACAGCGGCCGCTGGGCGAAGTTCACCGCCACGCCGGTCTTGCCGTCCACCGGCCGCAGGCTGCGGTCGAAGTGCGCCGTGGCCGGCATGTAGCGCAGCGCCACGCCGGTGCGGCGCTGGGTGCTGGTGTTGGCGGCGGCGCCGTGGATCATGTGGACGTCGTGCAGGCTCATCTGGCCAGGCTCAAGCTCGATGTCCACCGCTTCGGCGTCGTCGAAGCAGCCGTCGGCCATGCGCTGCTGCAAGGTCAGGTCGTGCCGGTCTTCATGCAGGTGCGGGTGCAGCACGCGGTCCCCGTGCGAGCCCGGAATCACCCGCAGGCAGCCGTTGGCGCGGGTGCTGGGGTCCAGCGCCACCCACACGGTGCAGGTGGCCAGCGGGCGGATCGGCCAGTAGTGGCCGTCCTGGTGCCAGGGGGTTTCGTAGCCATCGCCGGCCGGCTTGCAGAAGACGTGGGCGCCCCACAGGATCACGTCGTCGCCGATCACGCTGGCCACCAGGTCGACGATCTCCGGGTCGCGCGCCAGGTGCAGGAAGTCGGCCACGCCGCGCACGCCTTCACCGTTGTCGTCACCGTTGCCGGCGCGTTCGACATGCGCCGACACCAGTTTTTCCGGCCGCACGCCGGGGTTGCGGCGCAGCAGTTCGTCCAGCGCATCGCGCATGGTCGCCACGCGGGTCTCGGGCAGGCGCCATTGCGGCACCACCCAGCCGGCACGCTGGTAGCGGCTGATCTCGTCGGCTTGCAGGCGGGGCATGGGCGGTCTCCGGGTTGCGCTTGGTGGCCGGTCGATTGTGGCCAGCCGGCGCCGCGACGCCATTGCAGGCGACCCTGGCGCCAATTGGGGTCCGGCCCAAGCATGGCGGCCACCACAATCCGGGCCCATGGCATCACCGTCCCCTGCCCGCACCGCGCTGCTCACCGTCCTGGCCCTGGTTGCCTTCGCCGGCAATTCGCTGCTGTGCCGCATGGCGCTGAAGCACACGGCCATCGACGCCGCCAGCTTCACGAGCGTGCGCCTGGCTTCGGGCGCGCTGGTGCTGGGGCTGCTGGTGGGTTTGCGCAGGGTCGCCGGCCAGCGCCGCGCGCCCTGGGCCGCGGGCGACTGGACCTCGGCGCTGGCGCTGTTCGTCTATGCCGCGGGCTTCTCGTTCGCCTACGTCTCGCTGAGCGCCGCCACCGGCGCGCTGCTGCTGTTCGGCGTGGTGCAGACCACGATGATCGGCTGGGGCCTGTGGCGCGGTGAGCGGCTGCGGCCGCTGCAGTGGGGGGGCCTGGCCACCGCGTGCGCCGGCCTGGTGTGGCTGCTGCTGCCGGGGCTGGCCACGCCCAGCCTGGCCGCCGGCGGGCTGATGGCCAGCGCCGGCCTGGCCTGGGCCGTCTACACGCTGCGCGGGCGCACCGCAGGCGGTGACCCGACGGCGGTGACCGCCGGCAACTTCGTCCGCGCCGCGCCGCTGGCGCTGGGGGTCAGTGCGGTCAGCGCACTGCTGGCCGGCCCGCCGCGCTGGGACACGCCCGGCCTGCTGCTGGCCCTGGCCTCGGGCGCGCTGGCCTCGGGCGCGGGCTATGCCGTCTGGTACACCGCGCTGCGCGGGTTGACGGCCACGCGCGCGGCCATCCTGCAGCTCAGCGTGCCGGCGCTGGCCGCTGGCGGCGGCGTTGTGCTGCTGGGCGAAGCGCTGACGCCGGGCCTGCTGCTGGCATCGCTGGCAGTGCTGGGCGGGGTGCTGCTGGTGATCATGGCGCGCTCCGCCGGCGGCCGCTGACCGCCCCCGCCCCCTGGCGGGTTTTTCCGCCCCCCCCGCCCCGCCCGGGATGCAGGTCGCCGCGTGGTTGTGGCGCCTGGCTGCACCCACCAGAATCCGCTGGCGGCCGGCCTTGCCGCATGGAGCCCGTTCGACATGCCCAGCACCTTCCGGCGGCCCGCAGCTGCCCTGGCCTTCACGACCCTGGCCACCCTGGCGAGCGCACCGGCGCTGGCCGCCTTCGTCGGCTTCAGCGGCGCGCTCGACGACGCCGGCAATGCCGCCCTGGTGTTCTACGACCTCGGCCCCGCGCAGTTCAGCGATGACCTGGCCACCGCCAACAACGTGGCGCTGCACAGTTTCAACGTGGCGTTGGGCGGCATCACCCGCATCAGCAGCACCGGCTACGCGGGCGGCGGCGTCGACCCCTACGTCACGCTGTTCCGCGGCAGCGACCGGGCCAGCGCCAGCTTCGTCCTGTCGAACTTCGACAACGCGATCACCGTGGGCGGCGACTTCGTGCTCGACACCCTGCTTGCGCCGGGCGACTACACCCTGGCGATCGGCGTGTTCCAGAACATGTCTCTTGCCGAGAACGGCGGTGGGGTGCTGAGCGACGGCTTCACCGGCCTGGGCGGCCCATCGTTCTTCGGCAACGGGAGCTACGTGCTGGGCATCACCCTGCCCGATGCTGGCAGCGTGCCCGAGCCCGGCGCAGCCGCCCTCGTGCTGGCCGCCCTGCTGGCCGCGGCAGCGGCCGGTCGCAGCCGGCGGCGGCGGCGCGCCTGACATTGGTCCCTTCCCAACCACCACGGAGAACGACGATGAGCTTGCAGTGCAGCCGTGTTCGCGCCATCCCGGCGGCCCTGGCGCTTGTCAGCGCCAGTCTGCTGGTCGCCGCCCCGGGCGCGATGGCCCAGACCCGCGCCGCCA
The DNA here is from genome assembly GCA_937864045.1 of uncultured Aquabacterium sp. Lineage (GTDB taxonomy): Bacteria > Pseudomonadota > Gammaproteobacteria > Burkholderiales > Burkholderiaceae_C > Pseudaquabacterium. The sequence continues at coordinate 8,676 of CALMIF010000530.1, read as the reverse complement.
TCGTGCAGTCGGTCGACGAACCGGCCCGCAACCCCTACCAGGAAGTGCAGTTCAACGTCACCTGCCGCGGCACCACGGTGTGCAATTACACCTTCGCCACGGTGCCGGCGGGCAAGCGCCTGGTGGTGACCAACATCGCCGGCTATCTAGACACCAGCGGTGGCGGCCTGCCCAACTGCTTCCTGAGCTCGGGCTTCGGCGGATCGGCCCATGTCTCGCTGCCCTTCAGCGGTGTGCGCGGGGCCACCACGGCAGTAGGCGGCCGCATCATCCTGAACCAGGGCGTGACGGCCTATTTCGGCCCGGGTGAGCCGGTGACGGCGTTCTGCCAGCCCAGCATCGGCGAAACCGTGTCCGGCGGCGCGCTGCTGATGCTGTCAGGCCACTACGTGACCCTGCCCTGACAAGGCCGCGCCGAACAGCAGCGCCTCCACCTGCGCCGGCTCGGTGACGGTGCGCACCGCGTCGAAGGCTGCCTGCGCCTCGGGGTGGCGGCGGCGCAGCAGATTCAGCCACTGCTTCATGCGCCCGGCGCGGTGGCGCGGTGCGGCCTGCAGCGCCACCAAGCGCCAGAACTGCAGCAGGCCGGGCTGCAGGTCCGCCCAGCCGACCGGATGCGGCGCCGCGCCATCCGCGGCGCGCAGGTCCCAGGCCAGGCCGGGGTCGGCCACCATGCCGCGGCCCAGCATCAGGCCGTGGCAGCCGCTCTCGGCGCGGGCGCACTGGGCATCGGCCACGGTCCAGATCTCGCCGTTGGCGATCACCGGCACCGGCACGGCGGTGCGGATGTCGGCCACCCGGTGCCAGAAGGCCGGCGGCCGGTAGCCCTGCAGCTTGGTGCGGGCGTGCACCACCAGCTCGCTGGCGCCACCCGCGGCCAGGGCCTGCGCGGCTTCCACGCGGCCGTCGTCGTCGCGGTGGCCCAGGCGCATCTTGGCCGACACCGGCACGGGCGCCGGCACCGCACGGCGCACCGCGGCGACGATGTCATGCAGCAGGTCCGGCTCATCGAGCAGCACCGCACCGCCTCGGTGGCGGTTGACCACCGCGGCCGGGCAGCCGAAGTTCAGGTCGATGCCCTCGGCGCCCAGTTCGGCCAGGCGGGCGGCGTTCTCCGCCAGGCACTGCGGGTCGCTGCCCAGCAGCTGGGCGCGCACCGGCGTGCCGGCGCGGGTGCGGCTGCCGTTGTGCAGCTCGGGCATCACGCGGGTGAACACCTTGGCTGGCAGCAGCTGGTCGGTGATGCGGATGAACTCGGTCACGCAGCGGTCGATGCCGCCCACGGACGACAGCACCTCGCGCAGCGGGTGGTCGAGCAGGCCCTCCATCGGCGCGAGCAGGATCGTCATCGGGCGCGCAGTGTAGGCGCGGCGCCGGGCGGGCGATTGGCGACAATCCGGCGATGAACCGCGACGAACAAGCCCGCCTGACCACGACCGCCATCGCCGAGACCCGCGCCTGGGTCGACCGCGCGGTGATCGGCCTGAACCTGTGCCCGTTTGCCAAGGCGCCGCAGGTCAAGGGCCTGGTGCGCTACGTGGTCAGCCTGGCCGAGGACCCGGCCGCCCTGCTGGCCGACCTGATCACCGAGCTGGAGCGCCTGGCCGAGCGCAAGGCCGAGCAGCTGGAGACCACGCTGCTGATCCACCCGCGGGTGATGGTGGACTTCGCCGACTACAACGACTTCATCGAAGTGGCCGAGGACACGGTGGCCGAGCTGAACCTGGAGGGCGTGCTGCAGGTGGCCAGCTTCCACCCGCAGTACCAGTTCGAGGGCACCGAGCCCGACGACGTGACCAACGCCACCAACCGATCGCCCTATCCCACCCTGCACCTGATCCGCGAGGACAGCATCGACAAGGCGGTGGCCGCCTTCCCGGAGGCGGAGGCGATCTACGAGGTCAACATGGCGACGATGGAGCGCCTGGGGCCCGAGGGCTGGGCGGCGCTGCAGCAGCAGTGCCGCCAGGACGCGCAAGGCGGTTGAGGGGGGCAGCGCGGCCCTTCAATCCCAGGTGGGCGGCTGCGCCGGCGCACCACCACCCGGCGCCGGCCCGGCCACCGGCACCCAGACGCGGAACTGGCTGCCCGCACCCGGCCGCGAGCGCACCTGGATCACGCCGCCGTGGCGCTGCACGATGGAGAACGACAGCGACAGGCCCAGGCCGGTGCCCACCTGCTTGGTGGTGTAGAAGGGCTCGAAGATGCGGCGCAGCACCTCCTCGCTCATGCCACTGCCCGTGTCGTCGACCTGCACCCAGGCCCAGTCGTCCACCGTGCCCGAGGCCAGCGTCACGGTGCCGCGCCCGTTGATCGCCTGCGAGGCATTGACGATCAGGTTCATGAACACCTGGTTCAGCTGCCCGGCCAGGCACATCACCAGCGGCAGCGGCTGCAGCCGGCGCACGATGTCGGCCTTGTCCTTGACCTCGTGCAGCACCACGTCCAGCGTCGACTCCAGCCCGGCGTTCAGGTCGGCCAGCTGCCAGTCGCTCTGGTCCACGCGGCTGAAGTCCTTCAGGTCCTGCACGATCTTCTTGACCCGCGCCAGGCCGTCGGCGCTTTCGTCCAGCAGCTGCGACAGGTCCTCCTTCAGGTCGTCCAGCTCCACCGCCTTCAGCACGCCGCGCAGCTCGCGCGCTGCTGCTGACGAAGCCCACCGGGTTGTTGATCTCGTGCGCCACGCCGGCGGCCAGCTGGCCGATGCTGGCCATCTTGTCGCTCTGCAGCAGCTGGTTCTGCGCCTGCTCCAGCGTCTGGTTGGTCTGCTGCAGTTCGTCGAAGCGCTGGCGCAGCGCCTCCTGCGCGGCCCGCATCTCGGTGCGGTCCTGCAGCATCCACCAGGCGCTGGTGGTGTGGTCGCCGTACTCCACCGGGCAGGCGTTGATCTGCATCCACAGCCGGCGGCCGTCGCCGGCCTGCATCCACATCTCGTGGTGCAGGGGCTCGTTGCGGGCGAACAGCGGCCGCGCCAGCGCCTGCAGCCGGGCCATGTCGTCCGCCGCCATGAAGAAGGGCCGCGCCGGTCGCGCCTTGCCCGGCACCGGGTTGGCCGCGCCGAAGATGCCGGCCATCTGCCGGTTGGCGCGCTGCACGTCGTCGTTGACGGTGTAGACCACGCCGATGGGCGCGTCGTCGATGAAGGCGTCCATCAGCCGGGCATTGGCCGCCAGCTCGGCCGATCGCGACTCGACCATCCGGTCCAGCCGCCGCGTCAGCTCCTCCTCGGTGCGGTGGGCCTGGCTCACGTCCTGCCGCGTGACGATGGCGCCGATGGCCTGGTCGTCGTGGTCGCGCAGCGGCGCGGCGGTGAAGTTCAGCCAGCGCCCGCCGGGCTCAAGCTGCGGGAAAAAGCCCTCGGCCTTCCAGGCCCCCGCCACCAGGTCGGACGCCCGGGCGCTGTCGCCGTGCAGGTGCGGCAGCTCGGCACTGTCCACGCCGCCGACGATCAGGTCGGCCAGCAGCGGCCGCGCCTCGGCGTAGAAGGCGCGCCAGGGCTCGGTGCTGCCGATCATCGCGTCGGCGCCGTGGCCGGTCAGGCGGGTGCAGGCGGTGGTCCAGTGCGTCACGCGGTGGTGGCGGTCGATCATGAAGCTGGCCACCGGCGCGCCGTCGACGATCTGGCGCAGCAGGCTGCTCATGCCCTGCAGCATGGTCTGCACATGCTGGATGTCGCTCAAGTCCTGGCAGGTGACGAGCATCGCCACCGCACCATCGGGCCGCCCGGGGCTGCCCAGCTGCACCCGGCGCAGGCTCAGCTCCACCGGCCGCTGGCTGCCGTCGGCGCCCTGCAGCCGCAGGCTCTGGGCGGGCGGCTCGCCGCTGCGCCACAGGCATTCCTCGGTGGCGGCGGCCAGGGCGTCGCGGTGCTCGGGCACCAGCGGCAGCTGCAGGCGTGCCAGTTCGGGCTGGCGGCCGATCAGGCAGGGCTGCGCTGCCGGCGTCGGCAGCACGGCGGGACTGACGGGCGCCACGGGCGGCGCCACATCAGCCTGCGCCAGCAGCCGGTGGCCGCGGCGGTGCACTGTCGACAGCAGTTGCGGCGGCGTCTGGTCGTCGCCCAGGGCGATGCGCAGCTCGCTGACCAGGTTGGCCATGGTCTTGGCGCTGACGTCCTGGTTCGACCACAGGGCGTCGAGCAGGGCCGGGCCGCTGACCAGCGTGCCGGGGCGGCGCGCCAGGTAGTCCAGCGCCTGCCAGACCTTGGGCCGCAGGGCGACCGGCAGGCCATCGCGCCACAGCTGCTGCCGGGACAGGTCCACGCGCACGCGCGGGCTCAGCAACACCGGGGCCATCGGATCGAGGACCTGCATGCATCGGATGTCGGCCGCCGGCCCGCAGACTTGAGCCCAGTCACCCCCGCGCAGCCACTTGATGCAAGACCCCGCCGGGTGCTGCGCCTAGGCTCGCGCCTTCCCCAGGAGATCCGCATGCAATTCGAGCACAGCGAACGCGCCCGCACCCTGCTGGCGCAGGTGGAGACCTTCATGGCCGAGCGGGTGCTGCCGGTCGAGCACCTGTACGACCAGCAGGCGCGCGCGCAGGCCGTGCCGGCCACGCCGGCCATCGTGCAGCAGCTCAAGGCCGAGGCGCGCGCGCTGGGGCTGTGGAACCTGTTCATGCCGGCGCCGCACCATGCCCATGGCGCGGGGCTGACCAACCTGGACTACGCGCCGCTGGCCGAGGCGATGGGCCGCGTGTCCTGGGCCAGCGAGGTCTTCAACTGCTCGGCGCCCGACACCGGCAACATGGAGGTGCTGTCGCTCTACGGCACGCCCGCGCAGCAGGAACGCTGGCTGAAACCGCTGCTGGCCGGCGAGATCCGCTCGGCGTTCTCGATGACCGAGCCGGCGGTGGCGTCCAGCGACGCGACCAACATCCGCTGCGCCATCACCCGCGACGGCGACGAATGGGTGATCAACGGCCGCAAGTGGTTCACCTCTGGCGCGATGAATGCCGACTGCAAGCTGCTGATCGTGATGGGCAAGACATCGCCCGACCACCCCGACACGCACCGCCAGCAGTCGATGCTGCTGGTGCCCAAGGACACGCCGGGCGTGCAGATCGTGCGCGACATGACGGTCTTCGGCTACGACAGCCGGCCGGTGGGCCATGCCGAGGTCATCTACGACAACGTGCGAGTGCCACTGGACCACATGATCCTCGGTGAAGGCCGCGGCTTCGAGGTCGCCCAGGGCCGCCTGGGGCCCGGGCGCATCCACCACTGCATGCGCCTGATCGGCTGCGCCCAGCGCGCGCTGGAGCTGATGTGCAGGCGCGCCACCAGCCGCCACGCCTTCGGCCGGGCGCTGGGCGAGCATGGATCGGTGAAGGAGGACATCGCCCGCAGCTTCTGCGACATCGAGCAGGCGCGGCTGCTGACGCTGCGCACCGCCGACAAGATGGACCGCGAGGGCAACAAGGCCGCGCGCGACATGATCTCGGCGGCCAAGATCGTGGTGCCCGACATGGCCGCCCGGGTCATCGACCGGGCGATGCAGGTGCATGGCGCCGCCGGGGTGTCGCAGGACACCTTCCTGGCCGAGGCCTATGCCTACGCCCGCTACATGCGCATGGGCGACGGCCCGGACCAGGTGCACCTGGCGGCGCTGGGACGGGCGCTGCTGAAGCGGTTGGGCTGAGCAGCCCGCTGCTCAGTTCGCCATCGCCGCCTGCGCGGCCCGCACCAGAAAGCCCGAGCGGGATTCGCCATGCCGGCGCGCGTCGTCGTCGATGCGCGCCAGCACCCGCGCCGGCACGGTGATGTTGATCTTCTCGGCCGGGCCGAAGTAGCGCTCCACCGGAACGTCCACCATCGCCCAGACCCAGCCGGCCAGGTCGGGATCGGCCTGGTGCGTGGCCATGGGCGCCGGCCGGGGCAGTTCGCCGCCGTCCTCGGCGATCAGTTCGCCATGCGCCTCGATCGCTTCCCGGGCGTTGTCGAAAGCCTGCTCCAACGTGTCGCCGGCCGAGAAGCAGCCGGGCAGGTCCGGAACCACCACGCCGAAGGCCGTGCTGTCGGTGCCTGGTTCGATGGCGATCAGGAATTTCATGGTCGTGGCTCCTTCATTTCAGGCCGGCCTGCTTCAGCAGCTTGTGCACCAGAGCGACGCCGAGGTCCTTCTTCGGGTGCGGAACGCTGATGCGCCCGGGCCAGGCTGGATGGGCAAACACTTGGTGACTGCCGTTCACACTGCGCAGAGCCCAGCCTTCGGCTTCCAGCAGCTTGATCAGGTCGGCACTGCGCATGGTGGTTATTGCCACCACCACACTGAAATGCCGTCAACCGATCACGCCCCGGCCAGCCGCCCCAGCCACTCGTGCAGCACCCAGGTGCTGCGCTGCAGCGCCTCGCCGGTGGGCACCAGATCGGCCACTCGGCCGCTGGGTGCCAGGCGCTGGCCCATCGGCGCGGGCACCAGGTCCATCGGCCGGCCGCTGCGGGCGATGGCGCGGCGGAAGGCTGCCAGCGCACGCGGCTGGTGGAAGTCGTGCGTCACCAGCACGATGCGGCCGACGCCCTCGGTCTGCAGCAGCGCCACGCTGAAGGCCGCGTTCTCGTTGGTGTCGCGCGAGCGGTCCTCGGCCCAGCGCAGCGGGGGGCCGCCGTCGCGCGCCAGAGCCTGGCGGGCGGCCTCGGCCTCGGTGGCGCCGCTGGCCAAGGCCGCACCATGGCCGATGCCGCCGCTGTAGGCCAGCGGCAACCGGGTCTGGCGCGCCAGCCAGGCGCCGTAGCGCAGGCGCTCGTGGCTCAGCGGCGACAGGTCGGGGGCGTCGTAGTCGGGCGCGTGCGGGCGCCGGCCGCTGCCCAGCACCAGCACGGCCGTGCGCGGTGCACCCGGCCGGTCCGCCAGGCCGGCGATGGCCGGGGCCGACAGCGGCGCTGGTGCCGGCACCAGGGCCTGCTGCAGGTGGTAGGCGGCCCAGGGCGTGGCCACCAGCCACAGCGCCAGCAGCGACCCCACGCCCAGCCAGCGTGCAGTGCGCGGCAGGCGCCGCGCCAGCGCCCAGGCCAGCAGTGCGGCCAGCAGCATCGGCACCGGCGGCATCAGCAGCAGTCGCAGTGCCGGCTTCCAGCCCTCGATGCCCCAGGCGATCAGCCAGTCGTTCAATCCGGTGCCTCGGCCGCGCCGGCGGTCGGCCGGGCCTGCAACTGCCAGGTCAGCCACAGCCGGGTGTCGAACTCGACCTGGTGGTAGCCGCCCAGCATGTGCTCGCAGAGCGCGTAGAACGGCTTGTTGTGCTCGCGCTCCTTCAGGTGCGCCAGCTCATGCACCACGATCATGTCCAGCATCGCCGCCGGCGCCTGCTTGAAGACGGCCGCCACGCGCAGCTCGCGCTTGGCGGTCAGGCGCCCGCCCTGCACCCGCGACGCCGCCGTCAGCGTGCCCAGCGCGCGCTGGTCGATCTGCAACCGGCCGTCGAAGGCCACCTTGTTCAGCGCCGGGGCGTTGCGCAAGTAGCGCGCCTTGAGCGCCGACGCATGGTCGTACAGCGCCGCATCGGTGCGCACCTGGTGCGCCTCGGGGTAGCGCCGTTCGAGCAACCCGCCCAGGCTGCCATCGGCCAGGCGGGCGCGCACGTCCTCGAGCAGGGATTCGGGGTAGCCGGCCAGGAAGGCGCGGCAGGGATCGGTGGCATGCGGCTGCACGGCCGGACGGGAGCACAGCGCCGCGGCGTCAGCGTGCCCCGTCGGGCAGCTCGATCTTGACTTCGAGCACCTCGAAGTTGTCCTGCTTCTCCAGGCTGACCTTGATGTCGTCGGCCGAGATCTGCACGTACTTGCTGATCACCGCCACCAGCTCGGCCTGCAGCTGCGGTAGGTAGTCGGCGCGCGAGCCGCCCCGGCCCGAGCGCTCATGGGCCAGGATGATCTGCAGCCGCTCCTTGGCGACCGTGGCGGTCTTCTTCTTCTCACCGAGGAAGAACGAGAGGAACGACATGCCGCTCACCTCCCGCCGAACAGGCGCTTGAAGAAGCCGGGCTTCTCGAAGTCGGTGAAGCGCATCGGCAGCGTCTCGCCCAGGAAGCGGCTGACCACGTCCTTGTAGGCCTCGCTGACGTCGGTGCCCTTCAGGTGCACCGCCGGCAGGCCCTGGTTCGATGCGTCGAGCACGGTCTCGCTCTCGGGGATCACGCCGATCAGCGGAATGCGCAGGATCTCCTGGATGTCGGTCAGGCTCAGCATCTGCCCGCCCTCGACCCGGCTGGGGCTGTAGCGGGTGATCAGCAGGTGCTCCTTGATCGGCGCGCCGCCCTCGATCGCCCGCTTCGTCTTGCTGCCCAGCATGCCCAGGATGCGGTCCGAATCACGCACCGACGAGACCTCGGGGTTGGTGACGATCAGCGCCTCGTCGGCAAAGTGCATCGCCATCAGCGCACCGGTCTCGATGCCGGCCGGGGAGTCGCAGACGATGTACTCGAAGCCCATCTCGGCCAGGTCCTTCAGCACCTTCTCGACGCCCTCCTGGGTCAGCGCGTCCTTGTCGCGCGTCTGGCTGGCGGCCAGCACGAACAGGTTGTCGCACTGCTTGTCCTTGATCAGCGCCTGGTTCAGGTTGGCCTCGCCGTGGATCACGTTGATCAGGTCGTAGACCACGCGCCGCTCGCAGCCCATGATCAGGTCGAGGTTGCGCAGGCCGACGTCGAAGTCGATCACCGCGGTCTTGTGGCCGC
>CALMIF010000529.1 GCA_937864045.1 uncultured Aquabacterium sp. | reverse complement strand
GGCTACGGCATCGGCGGCGCGGCGATCATCGTCGACACCATGACCGACAACCGCGTGCGCACCGTGGCCGAGGTGCGGCATGCCTTCAGCAAGTACGGCGGCAACCTGGGCACCGAAGGCTCGGTGGCCTTCCAGTTCAAGCACTGCGGGCAGTTCGTCTTCGCGCCGGGCACCAGCGAGGACAAGGTCATGGAAGTGGCGCTGGAGGCCGGCGCCGAGGACGTGATCACCGACGACGACGGCGCCATCGAGGTGCTGTGCGCCCCGCCCGACTACGAGGCGGTGAAGACGGCGCTGGAAGGCGCGGGCCTGAAGCCCGAGGTCGCCACCGTCACCATGCGCGCCGAGAACCCGGTGGCCCTGGCCGGCGAGGATGCCGAGCGCATGCAGAAGCTGCTCGACGTGATCGAGGACCTGGACGACGTGCAGGACGTGTTCCACAACGCCGAAATGGCTGATTCCGAATGAATGTCCTGGTGATCGGTGGTGGTGGGCGCGAACACGCGCTGGCCTGGAAGCTGGCGCAGAGCGCCAGGGTCAAGCAGGTGTTCGTGGCGCCGGGCAATGGCGGCACCGCCCGCGACGCCCGGCTGAAGAACGTGGCCATCACCGACCCGGTGGCGCTGGCCGACTTTGCGCAAGCGAACAAGGTCAGCCTGACGGTGGTGGGGCCCGAGGCACCGCTGAGTGCCGGCGTGGTCGACGTGTTCCGCGGCCGCGGGTTGCGCATCTTCGGGCCGACCAAGGCGGCGGCGCAGCTGGAATCGTCGAAAGCCTTCGCCAAGGACTTCATGGCGCGCCACGCCATCCCCACCGCGCACTACGCCACCTTCACCGACCCGGTGGCGGCGCATGCCCACGTCGACAAGGTCGGCGCGCCGATCGTGGTCAAGGCCGACGGCCTGGCCGCCGGCAAGGGCGTGGTGGTGGCGATGACCCTGGCCGAGGCACACGAGGCCATCGACTTCATGCTGGTGGACAACACGCTGGGCGTGGTGCACAACGCCGGCGGTGCGCGGGTGGTGATCGAGGAATTCCTTGTCGGCGAGGAAGCCAGCTTCATCGTGCTGGTCGACGGCAAGCATGTGGTGGCCCTGGCCAGCAGCCAGGACCACAAGCGCCTGGGTGACGGCGACACCGGCCCCAACACCGGCGGCATGGGCGCCTACAGCCCGGCGCCGGTGGTCACGCCCGACGTGCATGCGCGGGCGATGCGCGAGATCATCCTGCCCACCGTGCAGGGCATGGCCAAGGACGGCATTCCGTTCACCGGCTTCCTGTACGCGGGGCTGATGATCGACGCCCAGGGCCGGCCCAAGACCCTGGAGTTCAACACCCGCATGGGCGACCCGGAGACGCAGCCCATCCTGATGCGGCTGAAGAGCGACCTGGTCGACGTGCTGCTGCATGCCACGGACGGCACGCTGGACAAGGTCGAGCTGGACTGGGACCGCCGCTTCGCGCTGGGCGTGGTGCTGGCCGCCGCCGGCTATCCGGCCAGCCCGCGCAAGGGTGATGCGATCACCGGTCTGCCAGTCGACCGCGACGACGCGGTGGTCTTCCACGCCGGTACCGCCATCGACGACAGCGGCACGCTGCGCGTGACCGGCGGGCGCGTGCTGTGCGTCACCGCGCTGGGCGAATCGGCCAAGCTGGCGCAGCAGGCCGCCTACGACCACCTGGGCCCCATCCAGATCGACGGTGTGCAGTACCGCCGCGACATCGGCCACCGCGCCGTGAAACGTTGACCCCCCCGAAGCGCCTTCGGCGCCTCCCCCCAGGGGGCGCCGCCAGCGGCCCGGCAAAGCCGGTTCCGCGGCGGCCGCTTGGTTCATGCGGCGGGCTCCAACAAGAACATTGATCGTCCGGAGGTGACCATGATCGACACGCAAGCCGTGCGCGCCTACCTGATGGGCCTGCAGCAGCGCATCGTCGACACGTTGCAGGCAGCCGACGGCAAGGAATTCCACACCGATGCCTGGGTGCGCGGCCCGCAGGAGCGGCTGCAGGGCGACGGCAAGACCCAGCTGGTGGAGGAGGGCGGCCTGCTGGAACGCGGCGGCTGCAACTTCAGCCATGTGAAGGGCCCGCAGCTGCCGCCCTCGGCCACCCAGCACCGGCCGGAACTGGCCGGCGCGCCCTTCGAGGCCATGGGCGTGAGCCTGGTCTTCCACCCGCGCAACCCGATGGTGCCGACGGTGCACATGAACGTGCGCATGTTCGCTGCGCTGCCGGCAGGCAAGGACCCGGTCGTGTGGTTCGGCGGCGGCATGGACCTGACGCCGTACTACGCCCAGGAAGAAGACGCGCAGCACTTCCACCGCAGCTGCGCCGACGCGCTGGCGCCGTTCGGCGCCGACCTCTACCCGCGCTTCAAGACCTGGTGCGACGAGTACTTCTTCCTGAAGCACCGCGGCGAGCCGCGCGGCATCGGCGGCATCTTCTTCGACGACTTTGCCGAGCTGGGCTTCGACCAGAGCTTTGCCATGCTGCGGGCGGTGGGTGATGCCTTCCTGCCGGCCTACATGCCCATCGTCGAGCGCCGCCGGCACCTGCCCTATGGCGAGCGCGAGCGCGATTTCCAGGCCTACCGCCGCGGCCGTTACGTCGAGTTCAACCTGGTGTTCGACCGCGGCACGCTGTTCGGCCTGCAATCGGGCGGGCGCACCGAGAGCATCCTGATGAGCATGCCGCCGGTGGTGAAGTGGCGCTATGACTGGAAGCCCGAGGCCGGCACGCCCGAGGCGCGGCTGTACAGCGACTTCCTGCGGCCGCGCGACTGGCTGGCCGGGGGCTGATGGACGCTCGCCGAATCGGCCTTCTTGGCGGCAGCTTCGATCCGCCGCACCTGGCGCACCTGGCGCTGGGCCGGCTGGCCAAGCATCAGTTGCAGCTGGACGAACTGCGCTGGCTGCCGGCCGGCGCGCCCTGGCAGAAGGCCAGCCGCCCCATGGCCAGCGGCGAACACCGATCGGCGATGCTGGCGGCGCTGCTGCAGGGCGAGCCCGGCCATGTCATCGACCGCCGGGAATTGCTGCGCAGCGGCCCGACCTACACCATCGACACCGTGCGCGAACTGCAAGCCGAGCAGCCCGACGCCGAGTGGTTCTTCATCCTCGGCCAGGACCAGTACGGCCGCTTCGACACCTGGCGCGACTGGCCGGAGCTGCTGCAGCGGCTGACGCTGGCCGTCGCAGCCCGTGCCGGCGAGGCGCCCACGCCGCCGGCCGCGTTGGCCGGCACGCCGCACCGCATCGCCGTGCTGCCGCTGCCGCGGCAGGACATCGCCGCCACCCGCATCCGCGAACAACTGGCCGCGGGTGTGCCTGCAGCGCAACTGGTGCCGCTGGTGGGCGCCGCGGTCGCGGGCTATATTGATCAACACCTGCTCTATCCCCGGGGCGACAGACGAGGCTCACGAAGCTGAATGGACATTCGCAAACTGCAACGGGCCATCGTCGATGGCCTGGAAGACGTCAAGGCCCAGGACATCCTGGTCTTCAACACCGAGCATCTCTCGCCGCTGTTCGAGCGGGTGATCATCGCCACCGGCACCAGCAACCGCCAGACCAAGGCCCTGGCCTCGGGCGTGCGTGAGGCGGTGAAGGCGGCGGGCTTCCCGGTGCTGGCGACCGAGGGCGGCGACAACGGCGAATGGATCATCGTCGACTGCGGCGCCGCCGTGGCCCACGTGATGCAGCCGGCCATCCGCGACTACTACCGGCTCGAGGAGATCTGGGGCGGCAAGCCGGTCAAGATGAAGCTGGGCGGCGGCAAGACCGGCCTGGTCAAGGCCAGCGAGGGCGATGACGAGGCCGATGAGGCGCCGATGGCACCCGAACGCAAGGCCGCCGCCCGCAAGACCGGCAAGGCCGGCAGCAAGGCGACGACCCCGTCCGAACTGGCCCCGGCGAAGCCGGCCAAGGCGCAGAAGCAGCCCGTGGCTGTCGCCAAGCCTGCAGCCAAGAAGGCGGCCGCGAAGAAGGCGCCGGCCCGCAAGCGCGGCGAGCCCGCACCGCGCACCACCAATGCCGAGCGCGCTGCCGCTGCCGCGCTGGCCATCGCTGCCCGGGCAGCCGAAGAGGCCGCCGCCAAGAAGGCGGCGGGCAAGGCTGCCGGCAAGACGGCGCGCAAGACGGCAGCCGGCAAGACCGCGGCCCGCAAGACGGCCGCACCGGCCGTGCCCAAGGTCAAGACCATCGTCGTCAAGCCGATGGCCCGCAAGACCGCGGCCGCCAAGACCGCCGCCGGCCGCGCACCGGCCAAGAAGGCCGCCGCCCGCAAGACGCCGGCGCGCCGCGGCTGACGCCAGCGCCGGCTGACGCCCGATGCGCCTGCTGCTGGCCTCGGTCGGCCAGAAGCCGCCGGCTTGGGGCCAGACCGCCTACGACGACTTCGCCAAGCGCTTTCCGCCCGAGCTGCGGCTGGAACTGAAGGCGGTGAAGGCCGAGCCGCGCACCAGCGGCAAGACCGCTGCCCAGCTGATGGCCGCCGAGGCCCAGCGGCTGGAATTGGCCATCCCCAAGGGCGCACGCCGTGTGGTGCTGGACGAGCGCGGCAGCCGGCTGACGACGGTGCAGCTGGCCGAGCGCCTGCGCTTCTGGCTGGGCGACGGCCGCGACGTGGTGCTGCTGGTCGGTGGCCCCGACGGCCTGGACCCGGCGCTGAAGGCCACGGCCGACGAAACCCTGCGCCTCTCCGACCTGACCCTGCCGCATGCCTTCGTGCGCGTGCTGCTGGCCGAGGCGCTGTACCGGGCCTGGAGCGTGACCACCAACCATCCGTACCACCGTGAATGAGCGGGCCGAGCGCCGGGTCGCTCCCAAGCCGGCCCGCCATCCCCTCGGTGGATCGGCCCATGTACCCATGGGACGAGGGGCTGACATGACTGCCGACTTCATCTACCTCGCCAGCCAGAGCCCGCGCCGCCGCCAACTGCTCGACCAGCTGGGTGTGCGCCACGAACTGCTGGTGCCCCAGGCCGGCGCCGAAGCGGATGCGGCGGAGGCGCTGGAAGCCGTGCAACCCGGCGAGTTGCCTGCCGACTATGTGCAGCGCGTGACCGCGCTGAAGCTGCGGGCCGCCCGCGCCAGGGTGAAGGCGCGCGGCCTGCCGGCGGCGCCCATCCTGTGCAGCGACACCACGGTGGCGATCGGCCGGCGCATCCTGGGCAAGCCGGCCGATGACGGCGAGGCACGGGCCATGCTGCGCGCCTTGAGCGGCCGCAGCCACCGTGTGCTGACGGCCGTGGCCGTGGCCGCCGGCCCGCGCCGCAGCTGGTCGGCACTGAGCGTGTCGACCGTGCGTTTCGCACCGCTGGACGACGCGCTGATCGATGCCTACATCGCCAGCGGCCAGCCGTTTGGCAAGGCCGGCGGCTACGCCATCCAGAGCCAGCTGGCGGGCTGGATCCCCGAGGTCCGCGGGAGCTACTCCGCTATCATGGGATTGCCCCTCTTCGAGACGGCCCAGTTGCTGAGACAAGCACGCGTGCGGTTCTGATGAACCTTGTGCCCCTGGACCGGGCTGTGCCCGGTCCGCCCCCGAGGGGATCGGGTTGCCCGGCAGAGCCGGCTCAACCCGAGGCACCCCGCGGCGCAGGCGAGACAGAACCATGCATGACATCCTGATCAACTGGACCCCGCAGGAAACCCGCGTCGCGATCATCGAGAACGGCGCCGTGCAGGACCTGCACATCGAGCGCACGCTCGAACGCGGCCTGGTCGGCAACGTCTACCTGGGCAAGGTGGCGCGGGTGCTGCCTGGCATGCAGAGCGCCTTCATCGACGTGGGCCTGGAGCGCGCCGCCTTCCTGCACGTGGCCGACCTGCACGGCGGCGGCCACCATGCCAAGCACGACGTGGCGGTGCAGATGCCCATCGAGCGCCAGGTGTTCGAGGGCCAGGCCCTGATGGTGCAGGTCATCAAGGACCCGATCGGCACCAAGGGCGCGCGGCTGTCCACGCAGGTCAGCATCGCCGGGCGCATGCTGGTCTTCCTGCCGCAGGACACGCACATCGGCATCAGCCAGAAGATCGGCTCGGCCGAGCTGCGCGACCAGCTGCGCAGCCGCATGAACAAGCTGACCGCCACCACCGACGGCAGCCCCACCGGCGGCTTCATCCTGCGCACCAATGCCGAGGACGCCAGCGACGAGGAGTTGGCGGACGACATCGCCTACCTGCGCAAGGCCTGGGGCGCCATCCGCGCCAAGGGCATGAACCAGCCGCCCGGCACCCTGCTGCACGAGGACCTGAACCTGGCCCAGCGCGTGCTGCGCGACCTGGCCACCGAATCGACCCAGACCATCCGCATCGACAGCCAGCTGCAATTCGACGCGCTGAAGTCGTTCGGCGATGCCTACACGCCGGGTTCAGCGGCCAAGCTGGCGCTGTACAAGGGCGAGCGTCCGATCTTCGACCTCTACGGCATCGAGGAGGAGATCGCCCGCGCACTGGCGCGCCGTGTGGACCTGAAGAGTGGCGGCTACCTCATCATCGACCAGACCGAGGCCCTGACCACGGTGGACGTGAACACCGGCGGCTTCGTCGGCGCGCGCAACTTCGACGACACCATCTTCAAGACGAATCTCGAAGCCGCCGGTGCCATCGCCCGCCAGCTGCGCCTGCGCAACCTGGGCGGCATCATCATCGTCGACTTCATCGACATGGTGCGCGACGAGCACCAGGCCGCGGTGCTGGCCGAGTTCAAGAAGCAGCTGAGCCGCGACCGCACCAAGGTGACGGTGAGCGGCTTCACCCAGCTGGGCCTGGTGGAGATGACGCGCAAGCGCACCCGCGAAAGCCTGGCCCACATGCTGTGCCAGCCCTGCCCAACCTGCGAAGGACGCGGCCAGGTGAAGACCGCCCGCAGCGTGTGCTACGACATCCTGCGCGAGATCCTGCGCGAGGCGCGCCAGTTCAACCCCAAGGAGTTCCGCGTTGTCGCCAGCGCCGCGGTGGTGGAGATGCTGCTCGACGAGGAAAGCCAGCACCTGGCGGGCCTGTCGGATTTCATCGGCAAGCCGATCTCGCTGAGCACCGAGCCGAGCTTCAGTCCGGAGCAGTACGACATCGTGTTGATGTAGCGCTTCGTCCTGCCGGACTCACCGCAGGTCGAACAGCGGCACGTCGGTCTCCGCCGGCACCGCGCAAAGCGGCATCGCGGCCGCTGTCTTGCGCGTCGGCACATCGACGGTGACCGAGGCGTGTCGCGCGACCAGCGGCAGAACCGGGGCGGCAGCGCCGGGTTGGATCAGGCTTGGGTCGATGTCGAGTTTCAGGTCGACCCACGCCAACTGGGACTGGCCGCGGATCGCCACGCAATCGGCGCGCTTGTAGAGGAAGGAGATGAGTCCGGCCTCGCGACTGCCGACGGTATCGACATGCAGCAGTGCGCGGCCTGTCTGCAGGAAGCACGAGCGGGCGATCGCGGGTGCAGCTTCGAACGGCAGGTACCGGTACACCGGTGGACCTTTCACACCGGTTGCCGATGTGCGCTTGAGCCATGTGAACGTCGCCGACAGGAACATGCCGATATCGCGATAGCCGGCGCTCGTCATTGCCCATGTCGGTGGCAGCTTGCCGGGTGTGACGACAGCCGGGGTGATGCAGTTGTCGAGAAAGTCGTCATTCGCGGTGCGATCCGTCCTGATGCTGACGATGCAGAAGTCAGTCGCCCCGGAGAGCATGCTGTCCCAGTCTTCGACAACCCTGCCCATCGCCACTTGCTTGGCGCGGCTGGCGTACTTGATCTCGATCTTCCGGCCCGCGATCTGGATGTCACCCGCTCCGGACCGGGTTGACGGGATCTCGATGCTGTACGGGGATACGCGTTTGAACAACGCGGCAGACAGCACCTGCCGAAAGTTGTCCTCGTCCTTGGTGGAGGGCGTCCAGGTGATGTCATGCAGCGTGTCTCGCAGGACGTGGTGGAGCTCGGACTGGTACATGGAAATTCTGCTGGTCGATCCGTGGACGGCCGCCGAGTGTAGAGATCGCCCCCGGCCCGGGGCATCCCGTGCGTCGATGGATGGTCCTGACCGCAGCCCACGGCCATGCGGCAATCGGCGCACCGGCTGTCGTCGCCTGCGCGCAGGGTCAGGCTCGGGGCTGATGCGGTAGCCTCGCCATCATGAGAACTGCCCCCATCCTCGACCGCGTCGCCGGCCTCGGTTCCGACAAGTGGCGCGTGCATTTCCGTGCCCGCCAGATGCTCGCCCGTGGCGAGCCGGTGATCCTGCTGACCATCGGCGAGCCCGACCAGCCCACGCCCACCCCGTTGATCGAGGCCACGCACCAGGCCCTGCTGGCCGGGCGCACCGGCTATTCCAACGGCCGTGGCGAGGCGCGGGTGCTGCAGGCGCTGTCGGCGATGTACAGCGCACGTACCGGCCGCGCGGTGGGCACCGACCAGTTCATCTGGGTGCCCGGCACGCAGAGCGCGCTCTACCTGCTGCTGACCGGCCTGGTGACCACGGGCGACGAGGTGCTGGTGGCCGATCCCTGCTACGCCACCTACCACGGCCTGGTGCGCGCCACCGGCGCCGTCACCGTGCCGGTGGCGCTGCGGCAGGCGCGCGGCTTCCGGCTCGATGCCGCCGACGTGGCGCGGTCGGTGACGCCGGCCACGCGCATGATCTTCCTGAACTCGCCGCACAACCCGACCGGCGCGGTGCTCAGCCGCGACGACGTCCGCGCCATCGGCGCCGTCGCCCGCGAACACGACCTGTGGATCCTCAGCGACGAGGTCTACGCGTCCCTGATCTTTGACGGCGGCCCGCCGTTCGCATCACCCTTCGACGAGGCCGACCTGGCCGATCGCGTGGTGGTGGCGTCGTCGCTGTCGAAGTCGCATGCGGCGCCGGGGTTCCGCGCCGGCTGGTGCGCCGGGCCGGCGGCCTTCATCAGCCGGCTGCTGCCGCTGGCCGAATCCATGCTGTTCGGCGCCCAGCCCTTCATCGCCGACATGGCGGCGCAGGCGCTGCAGAGCGAATTCACCGCCGCCGCGCAGATGCGCACCGCCTACGCCCGCCGCGCCGCGCATGTGGCCGAGAGCCTGGGCGGCGTGCCCGGCCTGCAGGTGCATGCGCCGCAGGCGGGCATGTTCGTGATGCTGTCGGTCGACGGTCTGGGGCTGGACGGCGAGGCCTTCGCCGACCGCCTGCTGACCGAGGAGGGCGTGGCGGTGATGCCGGGCATCGCCTTCGGCAACGCCGCGGCGGGCATGCTGCGCATGAGCCTGACCGTGCCCGACGCGGCGCTGGCCGAGGGCTGCGTGCGCATCGCTGCGCTGGCGCGGCGGCTGGGCGCGGCCCGGAACTAGGCCGGCACTGGCGGCGCGGGCCGCCGCCGCAGCGCGGCCACCAGCACGCTGCCGGCCATGCCGAACAGCACCAGCACCAGCGCGCCCAGGCCCCAGACCATCCAAAGCAGCGGCACCAGCCAGCCGGCCGGGGCCGGTGCCAGGCCCAGGGTCTGCTCGATCCACGGGCCCAGTGCGGTCAGCCAGGTCTTCAGTGCGGTGACGGCGTCCATCGGCAGCCAGGCGGCCAGCCAGACGGGGATCTGCCACTGCTCCAGCCAGGCCATCCAGTGCTGTACGCCGCCCACCGACCAGTCGGGGCCGGTCAGCAGCCAGTGTGCGGCCAGGCAGAGCAGGGTCCAGGGCAGGGCGAACAGGGCAACCAGGGCCCAGACGAGTGCGTGCCACATGGCGGTGAGTCCTTCGATGTCGGGAGGGGTGGGTGGTGCCGGTGCCGTCACCAGCCACGCTGCAGCCACTGCAGCAGCGGGTCCAGTCCCCAGTGCCAGGCCAGCACGCCCAGGCCGGCGGTGTAGGCCACGGCCACGCTGCCGGCCAACAAGGCCAGCAGCACGGCCAGGCCGTCGCGGAACAGCAGGCCCAGGCCAAGCAGGCTGAGCGCCACGGCCGGCAGCACGTTGCCGAACGGGATCGGCAGGAAGATCAGCCCGCCCATCATTCCGACCTTGGGCGCCAGCCAGCGCGGCGTGCCGTCGGCCAGCTCGTCGACCAGGTGCGGCAGGCGTGCCCGCAGCCAGCGTCCGGCGGTGGCGTACACGCCGGCCAGCAGCCCCAGCACCCGCCGCGCCGATGGCGCCGACAGCTGCCAGCCCGCCACCCGCGCCGGCAGTTGGTGGCCGGGCTGGCCGCGCCAGATCGCCCAGGCCAGCACCAGCAGGCCGATGCCCAGCACATTGCCCACGCCGGGCAGGGGCAGCACGCCGGGCGCCGACAGCAGCACCAGCAGTGCGCCGCGGGTGCCGTGGCCGTGCGCGTCGGCCAGGTGCGACAGGGCCACCGGCTCGTGGGTCAGGGCATCGGCCGCGGCGCGCAGCCGCTGGTGCAGGGTGTCGGTCATCAGGGGTTGACCGCAGGTGCCGGCGACTGGTTCCCCGGTTGCTTGCCCGCTGGCTCGCCCGGCAGGTTGCGCGTCTTCCACAGCGAGACCAGCACGCCGCCGGCGATCAGGCCGAAGGTCACGCTCAGCGAGATCACCGCCGGGATCTTGCCGACGATGCCCACCAGGAAGATCTTGCTGCCGATGAACACCA
>CALMIF010000528.1 GCA_937864045.1 uncultured Aquabacterium sp. | reverse complement strand
TCAGGTAGTCGGTCAGCTGCTCGGCCATGCGCTTGGTCAGCGTGGTGATCAGCACCCGTTCGTTCTTCTCGACGCGGTCGCGGATCTCCTGCAGCACGTCGTCGACCTGGCTGCCGGCGGGCCGCACTTCCACCTGCGGGTCGACCAGACCGGTGGGCCGCACCAGCTGCTCGACCACCGCGCCGGCATGCTGCTGTTCATACGGGCCGGGCGTGGCCGAGACGAAGACTGCCTGGCGCATCTTGCGCTCGAACTCCTCGAACTTCAGCGGCCGGTTGTCCATCGCGCTGGGCAGGCGGAAGCCATATTCCACCAGCGTGGTCTTGCGCGCCCGGTCGCCGTTGTACATGCCGCCCAGCTGGCCGATCAGCACATGGCTCTCGTCCAGGAACATCAGCGCATCGGGCGGCAGGTAGTCCACCAGGGTGGCTGGCGGCTCGCCGGGCGCGGCACCGGACAGGTGGCGGCTGTAGTTCTCGATGCCCTTGCAGTGGCCCACCTCCTGCATCATCTCCACGTCGAAACGCGTGCGCTGTTCCAACCGCTGGGCCTCCACCAGCTTGCCGGTGTCGACGAACTGCTTCACGCGCCCGCGCAGCTCCTGCTTGATCGTTTCAACCGCCGCCAGCACACGTTCCCGCGGCGTCACGTAGTGGCTCTTGGGGTAGATCACGAAGCGCGGGATCTTCTGCCGCACGCGGCCGGTCAGCGGGTCCAGCAGGCTGAGTGTCTCGATCTCGTCGTCGAACAGCTCCACCCGCAGCGCCAGCTCGGAATGCTCGGCCGGGAAGATGTCGATGGTGTCGCCGCGCACGCGGAAGGTGCCCCGCCCGAAGTCCACGTCGTTGCGGCTGTACTGCATGCGGATCAGCTGGGCGATCACGTCGCGCTGGCCCGCCTTGTCGCCCACCCGCGTGATGAACCGCATCTGCGTGTAGTCCTCGGGCTTGCCGATGCCGTAGATGGCGCTGACGGTGGCCACGATCACCGTGTCGCGGCGCTCCAGCACGCTCTTGGTGGCACTCAGACGCATCTGCTCGATGTGCTCGTTGATTGAACTGTCCTTCTCGATGAACAGGTCGCGCTGCGGCACATAGGCCTCGGGCTGGTAGTAGTCGTAGTAGCTGACGAAGTACTCCACCGCGTTCTTCGGAAAGAACTCGCGGAACTCGGCGTAAAGCTGCGCAGCCAGGGTCTTGTTCGGCGCGAAGACGATGGCCGGCCGGCCGGCGCGGGCGATCACGTTGGCCATGGTGAAGGTCTTGCCCGAGCCTGTCACGCCCAGCAGCGTCTGGTAGGCCAGGCCGTCGTCGATGCCTTCGACCAACTGGGCGATGGCCTGCGGCTGGTCACCCGCCGGCGGGTAGGGCTGGAACAGCTGGAACGGCGAGTCGGGAAAGCTGACGAACTCACCATGCGCGGGCGCGGCGGCGCCGTCATCGGGCTGTTCGGACAGGGGCGGCAGGGCGGCAAGGTCCGTCATGCGGGATTCCTCTCGTGGCAGGGCAGTCACTTGACGTGATGCCCCCTAAAATCTCGGGTTTCGTGCAGGCCGCAGTCAGCCGGCAACCCGCAGCGATCAACCCGACAGGGTAGCGCAGCCGGCGAATCCCGTCCGGCAGCACCGGCCGCCGGCGCACGACACCCGCACCGCCCCTCCAGGAACCACCCATGTCGCTTTTCTCCGCCGTCGAACTCGCCCCGCGTGACCCCATCCTGGGCCTGAACGAGCAGTTCAACGCCGATCCGAACCCCGCCAAGGTCAACCTGGGCGTGGGCGTGTACTTCGACGACGCCGGCAAGCTGCCGCTGCTGGCCTGCGTGAAGGCCGCCGAGCAGCAGCTGACCGACGCCGCCAAGCCGCGCGGCTACCTGCCCATCGACGGCATCGCCGCCTACGACAAGGCGGTGCAGGGCCTGGTGTTCGGCAGCTTCGCCGACGGGCAAGCCGTGCTGGCGGCCGGCCGCGTGGCCACGGTGCAGGCCCTGGGCGGCACCGGCGGCCTGAAGGTCGGTGCCGACTTCCTCAAGAAGCTGAACCCCGGCGCCAAGGTGCTGATCAGCGACCCGAGCTGGGAGAACCACCGTGCGCTGTTCACCAACGCCGGCTTCCCGGTCGAGACCCACCGCTACTACGACGCGGCACGGGCCACGCAAGTGGCCCCTGACGGGTCCACGGGCGGCGTCGACTTCGCCGGCATGCTGGCCGACCTGGACGCCGCGCCCGCCGGCACCATCGTCGTGCTGCATGCCTGCTGCCACAACCCGACCGGCTACGACATCAGCAGCGCCCAGTGGGACCAGGTCATCGCCACCCTCAAGGCCCGCGGCCTGGTGCCCTTCCTGGACATGGCCTACCAGGGCTTCGGCGACGGCATCGCCGAGGACGGCGCGGTGATCCGCCAGTTCCTGGCCGCCGGTGTCGAGAGCTTCTTCGTCGCCACCAGCTTCAGCAAGAGCTTCAGCCTTTATGGCGAGCGCGTCGGCGCGCTCAGCGTGGTCTGCGCCAGCAAGGACGAATGCACCCGCGTGCTGTCGCAGCTGAAGATCGCCATCCGCACCAACTACAGCAACCCGCCCACCCACGGCGCCCAGGTGGTGGCCACGGTGCTGGACACCCCGGCGCTGCGCGCGCAGTGGGAAGACGAACTCGCCGGCATGCGCCAGCGCATCAAGCAGATGCGCACCCTGCTGGCGGAGAAGCTGGTTGCTGCGGGCGTGAAGCAGGACTTCAGCTTCATCACCCGGCAGCGCGGCATGTTCAGCTACTCGGGCCTGAGCAAGCCGCAGATGGAGCGTCTGCGCAACGAATTCGGCGTCTACGGCGTCGACTCGGGCCGCATCTGCGTGGCCGCGCTGAACACCCGCAACATCGACGGCGTGGTCGCCGCGATCGCAGCGGTGGTCTGAGGCGGGCTTCGGCTCCGCTCAGCCAGTGGAGACCGTGACCAACGCCCGGCCCAGCCGGGCGTTTTCGCTTCTGGCCCCGGCGTTCATGTCACCTCCATGACACCTCGGGGATTTGCTGGTTCGTTTTCCGTGTTTTCACGGAAGCAGTTGCGTCTGTTGCGATGCAACATCGCACGAAGAAGCGCATAATTGCTGCACCGCACAAAAATCAACCGATTGTCAGTCTCGATTCAGCACAGCCGTCTCAAGATTGACCTTGGTCACCCCAAGCGCCCTTCCACGGAGTCCCGCCCATGCTTTATCAGCTGTATGAAACCCAACGTGCGCTGATGGCGCCGTTCTCCGAATTCGCCAGCGCCACGGCCAAGCTCTACAACCACCCGCTGTCGCCGTTCAGCCACACGCCGCTGGCCCAGCGCGTGTCCGCCGGCTTCGACCTGGCGCACCGCCTGGCCAAGGAGTACGAGAAGCCCGAGTTCGGCATCCGCACCGTGCCCGTCAACGGCGTGGAAGTGGCGGTGCAGGAGCAGGTGCCCATCACCAAGCCCTTCTGCCGGCTGCTGCGCTTCAAGCGCTTCTCCGACAACCCCGCGGTGCTGCAGGCCATGAAGAACCAGCCCACCGTGCTGGTCGTCGCCCCGCTGTCGGGCCACCACAGCACCCTGCTGCGCGACACCGTCAAGACCCTGCTGCGCGACCACAAGGTCCTGATCACCGACTGGACCGACGCCCGCACCGTGCCGGCCGAGGAAGGCCCGTTCCACCTGCACGACTACATTGAATACGTGCAGGAGTTCATCCGCTTCGTCGGCCCCGAAGTGAACGTGATCTCGGTCTGCCAGCCCACGGTGCCGGTGCTGGCGGCGGTGTCGCTGCTGGCCACGCATGGTGAATTCACCCCGCGCACGCTGACGATGATGGGCGGCCCCATCGACGCCCGCAAGTCGCCCACGGCGGTGAACAACCTGGCGATGAACAAGAGCTTCGAGTGGTTCGAGAACAACGTGATCTACCGCGTTCCGAGCAACTTCCCCGGCGCGGGCCGCCGCGTGTATCCGGGCTTCCTGCAGCACACCGGCTTCGTGGCGATGAACCCCGACCGGCACCTGACCGCCCACTACGACTACTTCCTGGACCTGATCCGCGGCGACGACGAGTCGACCGAGCAGCACCGCCAGTTCTACGACGAGTACAACGCCGTGCTCGACATGCCGGCCGAGTACTACCTGGAGACGATCAAGACCGTGTTCCAGGACTTCGCCCTGGTCAACGGCACCTGGAACGTCAAGGGCACCCTGGTGCGTCCTCAGGACATCACCACCAGCGCGCTGCTGACGGTGGAGGGCGAGCTCGACGACATCTCCGGCTCGGGCCAGACGCAGGCCGCGCACGGGCTGTGCACCGGCATTCCCGACGACCGCAAGACCCACTACGAGCTGAAGGGCGCCGGCCACTACGGCATCTTCTCGGGCCGCCGCTGGCGCGACATCGCCTACCCGGTGGTGCGCGACTTCATCCGCAGCCACAACCCGGCCGCCCTGCCCCCCGGTGACGTGCCTGCCCCGGCGCCCCAGGCCGACAGCCCGACCACCCCGGCCATGGCTGCGCCGGTCGTCGCCAGCGCGCAGGCCAGCGTGCCTGTCCGTGCCGCTGTGGTGAAGGCCCGCACGCCGCGCAAGGCCACCAAGCGCAACTGATCCGCCTGCACCACGCAATGCGGGGGACGACGGCATGGCCGTCGTCCCCCGTCGCACTTGTGCGCCCGGCCGGGCGACCCTGCGGCCCGGTGGGCGGCAGGCATCAGGGCATCAGCGCGGCCGCCGCCTTGATGGCCGCGCGCACGCGGCCATAGGTGCCGCAGCGGCAGACGTTCTCGATCGCGTCGATGTCGGCATCCGTGGGCGTGCGGGTGCGGCGCAGCAGGTCGGCAGCGGCCATGATCTGGCCAGGCTGGCAGAAGCCGCACTGGGCCACGTCCATGTCCAGCCACACCTTCTGCACGATGTGCAGGCCATCGACCGCCTTGCCGGCAGCCACGGCGGTGTCGGCCAGGCCTTCAATGGTGGTGATGGACTGGCCGCGCACCGCGGCCACCGGGATCGAGCAGATCGTCGCGGCCTTGCCGTTGACGTGGCAGGTGCAGGCCTTGCACACGTTGATGCCGCAGCCGTACTTGGGGCCGGTGATGCCGAGCTTGTCGCGCAGCACCCACAGCGTGGCCATGTCGTCCGGGGCATCGACACTGACGGGCTTGCCGTTGACGGTGAAATTCTGGGCAGGCATGGGCGGCTCCTCAGACCGGGATGGGATTGACGACGGGATCGGGCAGCCTGCCCGGCGGGAATGGCGTGAAGTCGACCGGGAAGTACAGCGGGAACTTGCGCGGCTTCAGCCCGGTGGCCCGGGCCCAGGCATTGGCGATGGCGCCGCTGCAGGCGGCCATGCCGACCTCGCCCAGCCCGCCGATCGGATCGCCCTTGTTCGGCAGGATGATCACCTTCACATCCTTCGGGTAGTGCTTGTTGCGGCCGTAGCGGTACTGCGAGAAGCTGCCTTCCAGCGGCAGCCCGTTCTGCACATGCAGGCCGGCCATCAGCACGATCGAGATGGACTCGGCCAGCGCGCCTTCCAGCTGCGCCTCGATGCCGCTGAGGTTCACCGGCTTGCCCACGTCGATGGCGATGGTGGCCCGCGTGACCACGGCCGGGCCGGTGCCGGCGACCTGGGCACGGCCGTCGACCTCGACGCACACCGCGACGTAGGACCGGGTCTCCTGGTGCACCGCGATGCCCTGGCCGAAGCCCTTGGGCATCACCTTGCCCCAGCCGGCTGCGGTCGCCACCGCCCGCAGCACCGCCTTCGCCCGATCCTGCCGCAGATTGGCCAGGCGAAAGGCCAGTGCGTCCTGGCCAAGCCTGGCGGCCATCTCGTCGACCATGATCTCCTCGACCATCCGCGTGGGCTGGATGTGCACCGACCGGTACGAGCCGGTGTTCATCGCGATCGGCGCCGGCTGCAGGGTGCGGGTGGCGACGCCGAAGTTGTAGGGCGCGCTGACCATGGTCTTGAACAGCGCTTCCTCCACAGCCAGGTTGCCCAGGCTCTGCTGCACCGTGGCAGGTGCCGAGGCGGCGGCGGCTGTCAGCAGTTCGCCGAAGCCATGGCGGGTGTCCAGGCGCGGGCTGGCGATGCGGTGCTCGAAGGCTGTCACCTGACCCAGCAGCAGGGTGGCCCGGGCCCGGTGGTACTGCTGCGGCCGGCCACGGCCGTGGCGCATGTCGTCCGCGCGGTGGTACAGCAGCTTGGCCGGCCGGCCGGTGAGCTTGCTGACCTGCACCGCCTGCTGCACCGGGTCCCAGAACAGGCGGCGGCCGAAGCTGCCGCCCGACGAGATCACATGCACCTTCACCGCGCTCACCGGCAGGCCCAGCGTGGCCGCCATGTCCTGCTGGGTGATGATGGGGCTCTGCAGGCCAGCCCAGATCTCGCAGCCGACGATGGCGCCGGCGGCATTGCGCCGCACATCGGCGATGGCGCAGTCGGTCTCCATCGCGGCGTGGCTCAGCGGCGCCATCTCGAATTCGCCCTCCACCGTCAGTGCGCCCAGGGGCGGCACCGCGAAGGGCAGCACCGACGCCTTGAGCTTGGCGTGGATCGTCGCGTTGCTCTCGCCATCGATCGTGCCCTTGCCCCAGACCACGTCCAGCGCGTTCACCGCCGTCCAGGCCTGTCCGAAGGTCTCGGCCATCACCGCCACGCCAGGCGGGGTGGGTGTGATGTTGCCGCCCGCTGGCAGCGCCACCACCGCCAGCACGCCCGGCATCGCCTGCACCGCCGCCTGGTTGCGGATCGACACCACCGTGCCCATCACCGTGGGCGGGCGCCGCACCATCGTCGGCCTGGCGCCGGACACTGCCAGGTCGAGCGTGAACTTCTTCTGGCCGGTGACGATGGCGCGGGCATCGATGCGGCCCTGGCGGGTGCCCACCACGGTGTTTTGGGCCGCCGGCTTGGGCAGCACGCCGGCGGGGATCGGCAGCGCGGCGGCGAGTGCCGTGAGCGAGCCGTACGACAGGGTCCGGCCCAGCGTGTCGACCACCATGCCGGCACGTGCCACCAGGCCCGCGGTGCCGACACCCCACTGCTGCGCCGCCGCGGCGATCAGGCGCAACCGCAGCGCGGCGGCCATGACCGGCAGCGCGGCATCGAACACCCGCACATTGGTGGAGCCACCGGTCAGCTGGTTGAAGACCAGTTCGGGCCGGGCATCCGACAGCGTCACGTCCACCTGGGCCGGTGCGACAGCCAGTTCCTCGGCCACCATCATCGCCGCGGCGGTGTCGAACCCCTGGCCCGATTCCATGCGCGGCAGCTCCAGTTTGACGCGGCCGTCGGTGGCCACCGACAGGCGGACCAGCGGCATCGTGGGCAGCGAGGTCTGCAGCACGGCATCACCCAGGTCGTAGTAGTCGACCGTGTCGGGCGGCGTCAGGGGCAGTGCCTGCGCGTCGCCGGTCAGTGCCAGGTTGGCCGCAAAGCCCGCCGCCACCGACGCCACCGGCGCCGACAGGGCGTAGGCCAGCAGGCTGCGCCGGCGCAGGCCGTCCGGGGCCAGGAACGTGCTGCCGTCCTGTGGGCAGCGTGTCGGGTCCGTCATGGGTGTCTCCAGTTGTCTCGGTCGCTGCGGATCGTGCCGACACGTCCGGACCATGGTTGTCGTTGCAATGACAATCGCGGCTGGGGTTTCCGACGGCATCCGATGTCCGTTGCGCCACGTAGCGCACCGCCACCGTGACCATGAACAAGCTCGAATCCATGCTCCGTGGCAGCCTGTGGGCCGCCAGCCTGCAACCCGACGAACTCGACCTCGTGCTCGAACATGCCTTCGAACGGTGGCTGCCGGTGGGTGGCTATGCGGTGCGCCGAGGCGAGCCTGCCGATTGCTGGATTGGCGTGATCGACGGCCTGGTGAAGATGTCGGTGTCGCAGCCCGACGGACGCGAATCCACCTTCACCGGCGTCACGCGCGGCGGCTGGGCCGGCGAAGGCACCCTGCTCAAGACCGGCCCCTGGCGCTACGACGGCGTGGCGGTGCGCGACACCCAGCTGGCCTGCGTGCCGCGCCATGTCTTCGAGCACCTGGTGGCCACCAGCCTGGGCTTCAACCGCTTCCTGCTGTCGCACCTCAACGCCCGTCTGAGCCTGTTCGTGGGCCTGGTCGAATACGACCGCCTGCTCGGGCCCGACGCCCGCGTGGCGCGCTGCCTGGCCAGCCTGTTCGACCCCGACCTGTACCCGAACGCCGGCTTGGTGGTGAATCTCAGCCAGGAGGAGATCGGCCTGCTTTCGGCGGTCTCCCGCCAGCGCACCAACCAGGCCCTGCATGCGCTGGAGCGCGCCGGACTGCTGCGGGTGGATTTCGGCAGCGTCACCGTGCTCGATCTGCCCGGCCTGCGCCGCTACAACGGGGAGGCGGCTGCGCGCAGCCGCCGATAATCCGCCGGTGAACGCCCCTGCCTCCGACTCGATGGCCAGCTTGGCCCGGTGCATCGACGCGGCGTTGCCGCAGACGCAGTGCACCCGCTGCGGCTACCCCGACTGCCGCCGCTACGCCCAGGCCATCGCCGACGGCAGCGCCGCCATCAACCGCTGCCCGCCCGGCGGCGCCGAGGGCATCCTGCGGCTGGCCGCCCTCACCCGCCAGCCGGTGCGGCCGCTGGACGACGCCTGCGGCGCCGAGGGCCCGCGCGGCGTGGCCGTCATCGACGAGGCCTGGTGCATCGGCTGCACGCTGTGCCTGGCGGCCTGCCCGGTCGACGCCATCCTGGGCGCGCACAAGCGCATGCACACCGTGGTCGACGCCAGCTGCAACGGCTGCGAGCTGTGCATCCCGGTGTGCCCGGTCGACTGCATCTCGATGACGCCGGTGACCGGCAGCGCCACCGGCTGGCAGGCCTGGAGCCCGGCGCAGGCCGCCGAGTCGCAGCGCCGCTACCAGCAGCACCTGGCCCGCACCGCCCGCAGCGAGCAGGAGAACGCCCAGCGCCTGGCCATCAAGGCCGAGGCCAAGCTGGCCGACCTGCCGGCGCACAGCCGCCACACCGACCCGGACGTGCTGGACCGCAAGCGGGCGGTGATCGAGGCCGCGCTGGCCCGGGCGCGGGCCAAGGCCGCCGGAGCAGCATCCGAATGAGCACGGATCGACCGGTTCGGCGCATGGCAGCGGCCGACATCGACACCTTCTTCGCCACGCTGCGCGCCGCCAACCCGCGCCCGGCCAGCGAGCTGGAATACACCACCGTCTTCGAGCTGCTGGCCGCTGTGCTGCTGTCGGCCCAGGCCACCGACGTCAGCGTCAACAAGGCGACGCGCCGGCTGTTCCTGGTGGCGAACACGCCGCAGGCCCTGCTGGCGCTGGGCGAGGCGGCGGTGGCCGAGCACATCAAGACCATCGGCCTGTACCGCAACAAGGCCAAGCACCTGCTGCAGACCTGCCGCACCCTGGTCGACCAGCATGGCGGCCGGGTGCCACGCAGCCGCGCGGCGCTGGAAGCCCTGCCCGGCGTCGGCCGCAAGACGGCCAACGTGGTGCTCAACGTCGCCTTCGGCGAGCCGACCAACGCGGTGGACACGCATGTGTTCCGCGTCGGCAACCGCACCGGCCTGGCGCCGGGCAAGACGCCGCTGGCCGTCGAGCAGCAGCTCGATGTGCGGGTGCCACCCGCCTACCGGCAGGACGCGCACCACTGGCTGATCCTGCACGGCCGCTACGTCTGCACCGCCCGGGCGCCCAAGTGCGCCGCCTGCACGGTGCGGGCCCAGTGCGGCACCGGCCGCCGCCTGCCGACCGCCTGAGGCCCGGCCGGGCCGGTGTCGGCCCGCCTTGCCGCCCGGTTCGGGGCCCGCTGCCAACCGTCGCCGCCTGCGGCGCCGGGCCCAGACCCTGGCTGCGCTGGCGGCACTGGCGGTGCTGGGCGGTTGCGCCAGCCTGCAGCCCACGCCGGTGACCGATGCCGACCTGGGTGCCACCCACCAGGCCGACCGCAGCCGTGCCGCCGCCGACGTGCCGCCGCTGGCCGGCGCGCTGACGCTGGAGGAGGCCATCGCCCGGGCACTGAAGTTCAACCTGGAGCGCCGCACGCGCCAGATGGAAGAAGTGATCGCCGGCCACGCACTGGCTGCCAGCCAGCTGGACATGCTGCCCCGGCTGGTGGCCCAGGCGGGCTACCACAACCGGGATTCCGACCTGATCGTGCGCAGCCGCGATTCGGTGACCGGTGCGCCCTCGCTGGCGAATCCGTCGATCTCGTCGGACCGCAGCCACACCGCCAGCGGCCTGGTCTTCAGCTGGAGCCTGCTGGACTTCGGCACCAGCTACCTGCAGGCCAGGCAGAACGCCGACCGCAGCCTGGTCGCCGCCGAGCGCCGCCGCAAGGCCACGCACCTGCTGATCCAGGACGTGCGCACCGCCTTCTGGCGCACCGCCAGCGCCCAGCGCCTGCAGGGCCAGATCCGCAGCACCATCGCCACGGCCGAGGA
This sequence comes from uncultured Aquabacterium sp., assembly GCA_937864045.1. Taxonomy (GTDB): domain Bacteria; phylum Pseudomonadota; class Gammaproteobacteria; order Burkholderiales; family Burkholderiaceae_C; genus Pseudaquabacterium. The sequence goes on along the minus strand of CALMIF010000528.1, from coordinate 147 downwards.
GGCCCTGGCCGACGCCCGCAAGGCCGAGGCCGAGCGCGTGCGCTCGCCGCTGGACAGCCTGCGCTACCAGCGCCAGCTGCTGGAAAGCCTGCGCCTGCTGGAAGCCACCAACCAGGAGCTGGGCGCCGCCCGCATCGAGCTGCTGCA
>CALMIF010000527.1 GCA_937864045.1 uncultured Aquabacterium sp. | reverse complement strand
ATCAGCGCGCGTTCCTTGGCGCGGCTGACCTTCATGCGCAGCGGCTTGGCCTTGGCCTCGACCTCGGTCGTGCCTTCGTCGACGGTGACCTCGGCTTCGGCCTCGGGCTCGATGAAGTCGGCCTCGATGTCGCCCAGGTCCTCGTCCTCGGACTTCTCGGCCTTCTTGGCGTCGGCCTTGCCCTTGCCCTTGGCCGCGGGCTTCTCGGCCTTGGCCGCCTTCGCGGCCGGCTTGGCCGCTGCCTTGGCCGGCTTGGCCTCGGCCACCGCGGCCGGCTTCGCGGCCGTCGCGGGCGTCTTGGCGGCCGGCTTGGCAACGGCGGTCTTGGCCTTGGGGTCGGCGATCTTCTCGGCGGCGTCGGTTTTCTTGGCGGTCATGCGGGTCCTGTCGCGGAATTCAGCGGGTGATCAGCTGGTGATCGGCGGGGGTGCGGCGGGTTGGCGGCGGCAGATGAGGCGTTCGGGCAGCACGGCAGCCGGCCGGCGGAGCGCTGCGGCGCCCGGCAAGCTGGCGTGGACGTGTCGGAATGCAGCCCTTGCGGGGGGTGTTGGCCTGAGCGCGTGTGCGGGCCCGTGTCAGGGGCGGCCAGGACCGGAGGTGCTGCTGCTCTGCCTGCCGTGCAAGCAAACGAGGATTGTACCAGGGCACGCCTCGTCGTGCCGCATCGTGGAAGCGCGCGCAGCCGGCCCGCAGGGCCTGGCATGGGGTCCGGCCAGGGCGCGGCCGGTGATCAGGCGGCGGCGCCGGCCTGCTTCAGCACCGCCTGGCGGGCGTAGATTGCGCGGATGTGCTGCTGATCGTCCTCGGACAGCTCGCCCGACTGGATCAGCAGGTTGAGCTGGTCGGACAGCTCGGTGAACTCGATGCGGCCGAGCACGGTGGCCAGGTCGCTGGCCGGTGGCTCGGGGTCGAGCGCATGGTCGGCGCGGATGCGCGCCAGCAGCGGCGCCAGCACTTCGGCCTCGGGCAGGGCGGCCAGGTCGGTGAGCAGGGCGTCCAGCGTCATGGCGCCGTGCTCGTGCAGCAGGCGCTCGACGCAGCCGAAGAACGGCCCGTGCGGCGCCGGCTGGTCGCAGAGCATGGTGTGTGTGGCGTCGGGCAGCTGGGCCCACTGCTCGCTGTGCCGGGCCAGCAGCCAGGCAGCCCGGTCCAGCCGGGTGGCGGTCTGCGGATTGCGCCGCCCACCCATGCCGCTGCCGCGTTGGCGCCGCCGGCCGCCCTGGCCGCCCGCGTTTCCGACGCCGAAATCCGGCGCCCCGGCATCGCTGCCGCCGAAGTCGCCCTCGCTGAAGCCCCCGTCGCCAAAGTCGCCATCGGCGTGGTGGCCCGCCTGAGGTGCGGACCGGCCCGCGCCGGAGCCGCCCGCCGCCGGCGCCCCGCCGCCCGGCCGCCGCCCCGCCGCACGCCGCGCCCAGTGCGACTGCAGCACCTCGGGTGCCACGCCGCCGGCCTGGGCCAGCGTCTGCACCAGTTGCTCGCGCAGCAGGCCCTCGGGCAGCAAGGCGACCAGCGGGCCGGCCTGGGCCAGCATCTTCGAGCGGCCCTCGGCCTGGGCCAGGTCGCAGTCGGCGCCGGCATGGGCGACCAGCTGGGCCGACAGCGGCACGGCCTGCGCCACCGCGGCGTCGAAGGCCTCGGGCCCGAGTTCGCGGATGTAGGAATCGGGGTCGTGCTCGGCGGGCAGGAACAGGAAGCGCACCGTGCGCGTGTCGGTGGCGTGCGGCAGCGCCGCCTCCAGCGCCCGGCCGGCGGCGCGGCGGCCGGCGGCGTCGCCGTCGAAGCTGAAGACCACGCTGTCGGTGAAGCGGAACAGCTTGGCCACATGCTCGTCGGTGCAGGCCGTGCCCAGCGTCGCCACCGCGTTCGGAAAGCCCCACTGCGCCAGCGCCACCACGTCCATGTAGCCCTCGACCACCAGCGCATAGCCCTTGGCGCGCAGGCCCTGGCGGGCCTCGTGCAGGCCGTACAGCTCCTGGCCCTTGTGGAACACCGGCGTCTCGGGCGAGTTCAGGTACTTCGGTTCACCCTGGTCGAGCACCCGCCCGCCGAAGCCGATGACTTCGCCCTTGACCGAGCGGATCGGAAACATGATGCGGTCGCGGAAGCGGTCGTAGCGCTTCTGGTCCGGGCCGTCGTCGCCGCTGGTGATCACCAGGCCGCTGTCGGTCAGCAGCGCATCGCTGTAGTCGGGGAACACGCCGGCCAGCGTGCGCCAGCCCTCCGGCGCATAGCCCAGGCCGAAGCGGGCGGCGACGTGGCCGGTCAGGCCGCGCTTCTTGAGGTAGGCCACCGCACGCGGGCTGGCCTTGAGCGCCGCCTTGTAGTGGTCGGCGGCCTTGGCCAGCACGTCGCTCAAGGTGGCGCGCTGGGCGCGCTCGGCGTCGGCACGGGCGCGGTCCTCGGGCGTGCCCTCGCGTTCGGGGACGGCCAGGCCCACCTGCTGCGCCAGGTCGCGCACCGCGTCCATGAAGCCCATGCCGTGGTGCTCGGTCAGGAAGCGGATCGCATCGCCATGCGCGCCGCAGCCGAAGCAGTGGTAGGTCTGGCGCGACGGGCTGACGATGAAGCTGGGCGACTTCTCGCCGTGGAAAGGGCACAGGCCCTTGTGGTTGATGCCGGCCTTCTTCAGCTCGACATGGCGCCCCACCACCTCGACCACGTCGACGCGGGACAGCAGGTCCTGGATGAAACCCTGGGGCAGCATCGCGGCCCGCTCACTCGCCGGGCTGGCCGCGTGCGGCGGCGGGGGGGTCGACGACGATGCCGCCCACCTCGTCGTCGGCGGCCGGTGGCAGCGGCGCCGGCCCCAGCGCGAACAGCCCGCGCCAGCCGCGCACCCAGCCGGGAACGGCCTCGGCCGGCATGGGCGCGGCGATGCCCATGCCCTGGCCGATGGCGCAGCCCAGCTCCAGCAGCAGCCGCGCCTGGGCCGGGCCCTCGACGCCCTCGGCCACCACCAGGCAGTCGAAGTTGCGCGACAGGCTGATCACGTTCTCGACGATGGCCCGGTCCTGGGCGTCGTCGAGCATGTTGTGCACGAAGCTGCGGTCGATCTTCAGTGCCTGCACCGGCAGCCGCTTCAGGTAGGTGAGCGTCGAGTAGCCGGTGCCGAAGTCGTCGAGCGACCAGCGCACGCCCAGCTGCGCGCAGCGCTCCAGCACGGCCGAGCTGATGTCGATGTCGGCCAGTGCGGCGGTCTCCAGCACCTCCAGCTCCAGCCGGGGGCCCAGCGGGCGGCGGTGGCGGGCCAGCAGCTCGGACAGGCGCTGCGCGAAGTCGGGCTCCTGCAGGTGGCGGGCGGTGATGTTGACGCTGACCGACAGGTCCAGGCCCATCTCCAGCCAGGCCTCCAGCTGGTTGAGCGCGCGCGCCAGCACATGGTCGCCCACCCGCGCCGACAGGCCGGTGTGCTCGATCAGCGGCAGGAACTGCGACGGCGGCACGATGCCGAGCTCGGGGTGGTTCCAGCGCAGCAGGGCTTCGAAGCCGACCACCGTGCCGCGCTTCAGGTCCACCTTGGGCTGGTAGTACAGCAGCAGCTCCTGGCGGTCGAGTGCGTCCTGCACGCGGCCGATGGCGCTGACGCGCTCCTCCGTGCGGCGGCTGTGCTCGGGGTCGAAGAACAGGAAGCCGTTGCGCCCGCTCTGCTTGACGCCGTACATCGCATGGTCGGCATGGCGCAGCAGGGTGTCGGCATCGCTCGCGTCCAGCGGGTAGACGGTGGCGCCCACGCTGGCGCTGACGATCTCGGGGGCGGTGCCGGCGCGCACCACCACCGGTTGCGCCACCACGCCCAGCACGCGCTGCACCGCCGAGCGCGCCTCCTCGATGGTGCCGGCGCGCAGCAGCAGCACGAACTCGTCGCCGCCCAGCCGCGCGGCGGCGTCGGACCACACCGTGCCGCGCACCCGCAGCGCGCCGCGCAGGCGGTTGGCCAGCTCGGCCAGGAACAGGTCGCCGGCGTCGTGGCCGTGGCGCTCGTTGATGGCCTTGAAGTGGTCCAGGTCGAGGTAGCACACGGCCAGCAGGTAGCCGTCGCGGTCGGTGGCGGCCATCGCCTCGGCCAGCAGCTGGTTCAGCCGGGCGCGGTTGGGCAGGCGGGTCAGCTCGTCGACCCAGGCCTGGCGCTCCAGCTGCGCGCGCTGCAGGCGCTGCTCGGTGACGTCGCTGACCACCATCACGTGGTAGCGCAGCGCGCCATCGGGGCCGTGCACGGTGCTGATGGTGATGTGCAGTGCGCAGGGCTCGCCGTTGCGCCGGCGCTCCACCACCTCGCCCATCCAGTGGCCGTGGTTGCGCAGCGCCGCCAGCACGCTGTGCTGCTGCGGCCGGTGCAGCGGCCCGCCCGGCCCGTCCGACAGGGCCGGGCGCAGCAGGGCGGGCACGGCGCCGATCAGCTCGTCGCGGGGGATGCCGACGATGTGGCAGTAGGCCGGGTTGACGTCAAGCACCTGCAGGTCGGCGTCGGTGACGACCAGACCCTCGTGCAGGTGCATGAAGACGCTGGCCGACAGCTGCTGGCGGTCGGCCGCCTCGTGGCGCGCGCCGACATCGGCCAGCGACGCCACCACACGCATCGGCGCGCCGTCCTCGCCACGCTCGGCCACCCGCAGGTGCAGCTCGAACCAGTGCCAGCCGGTGCCGCGGCGCAGCCGCAGCTCGCACTGCAGGCCGGCATCGGCCGCGCCGGTGCGGGGGGCCAGCGCCGCCTCCAGCGCCGGCCGGTCGCCGGCATGCACCTGCTCCAGCCAGTGCGCCAGGCTGCGCCCGCGCTGGCCGTGCTGGTCGGCCATCAACGCCTGCCAGGTGCCCGAGGTGTAGCTCTCGCCGGTCCGCAGGTTCCAGTCGGCCACTCCCAGGTCGGAGCCGGCCAGGGCCAGCTGCCAGCGTTCGTCCAGGCGCACCAGTTCGCCAGCCAGGGCATGGGCCACCAGCATCAGCGCGGCCATGTTGCCCGCCGCCGCCCACAGCAGCAGCTGGCCCTTGCCGGGCTGCAGGCTCTCCAGCAGCGCATACGGGCCCAGCCCCTGGGCCGAGGCGGCCGCGGCGGCCAGGGAACTCACCAGCACCGCGGCCGAGGCGGTGGCCAGGCCCGCGCGCATCGCCACCGCGCACAGCAGCACCGGCACGCCGAGCAGCGGCGCCAATGCGCCCAGGCCCAGCCAGGACGCGCTGCTCAGACTGATCACCTGCAGCAGGCCCGCCACCGCCAGCAGGCCCAGCGTGAAGTGCCGGCGCTCGGCAGCAAACGCCACCGCCCAGCTGTTGCGGCTGAAGGTCAGCAGCGGCACGCCGGCCACCAGCAGGCCCAGGGTGTCGCCGGCCCACCAGTTCAGCGCTGCCGCCGGCCAGGCCGCCGGCGTGATGCGCTGCGTGGCCACCAGCCAGCCGCTGCCGTTGAGGGCCGTCAGCAGCGTGGCAACGCCGCCGCCGACACCCAGCAGCAGCCACAGGTCACGCCGGCGCGCCAGCTGCGGATTGAAGCCGACCTGCTGCAGCCAGCGGGCCGCCAGCCAGGGCCCGCCGACATTGCCGGCCGCAATGCCCAGGGCCAGGCCGATGGACGAGCCCGCCGACAGCTGCACCGCCGCCGCGCCGGCCAGCAGCGGCAGCACGCAGCCGGGGCCCCAGCGCACCAGCATCGCCAGCGCGCCGCCCAGGGCCGGCCAAAACACGCTGACCAGCGGCGCCGGGCTGTCGAGCATCAGGCCCAGCCGCCCGGCGGCGAAGTAGCCCAGGGCCATCAGCGGTGCACGCCACAGCCAGGGGTTCATCGGGAGCGTCCGGAGCATGGGAGGAACGGCAGGGAGGCTGGCGGGCTGGCAGGGGGGGGTGATCAAGGCGGGAACGGGCGCCTGGGCGGGCAGGCCGGGCGACTGGAGCGGTGCGCACGGCCGGGGGTGGATGCTAGCTGGCGGGCGCCCGCCGTGCCCGGACCCCGGCGTGTGGAATGCCGCGAGGCGGTGCAGCCGCCCCTGGAAAAGCAAAGGCCCGGCAAGGCCGGGCCTGGCACTGCCGGCCGTTGCCGGCCGCCGCACGCGCTCAGAGCGCGAAATCCTCCAGCTTGGCGCCATCGGCCAGCGCCGCCTTCAGCCACTTGGGCTGCAGGCCGCGGCCGGTCCAGCTGTCGCCGGTCTGGGCATTGCGGTACTTGGCCGCCACCTTGCCGGTGGACTTGCCACTGCCCGCGCTGCGCACCGACGGCGCCTTGCCGGCGATGTCCGCCGCCGTCAGGCCGAATTCGGCCATCAGCTGGCGCACCTTGTTGATCGCCACGCCGCGCTCCTCACGCTGCACGTCGGCGATTTTCTTTTCGATTTCGGCGCGTTGCGCCAGCAGTTCCTGCAGGGTGGCCATTCGGGGCTCCAGTTGGATTGGATGACGGCCCCGATTATAGGCGTTTGCGGGTATCGATGGATTCCTGCTTCAGGCGGTGGCCGCCCTGGCGTGCCGGGTGTCAGTTGCTCGGCGGCACATAACCCGTGGGCTGGTCGGCACCTTCGCCGAAGAAGAACCGCTCCATCTGCCGCGCGAGGTATTGGCGGGCGCGCTGGTCGGCGAGATTGAGGCGGTTTTCATTGACCAGCATGGTCTGGTGCTTGAGCCACAGGGCCCAGGCTTCCTTGCTGATGCTGGCGTAAATGCGCTTGCCCAGTTCACCGGGATAGGGCGGGAAGTCCAGCCCTTCGGCTTCCTTGTTCAGGTGGACACATTGGATGGTGCGGGCCATGGGCGGTCTCCAGATCGGCGGGCGGGTTTCAGAGTTTCTTGACCAGCACCTGCGAGCGCCGATCCCAGTTGTACTTGCGTTTGCGGGCCTCGGGCAGCCAGTCGGGGTCGACCGGCGCGAAGCCGCGCTTGATGAACCAGTGCATGGTGCGGGTGGTCAACACGAAGATGCTGTCCAGCCCCTGGGCGCGGGCGCGCTGCTCGATGCGCTTGAGGATGCGCTCTCCGTCGCCCTGGCCCTGCACCTGGGGCGAGATCGTCAGCGCGGCCATCTCGCCGGTGCGCGCCTCGGGGTAGGGGTAGAGCGCGGCGCAGCCGAAGATCACGCCGTCGTGCTCGATCACGGTGTAGTTGGCGATGTCGCGCTCGATCTCCGTGCGCTCGCGCCGCACCAGGGTGCCGTCGCGCTCGAAGGGCTCGATCAACTGGATGATGCCGCCCACGTCGTCGGGGCTGGCCTCGTGCAGCGATTCGAGTTTCTCGTCGACCACCATGGTGCCGATGCCATCGTGGGTGAATACCTCCTGCAATATCGCGCCGTCCACCGCGAAGGGCAGGATGTGCGAGCGCTCGACACCGGCTGCGCAGGCTTTGACGCAATGTTGCAGATAAAACGCGAGATCGGTGGGCTGCACCGGCGGCGGCAGTTGCCCCAGCAGGCGCTGGGCGTCGGCCAGCGCCAGTTCGGTGTCGATCGGGCTGTCGGGGTTGTCGCGGTCCTCGGCAATGCCGGGAATCTCGGTCATGAACAGCAGTTTGTCGGCCTGCAACGCAATGGCGGTGGCGGTGGCCACCTCTTCCATCTGCAGATTGAAGGCCTCGCCGGTGGGCGAGAAACCGAAGGGACTCAGCAGCACCAGGGCGCCGATGTCGATGGCGCGGCGGATGGCCGCACCATCGACGCGGCGCACCACGCCCGAATGCATGAAATCGACGCCGTCGACGATACCCACCGGCCGGGCGGTGAGGAAATTGCCCGACACCACACGCACCGTGGCATTGGCCATCGGGGTATTGGGCAAACCCTGGGAGAACGCGGCCTCGATCTCGAAGCGCAACTGGCCGGCGGCTTCCTGCGCGCAATCGAGCGTCACCGCGTCGGTGATGCGCACGCCGTGGCTGTAGCGGCTGGCATGGCCCTTGGCGGCCAGCTGCTCGTTGACCTGCGGGCGGAAGCCGTGCACCAGCACCAGCTTGATGCCCATGGCGTGCAGGATGGCCAGGTCCTGCACGAAGTTGTTGAGCTTGCCTGCGGCGATGGCCTCGCCGGCCAGGCCGACGACGAAGGTCTTGCCGTGGTAGGCGTGGATGTAGGGCGCGACGGCCCGGAACCACGGGATGAAGGTGTGGGGAAAGACCAAGCTCATGGTGCGCAGGAGATTGCCGGCGATTGTGCCGCAGGGGGTGTGGCGCCCGTGGGGCGCGGCGGCTCAGGCGTGCAGCACCACCAGCAGGGCGGTGGCCGCGTCCGGCCCCGGGTTGGCGATGGCATGCGGCTGGTCGGCGGCATAGCGGGCGGTCTCGCCGGCCGCCAGCGTGGCCGTGTGCTCGCCGGCCCGCACGTCCAGCCGGCCCGCCAGCACGCTGAGGTGCTCGCGCGCGCCGGGGCCGTGCGGCTGGGAGTCGAGCACCGCGCCCGGTTGCAGGCGCAGCTCGTACCACTCGAACTGGCCGGCCAGGTCGACGGGGCCGAGGATGCGCAGTTCGCAGCCGCTGCCCTGGCCGCCCGGAGCGCCGCGCAGCGTGGGCGTGGCGTGCGCGGCCACGGTGTCGATGGCCGGTGCGGCCGGCGCCTCGGCCGACTGCAGCAGGTCGGCCAGCGGCACGCCCAGGGCCTGGGCCAAGCGCCACACCACCGCCACCGTGGGATTGGCCTGCGCCCGCTCGATCTGCGACAGCATGCTCTTGCTGACGCCGGCGCGGCGCGACAGCTCGTCCAGCGACAGGCCCTGGCGTTCACGCAGGGCGGCGAGGGCGGCGCCGACGCGGGGCGGCTCGGCCGGGGTGGGGCGGGCAGTGGGTTTGCTGGACATGCTTGCTTCAGTGTACGTCGTTCGATATAGTGAACTAAAGTTCGATAAACAGGATTGAAGGAGCGCCAATGAACGCCCGCACCGACTTGAGCACCTGGGCCGCCGCCGAACTGGCCGCGCTGGACGGCGCCGGCCTGCGCAAGCGCGAGCGGGTGATCACCGGCCCGCAGGGCGCCGTGGTGACCCTGGCCGACGGCACCCAGGCCCTCAACCTGTGCGCCAACAACTACCTGGGCCTGGCCGACCACCCGGCCGTGGTGGCGGGTGCGAAGGCGGCGCTGGACAGCCATGGCTTTGGTCTTTCCAGCGTGCGCTTCATCTGCGGCACGCAGGACCTGCACAAGCGGCTGGAGCAGCGGCTGGCGCGCTTCCTGGGCACGGAGGACGCCATCCTCTATGCCGCCGCCTTCGACGCCAACGGCGGCCTGTTCGAACCGCTGCTGGGCGAGGGCGACGTGGTGATCAGTGACGCGCTGAACCATGCGTCCATCATCGACGGCATCCGCCTGTGCAAGGCCGAGCGGCGACGCTACGCCCACGACGACATGGCCGACCTGGCCGCCCAGCTGAAGGCGGCGCGCGACGGCGGCGCCCGCCGCATCCTGGTCTTCACCGACGGCGTGTTCTCGATGGACGGCACGGTGGCGCAGCTGGACGTGATGCGCCGGCTGTGCGATGCCCATGGCGCGCTGCTGGCGGTGGACGACTGCCACGCCAGCGGCTTCATGGGCGCCACCGGCCGCGGCACGCATGAACGTGCCGGCCTGCTGGCCGGTGGTGCGGCGGGCGTGGACCTGATCACCGGCACGCTGGGCAAGGCGCTGGGCGGCGCCTCGGGCGGCTTCACCGCCGGGCCGGCAGCGGTGATCGAGCTGCTGCGCCAGCGTTCGCGGCCCTACCTGTTCAGCAACACGCTGGCGCCGGCGATCGCGGGCGCCAGCCTGGCGGTGCTGGACCTGCTGGAAGGCCCCGAGGGTGCCGCGCTGCGCGAGCGCCTCTGGGCCAACACCGCGTACTTCCGCGCCGCCATCGGCGCCGCCGGCTTCCAGATCAAGCCGGGCCTGCATCCCATCGTGCCGATCATGGTCGGCGACGCGGCGCTGGCGCAGCGCCTGGCCGCGCGCCTGCTGGACCTGGGCGTCTATGCGGTGGGCTTCTTCTTTCCGGTGGTGCCGCGCGGGCAGGCGCGCATCCGGGTGCAGATCAGCGCGGCGCACAGCAGCGAGCAGCTCGAACAGGCGGTCGCGGCCTTCGCCCAGGCCGGCCGCGAACTGGGGTTGATCGCATGAGCCACACGAAAATTCTGATCATCGGCGCCAATGGCCAGATCGGCACCGAGCTGGCCGAGGCCCTGGCCCAACGCCACGGTGACGCGGCCGTGGTCACCAGCGACCTGGCACCGCAGGGCCGGCTGCCCGCGCCGCGCCACGAGGCGCTGGACGTGACCGACGCCGCTGCGCTGGCGGCGGTGGTCAAGCGCCACGGGATCACCCAGGTCTACCTGTTGGCGGCGGCGCTGTCGGCCAATGGCGAGCAGCATCCGCAATGGGCCTGGAACCTCAACATGACCGGCCTGCTGAACGTGCTGGAACTGGCGCGCACGGCGAAGCTGCAGCGCGTGTTCTGGCCCAGCAGCATTGCCGCCTTCGGCCCCACCACGCCGGCCGAGGCGCCGCAGCACACGGTGATGGACCCGGGCACGGTCTACGGCATCAGCAAGCTGGCCGGCGAGCGCTGGTGCGCCTGGTACCACGCGAAGCACGGCGTCGACGTGCGAAGCCTGCGCTACCCGGGCCTGATCAGCTGGAAGACGCCGCCCGGCGGCGGCACCA
>CALMIF010000526.1 GCA_937864045.1 uncultured Aquabacterium sp. | reverse complement strand
TGCACGATCTCGCCGGCGCGGGTGACCTTGCCGCCGAAGGCCGCGCCGATGGTCTGATGGCCGAGGCACACGCCGAACAGCGGCACGCCCGCCTCGGCCGCGGCCAGCGTCAGCGGCAGGCAGATGCCGGCGTGCTCCGGGTCCGAAGGACCGGGCGAGAGCACGATCGCCTCGGCACCGAGGCCCATCGCTTCCTGCACGTTCATCGCGTCGTTGCGCGCGCCGGTGACGTTCAGCGGGGACAGGTTGCTGGCCGCATCGTTGAACACGATGCCGCCGACGGTGACGCTGGAGGCGCCCTCCATGAAGCCCGAGCCGCGCAGGCTGAACAGCGACTCGCTGCCCGGGCGTGCACTGTCGATGCCGGTGAGCGTGGGCACGACCTGCAGGCGCAGGCCCGCGCTGGTGCGCAGCGTCTGCGCGCCCGATTCGGGGTAGTTGCTCACGGCCTCGCGCAGCACGCTCAGGCCGTCGACGCTGACGTCGATCAGGTCGGGGCCGGCGCTGCTGTTCAGGCTGGCATTGCCGTCCCAGGTGTCGATGGCGTAGAAGTCGAAGCTCAGCGTGTAGGTCTGGCCTGCGGTCAGCCCGCTCAGGTTCAGGGTCTGGCCGGCCTTGCCGGTGCCGAAGCGCCCGGAGAAGCGGGTGAAGGTGGCCGTGCTGCTGGCGTCGACGGTGGCGTCACGCCAGGCGGCGTTGGCCGCGCCTTCGAAGTCGTCGGCGAACACGGTGGTGTCGCCCTGGCGCACGCGCACGTTGTCGATGCCCCAGCTCTCGTTGCTCAGGTCTTCCAGCCCGCCGTCGTTGAAGTCGATCTTGGCGGTGCTGCTGCCGGCGGTGAAGCTCAGCGTGACCTGGCGGTACACCGAGTCGACATAGCTGCCGTTGAAGCCCAGGTTGGCGCTGCCGCGGTTGACCACGCGGATGTCGCCGGTGGAGGCCAGGTCAGGCACGCGCACCTGCATGCGTGTGCCGGTGGCGTTGATGGTCAGCGGGGTGACGGGCACCAGCGCCGTCTGGCCTTCGGCGTTGCGGGTGTTGAACAGCACCGTGGTGCCGGCGTTGAAGTCCGTGCCTTCGAGCTCGATGACCTGGCCGACGTTGGCCGAGGCCTGTGCGGCATTGGCCGCCACGCCGCTGCCCGCGCTGGCCAGCACGCTGCTGAGCGTGGGCGTGACCACGGCCGCGGTGTCCACGCGCAGGTCCACCCGGTAGATCTGCCCTTGGGTGGAGGCGACCCAGAGGTTGCCGGCGTTGTCGAAGGACAGGCCGGAGATTTCGCCCTGGTTGATGCCCTGGCTGGCCAGGCTGACGCGGCGCACCTCGGTGCCGGTGCGGGTGATCTCGACGATGGTCGAGCCGGTCTGCGTGGAGCCGATCCACAGGTTGTTGGTGACGGGGTCGATGGCGATGCCCGACCAGGTCTGCATGTTCACCGGGGTGGTGATGGAGGCGAGCACGGCGCCGGTGGCGGGGTTGATCTCGCGCAGTTCGGTGCCTGAGCCGCCGTTGAAGGAGATGAACAGGTGGCCGCTGGTGGGGTCGTACAGGCCGCTGGAGAGGTCGAAGTTGCCGGCCAGGGCGAGCGAGGCGATGACCGCGCCGTTGCTGGGGTTGACGGCGGTGACGCGGTCGGGGTTGGCGTAGCCGTTGAAGACCAGCAGGCTGCCTGCGGGCACGGCGGTGGTGCCCAGGGTCATCGGTGCGGGCAGGATCTGCAGGCCGGTGTGGTTGTAGGAGTAGGTCTGGCCGAAGTCGCCGGCGTTCAGGGTGAGGGTCTGCAGGGCCAGGCCGGTGGCCGCATCGATGCGCAGCAGGTGGCCGGGGCTGGTGTAGTCGCTGACCCACAGGGTGCCGTTGGCGGGGTCGAAGGCGACGTCGCCCAGGTTGGAGCCCTCGGCGTTGACCTGCACCACGTTGAGCGCCAGGGGCGCGGAGGTGCCGCCCTCGGTGGTGACGCTGACGTTGCCGATGCCGTGCACGGGCAGCGCGGTGCGGTTGAGCTGCGCGCGGCGGTTCTGCTCGACGCTGTCGTAGTAGACGTCGACGTTGCCGTCGGTGTCGCTGACGTTGATGCCGGCGAAGCTGTAGACCGAGCCGTTCTCCACCAGGCCCGAGCCGTACAGCAGCACGTCCTCGCGCTGGTCGAAGCTGGTGAGCGTGGGCACGATCTGCAGCAGCGGCTGGCTGGCCGAGCCCAGGATCTGCAGGCTGAAGGCGCCGTTGGCGTAGGCCGGCACCACCAGGGTGGCCGAGCTGCCGTCATCGGCGGCCGCCGTCGGGCTCAGGCGCACCATCTGCACCGTGCCGTTGATGTCGCGGAAGCGCAGCAGCACGTCGGTGGTCGTGCTCAGGCCCGTGCCCACCAAGGTGATGGCCTGGCCGGCGTTGGCGCTGGCCTGGCCCGCGTCGGCCGGCGTGCCGCTGAAGGCCACCCCGGTGATGCTCGCCAGGCTGACCGTGTAGGCCGCGCTCGTGCCACCGGCGGTGGACACGCTGATCGCCCCGAACGCACCCGCGCTCAGCGGGATCGTCAGACGCACATAGCCGTTGGGCAGCGAGCCCAGCACGCTGTCGTTGCGGCCGAAGACGTTGGCGCCCGTGCCGTTGCCGGCATCGAGCACGGTGATCTCGCCGAAGCGGTAGACGCTGTTGCCGCCCTCGACGAAGCCCGAGCCGGCGATGAGCACCTGGGCCGATGAGCCGTCGGCGTCGACGGACTCGATCTGCACGTCCTGGATGACCGGCAGGATCTGCAGGTTGAAGGACACGCCCGAGCCGAGCACGCGCACCGGGCCGCTGGTGGCGCTGACCGGCACGTTGACCTGCGCCTCGGTGCCACTGTCGTTGACGGCCCAGGGCTTGACGACGATGTCGGCGGTGGTGCCGTTGGCGTCGGTGGTGCGGAAGACCAGCTCGGTGCCCAGGCCCAGGCCGGTGCCGGTGAGGGTGATGGACTGGCCGGGGATGGCCGAAGCCTGGCTGCTGCTGGCAGGCGTGCCGCTGGTGGCGCTGGCGCTGATGCTCACCAGCGTGATGGGCAGCGCCGCAGAGGTGCCGCCGACGGTGCGCACGCTGATCGGGCCGGTGGGCAGGCCCGCGGGCACGGTCAGGTTGATGGCGCTGTCGGTGCGCCCGGCGTTGGAGAAGTAGAAGCTGTCGGGCCCGCTGTTGCGGGCCAGGTCGGCCACGCGCTGCGCACCCACCAGCACCTCGGTGGCGCCTTCGGCGAAGCCGCGGCCGTTCAGGCGCAGGTTGCTGCCGGTGAAGTCGTTGCCATTGCCCATGTCGATGTCGTTGAGCACGGGCACGACCTGCAGCAGCACGCCGGTGACATCGCGCTCCAGGCGCACGCGCCCGGTGGTGGCCCTGTCGGGCACGACGACGGTGATCGTCTGGGTGGCCAGGTCCAGGCTGGCCGGGTTGACGGTCTCCTCGGCGAGGTTGCCGTTGTTGTCGATGGTGGTGAAGACCACGCGGTCGTTGTTGCGCAGCCCGCTGGCGTGCAGCGTGATGGACTGGCCGTTGTTGGCCGCGGCCACGCCGGCATGGGTGGGCGTGCCGCTGGCCGCGCTGGCCTCGATGCGCGCCAGGTGCGAGGTGCCCGCACGCAGCGATTCCAGCGCCAGCGTGTAGTTGCCGGTGTAGCTGTTGACCGCGCCGCTGCCGTCGACCGGGTTGTAGCCGTTGTTGTAGTAGCCGCTGACGCCGACGTAGTAGGTGCCAGCCACGGCGCCCGCCTGCACCGAGATGTGCGCGGTGGCGCCGCGGTCGACGTAGAGCTCCTGCAGTTCGGTGCCGGTGGCGTCGAACACGCGCACGTGGCTGTAGTCCACGGGCGACAGGTGGGCGGTGAGTTGGTCGCCCGCGGCCAGGTCGACGCGGTAGAGGTCGATGTCGGAGATGGACGCAGCGACCGCACTCTGGATCTGCAGCACGCTGTCGCGGCCCAGGCCGGTGTCCAGCGCGGTGCCCAGGGTGTTGCCCACCTCGGCGCTGGGCGTGAGCGTGCCCTGGTCGGCCAGCGTGGTCGCAGGGCGCAGCACGCTGCTGCCACCGGCGGTGCTGATGGTGATGACGCCTGCGGAGACATCCGCGGGCACGACCAGGGTGATGAGCTGCTGGTCGGTGCCGGTGCTGTCGGCGTCGACGACGGTGCGGCGGCTGAAGCTGCCCACGCCGCGGCTATCGATGGTGATGG
>CALMIF010000525.1 GCA_937864045.1 uncultured Aquabacterium sp. | reverse complement strand
AGGAAACCGGCCTGCCGGTGCTGGTGGCCGAAGACCCGCTGACCTGCGTGGTGCGCGGCTGCGGCATGGCGCTGGAGCGCATGGAAGGCCGCGGCTCGATCTTCACGTCCGAGTAAGCGTCGATGCACCACCGCCGGGCCGGCGCATCGACGATGCGGCCGGCTTTTGCGTTTCAGCCCGCCCCGCCGCCCCGACGCCCCCACCCTGCCGCCTGACCCGCCATGGCCCTGGGCACCATCGACCGCACGCCGCCGCCGTTCTTCCGGCAGGGGCCATCGGCGCTGACCAAGCTGCTGCTGTTCTCGGCGCTGGCGATCTTCCTGATGGCCGCCGACACGCGCTGGCGCATGACCGCGCCGCTGCGCAGCGCCGTGGCCACCGCCCTGCTGCCGCTGCAGCAGGCGCTGCAGGTGCCGCTGGTGCTGGTGGACAACGGCCTGAGCTACCTGCAGGGCGTCAAGGACGCCCAGGGCCGCGAGGCCGCCGCCCGCGCCCTGCTGGCCAGGCAGAGCGAGCGCGCCGCCCGCGCCGAGCAGCTGGCCGCCGAGAACGAGCGCCTGCGCGCCCTGCTGGCGCTGCAGCCGCAACTGCAGGTGAAGAGCGTGGCGGCCGAGCTGCTGTACGAGGCGGGCGACCCATACTCGCGGCGCATCTTCATCAACCGCGGTGCCCGCCAGGGCATCGTCGCCGGGGCACCGGTGGTCAACGAGGCCGGCGTGCTGGGCCAGGTGACCGAGGTGTACCCGCTGTCCGCCGTGGTCACCCTGCTGACCGACCGCGACGCGGCAATCCCGGTGCTCAACACCCGCACCCAGCAGCGCGGCGCGGCCTTCGGCGGTGCCGAGGGCGGCACCGCGCTGGAGCTGCGCTTCGTCGCCGCCAATGCCGACGTGCAGACCGGCGATGCGCTGACCACCAGCGGCGTCGACGGCGTCTACCCGCCGGGCCTGCCGGTGGCCAGAGTGGCGCGGGTGGAGCGGCGCTCGGACGCCGGCTTCGCCCGCATCGTGCTGGCGCCGATGATGCCGATGGACAACCTGCGCCACATGCTGGTGCTGGAGCCGCTGAGCGTGCAGATGCCGCCGCGCCCGGCCGAGGCCGCATCCGCACCCGGCGCAGCCAAGGGCGCGGCCAAGGCCAGCGCCGCCGGCCGCCCGGGCCGCCCTGCGTCGGGCGAGGAGCTGAGCCGATGATCATGGCCCGCGGGTCGGACCAGCTGCTGCTGCCGGTCAACCCCTTCTTCATCGCGCTGACCCTGCTGGCCGCGCTGCTGCTGGAGATGCTGCCCGGCGGCCGCCACCCGGCCGCGCCCGACCTGCTGGCCCTGGTGCTGGTGTTCTGGAACGTGCACCAGCCACGGCGCGTGGGCGTGGGCTTCGCCTTCGCCTTCGGCCTGGTGATGGACGTGCACCAGGGCGCGGTGCTGGGCCAGCATGCCCTGGCCTACACGCTGCTGAGCTACCTGGCCATCACCGTGCACCGGCGGGTGCTGTGGTTCAGCGTGCCGGCGCAGGCGCTGCACGTGCTGCCGGTGTTCTTCGCCGGCCATGCGGTGGCCCTGCTGGCGCGGCTGGCGGTGGGCGGCATGTTCCCCGGCTGGGGCGTGCTGCTGGCGCCGGTGTTCGAGGCGCTGCTGTGGCCGGTGGTCGTGCTGCTGCTGCTGGCACCGCAACGCCGCGCACCCGATCCAGACAAGAATCGACCGTTATGACCCCCCCCCGTAGCGCCTGCGGCGCTCCCCCCCAAGGGGGCACCGCCAGCGGCCCGGCAGAGCCGGTTCCGCGGCGGTCGCTTGGCCGGCGCAAGCGCCCTGTTGTGCACGGGGAGAGACCTTCGTCATGGCAGAACTGAAGAACCTCGAACGCGACCTCGACCGGTTCAACACCCGGTTGCTGGTGGCGGCGCTGTTCGTGCTGGGCTGCTTCGGCCTGCTGGCCTGGCGCATGGTGGTGCTGCAGGTGGTGCGCCATGAGGACCTGGCCGAGCGGGCCGAGGCCAACCGCATCGCCGTGCTGCCGGTGGTGCCCAACCGCGGCCTGATCGTCGACCGCAATGGCGTGGTGCTGGCCACCAACTACTCCGCCTACACGCTGGAGATCACGCCGTCGCGCATCCAGGGCGAGATCGAGTCGGTGATCGACGGCCTGGCCCAGGTGCTGACCATCGAGCCGCGCGACCGCCGCCGCTTCAAGCGCCTGGCCGACGAGAGCAAGCGCTTCGAGTCGCTGCCCATCCGCACCAAGCTGAGCGACGAGGAAGTCGCCCGCTTCATGGCCCAGCGCTACCGCTTCCCGGGCGTGGACGTGCGGGCGCGCCTGTTCCGCAACTACCCGGCGGGCGAGGTCGGCAGCCACCTGATCGGCTACATCGGCCGCATCAACGCCGCCGAGAAGAAGGCGATGGAGGACTGGGACGACGAGCTGGTCGCCAACTACCGCGGCACCGACGTGATCGGCAAGCTGGGCCTGGAACAGCGCTACGAACAGGAACTGCACGGCACCACCGGCTTCGAGGAGGTGGAAACGTCCGCCGGCGGCCGTGCGGTGCGGCGCCTGAAGACCCACCCCGCCACGCCCGGCAACACCCTGGTGCTGTCCATCGACATCAAGCTGCAGGCCCTGGTCGAGCAGCTGTTCGGCGACCGCCGCGGCGCCCTGGTGGCGATCGACCCGCGCAACGGCGAGGTGCTGGCCTTCGTCAGCAAGCCCACCTTCGACCCCAACCTGTTCGTCGACGGCATCGACGTGGAGAACTGGCGTGCGCTCAACGAAAGCATCGACAAGCCGCTGCTGAACCGCGCGCTGCGCGGCACCTACCCGCCAGGCAGCACCTTCAAGCCCTTCATGGCGATGGCGGCGCTGGCCAGCGGCAAGCGCGGGCCGGGCACCATCATCCACGACGGCGGCAGCTTCAACTTCGGCGGGCACGAGTTCCGCAGCCATGGCGACCACGGCCTGGGGCCGGTGGACATGCGGCGCTCGATCGTGCAGTCGAGCAACGTCTACTACTACTCGCTGGCCAACGAGATGGGCGTGGACCTGATGCACGAGCAGCTGCTGCCCTTCGGCTTCGGCCGCAAGACCGACATCGACCTGGACGGCGAAGTGACCGGCCTGCTGCCCAGCACCGCCTGGAAGAAGCGCGCCTACAAGCGACCCGAGCAGCAGAAGTGGTACGCCGGCGAGACCATCTCGCTGGGCATCGGTCAGGGCTACAACAACTTCACCATGCTGCAGGTGGCCAGCGCCACCGCCACCCTGGTGGCCGGCGGCCAGCGTTTCCAGCCGCGCCTGGTGCGCGAGATCCGCAACGTCGTCACCCAGCAGGCGACGCCGGTGTCGGGCCAGGCGATCGAGCCGCTGGCGCTGAAGCCCGAGCACGTGGCCCTGGTGATGAACGCGATGCACGGCGTGACGCAGGAGGGCACGTCGACCAAGGTGTTCGCCGGCGCCACCTACAAGAGCGGCGGCAAGACCGGCACCGCGCAGGCCGTGGGCGTGCGCGCCAACGAGAAGTACAACGCGGCGCGGCTGTCGGAGTTCCAGCGCGACCACTCGCTGTACTCGGCCTTCGCGCCGCTGGACAAGCCGGTGGTGGCGCTGGCGGTGATCGTCGAGAACGCCGGCTTCGGCGCCGCCGCCGCCGCGCCCATCGCCCGCCGCGTGTTCGACTACCTGCTCAATGGCCAGTGGCCCAGCGAGGAGGACATGGCCGCCACCCAGGCCGGCCGCAGCGTCGCCCCCATCGGCACGCCGCGCCGGGCCGAGGACGTGCCGCTGGGCGAACTGGGCCTGCCGGTGCAGGCGGCCCTGCCGCTGCCCGTGGTGCAGGCCACGGCGCTGGCGGTGCCCGCCCCCAACCCCGCCGCGCCGCTGCGCGCCACCCGATGATCGCCGTCGTCGACCGCCCGTCGTGGTGGCAGCGCGTCCGGCCGGTGCTCACCGGCTTCGACGGCCCCTTGCTGCTGGTGGTGCTGGCGCTGTCGGCGCTGGGCCTGGTGACGATGTACTCGGTCGGCTTCGACCACGGCACACGCTTCGTCGACCACGGCCGCAACATGGTGCTGGCAGCGCTGCTGATGTTCGGTGTGGCCCAGGTGCCGCCGCAGCGGCTGATGGCGGTGGCCCTGCCCATCTACAGCCTGGGCGTGGCCCTGCTGGTGGCCACGGCGCTGTTCGGCATCACCAAGAAGGGCGCGACACGCTGGCTGAACGTGGGCGTGGTGATCCAGCCCAGCGAGCTGCTGAAGCTGGCCACGCCGCTGATGCTGGCCTGGTGGTTCCACAAGTGCGAGGCCCGCCGCGAGGGTCGCCTGCGCTGGCCCGACTTCGCCATCGCCGGCGCCCTGCTGCTGGTGCCGGTGGCCCTGGTGGCCAAGCAGCCCGACCTGGGCACGGCCATCCTGGTGCTGTCGGGCGGGCTGTACGTGCTGTTCTTCGCCGGCCTGTCGTGGCGGCTGATCGCGCCGCTGGTGCTGCTGGGCGCGGTGGGCATCACCGCCATCGTCTGGTTCGGCGACGCGCTGTGCCAGGACGGCGTCGACTGGAAGGTGCTGCGCGAATACCAGCGCCAGCGCGTGTGCACCCTGCTCGACCCCACGCGCGACCCGCTGGGCAAGGGCTTCCACATCCTGCAGGGCATGATCGCCATCGGCTC
>CALMIF010000524.1 GCA_937864045.1 uncultured Aquabacterium sp. | reverse complement strand
GCACGCCCAGCACCGGCACCGTGGTCTTGGCCGCCAGCATGCCCGGCAGGTGGGCCGCGCCGCCGGCACCGGCGATGATGGCCACCAGGCCGCGGTCGGCGGCCGCCTCGGCATAGGCGAACATCGCGTCGGGCATGCGGTGCGCCGACACCACCCGGCATTCGTGGGCCACGCCAAACTCGGCGAGAATCTGCGCCGCCTGCCGCATCGTCTCCCAGTCGCTGGACGAGCCCATCAGGACACCCACGCGGATGCCGGGCGCGGCGTCGCCGGCGGGGCGGCTGGGGTCGGTCGTGTCACCGCGGGTGCGGTCGTCGGGGCTGGAATCCACGGCAGCAGGGGCGTCTGGCGACGCCATCGGAAACAAGCATTGAATTGTAGGCGGCGGCCCCGATCTGTCACCGTTTGCCCCACACAACCCCGAAGCGCGGCGCAGCCATGAGCGACATCACGATCCAGAACTTCGAAGCCGAACTGATCCAGGCGTCGATGCAGCAACCGGTGCTGCTCGACATCTGGGCGCCCTGGTGCGGCCCCTGCCGCACGCTGGGCCCGCTGCTGGAGAAGGTGGAGACGGCCTACGCCGGCCGCTTCAAGCTGGCCAAGCTCAACAGCGATGACCAGCCCGAGATCGCCGGCCAGCTGAGCCAGGCCTTCGGCGTGCGCTCGATCCCGTTCTGCGTGCTGTTCAAGGACGGCCAGCCGGTCGACGGCTTCGTCGGCGCCATCCCCGAAGCGCAGATCCGCGAGTTCCTCGACCGCCATGTGCCCAGCGCCGAAGCGCTGGAGGCCGAGAACGACACCGCCGAGGCCGAGGCGCTGGAAGCCGACGGCGACCTGGACGCCGCACTGGCCAAGCTGCAGCAGGCGGTGGCGGTCGACCCGGCCAACGACGCCGCCCGCTGCGAGTACGTCAAGCTGCTGGTCGAGACCGGCCACATCGCCCAGGCCCGCACCGCCTGGGCGCCGGTGGCCAGCAAGGCCATCGTCGACGGCCGCATCGCCGCGCTGGGCCTGTGGCTCGACGCCTGCGAGAAGGTGCCCACGGCCCGCAGCGCGGCTGAGCTGGACGCCGCCATCGCCGCCAACCGCCGCGACTTCGAGGCCCGCTTCGAGCTGGCGCAGGGCCTGATGGCGCGCGGCGAATTCACCGCCGCGATGGACGCGCTGCTGGAGATCATCATGCGCGACAAGGCCTGGAACAACGAGCTGGCGCGCAAGGCCTATGTGGCGATCCTGGAGCTGCTGACCAAGCCGCAACCCAAGCCCGCTGCCGGTGCCGGCGCCGACAAGGCCAAGGGCGCGCTGGAACTCACTGGCCATGCGGCGGTCGCACCTGCCGACCCCGTGGTCGATCAGTACCGGCGCAAGCTGAGCATGGCGCTGTTCTGACCCGGCCCGCGCACCGCCCGAGCAACGCCCCGGCCCACGCCGGGTGCCCACCTACAATGTGCGGTTTGGCCGGCGATTGGTCAGATCGCCGCACCGACCCGACCCGCCCGCCTTCCAAGGACTTCTGACGTGTTCATCTCCAACGCCTTTGCCCAGACCGCCCCGGCCGCTGCCGCAGGTGGCGCCGAATCGATGTTCGGCTCGCTCGGCCAGCTGCTGCCGCTGGTGCTGATGTTCGTGGTGCTGTACTTCATCATGATCCGGCCGCAAATGAAGCGCCAGAAGGAGCACAAGGCCATGATCGACGCCCTGGCCAAGGGCGACGAGGTGGTGGTGGCCGGCGGCCTGATCGGCCGTGTCTCGAAGATCGGCGAGAGCATCCTCGGTGTCGAGGTCGCCAATGGCGTCGAGCTGCAGGTGCAGCGCGCTGCCGTCGTGCAGGTGCTGCCCAAGGGCACCTACGGCAAGTGATGTCGCGGCGGCCCGTGTTGCCGCCGACCCCGCCTTCCAGCATCCCGCACCGGCGCTCCAGTCGGTGACCCGCCCGGCCCGCAGCCAGCGCTGACCGAGGCCGCCGCGCCCAGGAACCCACGATGAACCGCTATCCCTGGTGGAAGTACCTGATCCTCGGCATCGCGCTGCTGGTCGGCCTGATCTACACCCTGCCCAACTTCTACGGCGAGGCGCCTGCGGTGCAGGTGTCCAGCGGCAAGGCAACGCTGAAGATCGACGCCGGCCTGGTGCCGCGCATCGAGCAGACGCTGTCGAGCGCCGGCCTGAAGCCCGACTTCGTGCAGTTCGAAGGCAACTCGGTGAAGGCCCGCTTCGGCAGCACCGACGAGCAGATCAAGGCCAAGGACGCCATCAGCAAGGCGCTGAACCCCGACACGGCCAACCCGTCGTACATCGTCGCGCTGAACCTGCTGAGCCGCTCGCCGCACTGGCTGGCCAGCCTGCATGCACTGCCGATGTACCTGGGCCTGGACCTGCGCGGCGGCGTGCACTTCCTGATGCAGGTCGACATGAAGGCGGCGCTGACGAAGAAGGCCGAGTCGGTCACCGGCGACATCCGCACCCTGCTGCGCGACAAGAACATCCGCCACGCCGGCATCAGCCGCGACGGCAACCTGGTGGTGCTGCGCTTCCGCGACGCGGCGGTGCTGGCCCAGGCGCGCAACCTGCTGACCGACCAGCTGCCCGACCTGCTGTGGACCGAGACACCCGACGGCGCCGACTTCCGCCTGACCGGCGCCCTGAAGCCCGCCGCCGCCAAGGCGGTGCAGGACGCAGCGGTCAAGCAGAACATCACCACGCTGCACAACCGGGTCAACGAACTCGGCGTGGCCGA
>CALMIF010000523.1 GCA_937864045.1 uncultured Aquabacterium sp. | reverse complement strand
CGAAGCTGTCCGGCAGCGCGAGCAAGGCCGGCCTGTCTGCGCTCGGCACGGCCAGCGATCTCGGTGGCCTCGTCGCCGAGGCCAGCCGCAACACGCTCGCGATTAACCCGCTGATCGGCTTGAATAAGCGCGACGTGGCAAGCGCCGCCGGCTCGCTGCTCAAGGCCGTCGCCAGCACGCCGCGGCGCGCCAGCACGCACCTGGGCCGCTACGTGAAGGAACTGGGCCAGGTCGCGAAAGGGAAGTCCGAGCTCGTGCCCGACCCCAAGGACCGGCGCTTCGCCGATCCGGCGTGGAAGAGCAACGCCCTGTACGCGCGCCTGATGCAGTCGTACCTGGCGACGCAGAAGGAGCTGTCGCACTTCATCGACCAGTCCGCATTGAACAAGCTCGAGAAGGGTCGCGCGCACTTCTTCGCCTCGCTGATCACCGACGCGCTCGCCCCGAGCAACTGGCTGTTCGGCAACCCTGCGGCGGTGCGCAAGATCGTCGACACCGGGGGCGACAACCTCGTCAAAGGGCTGAAGAACCTGATCCACGACGCGCGCCACAACCACATGCTGCCTTCAATGGTCGACGCCACGCCGTTCAAGGTCGGCGAGACCATCGCCACCTCGCCCGGCCAGGTGGTGCTGCGCCACGAGATGTTCGAGCTGCTGCAGTTCGCTCCGACGACGCCGCAGGTGCACGCCCGCCCACTCGTGATGTCGCCGCCGCAGGTCAACAAGTACTACGCCATCGACCTGACGCCGGACAAGAGCCTCGTCAAGTGGGCGACCGACTCGGGCGTGCAGCTGTTCGTCGTCAGCTGGCGCAACCCGACGGTCGAGCACCGGCACTGGGGCCTGGACGACTACGTGCGTGCCCTCGATGCGGCGGTCGATGCGACGTGCAAGATCACTGGTAGCACCGACGTCAACATGTGGGGCAGTTGCTCGGGCGGCATGACGCTGGCTGCCTATCTGGCGTGGCTCGCCGCCACCGGCAAGCCCAAGGTCGCCAACACGACCTGGGCCGTGTGCGTGCTCGACACCGAAGCGGCGATCGAGGATTCGACGCTCGGCCTGTTCAACTCGCCAGCGACGATCCGTGCCGCCAAGGCGCGCTCGCGGCGCAAGGGCTTCGTCGATGGCGCGGAGATGGCCTCGATGTTCGCCTGGCTGCGTCCGAACGACCTGATCTGGAACTACTGGGTCAACAACTACCTGCTCGGCAACCGCCCGCCGGCCTATGACGTGCTGGCCTGGAACGCCGACACCACCCGGCTTCCCGGCCAGTTCCACTGCGACCTGCTCGAGCTGGTCGAGAAGAACCCGTACGTCAACGCCGGCACGCTCGAAGTGCTCGGCGTTCCGGTCGACATGGAGCAGGTCGACATCGGCGCCTACGTGATCGCCGGCATCACCGACCACATCACGCCCTGGCGCGCGTGTTACGGCACGGCGCGGCTGTTCGGGCCCGAGACGACGTTCGTGCTGGCCAACGCGGGCCACCTGCAAAGCATGGTCAACCCGCCGGGCGTGCCCAAGGCCTTCTTCTTCAGCGGCCCGGCCGCTACGGACGACCCGATGGCCTGGGCCGAGGGCGCCCAGCCGAGCAAGCAGGAAGGCAGCTGGTGGCCGCACTGGCGCGAGTGGATCAAGGGCAAGTCCGGCGAGCTGAAGCCCGCGCCCGCGAAGCTCGGATCGCGCAAGTACCGGCCCCTGGCGCCAGCACCTGGAACCTACGTGATGGAGCGCTGAAGCCAGCGCACCCGGCCCACGCACGCGACACGTACACAACACGCAAGGAGACACCCATCATGAGCACCTACACCGCCCCGATGAAGGACATGCAGTTCGTGCTGCACGAACTGGCGGGCCTCGACGCGATTGCCCGGCTGCCCGGCTACGGCGACGTGAGCACCGAACTCGTCGATGCGGTGCTCGAAGGCGCCGCCACCTTCTCCAGCGAGGTCTGGGGGCCGCTGAACAAGGTCGGAGACCAGCAGGGCCTGAAGCGCCACGACGACGGCCGCGTCACCACGCCCAAGGGCTTCGTCGAGGCCTATGCCAAGTTCGTCGAGTCGGGCTGGAACGGCCTGCGCTTCGACCCCGCCTTCGGCGGCCAGGGGCTGCCCAAGCTGGTCGACACCGCGGTGATGGAGATGTGGAACGCGTCGAACATGGCGTTCTCGATGGCACCGCTGCTGACCCAGGGCGCGATCGAGGCGGTCTTCCTGCGCGGCAGCGACGCGCAGAAGCAGCGCTACCTGCACAAGATGGTCTCGGGTGAGTGGACCGGCACGATGAACCTGACCGAGCCGCAGGCCGGTTCCGACCTCGGGCTCATCCGCAGCAAGGCCACGCCCGAGGGCGATCACTACCGGATCCAGGGCCAGAAGATCTTCATCAGCTTCGGCGAGCACGACCTCACCGACAACATCGTCCACCTGGTGCTCGCGCGCACGCCCACGGCGCCGGAGGGCGTCAAGGGCATCTCGCTGTTCCTGGTGCCCAAGTTCCTCGTCAACGACGACGGCTCGCTCGGCGAGCGCAACGACGTGCGCTGCGTGTCGATCGAACACAAGATGGGCATCCACGCCAGCCCGACCGCGGTGCTCGCGTTCGGCGACGGCCCGGGCGCGATCGGCTACCTGATCGGCGAGGAGAACCGCGGTCTCGAATATATGTTCATCATGATGAACGAGGCGCGCTTCGGCGTCGGCGTGCAGGGGCTGGGCGTGGCCGAGCGCGCCTACCAGCAGGCCCTGGCCAATGCCAAGGATCGCGTCCAGGGCAAGGACGCCACGGCGCCCAAGGGCCCGAGCGTGCCGATCATCCGCCACCCCGACGTGCGGCGCATGCTGATGAGCATGAAGTCGCGCGTCGAGGCGATGCGCGCGCTGGCCTATGTGGTGGCGGCGATGTTCGACCAGGCGCACCGCGCCAGCGACGACGCGGAACGCAACGCAGCGCATGCCGGCGTCGACCTGCTGATCCCGATCCTCAAGGGCTGGTGCACCGAGACCGGCGTCGAGGTGGCTTCGACCGGCATCCAGATCCACGGCGGCATGGGTTTCATCGAGGAGACCGGCGCGGCGCAGCACCTGCGCGACGCGCGCATCACCACGATCTACGAGGGCACCACGGGCATCCAGGCCAACGACCTGATCGGGCGCAAGGTGCTGCGCGACGGCGGGCGCTCGATGCAGGCGCTGCTGTCGCAGATCGACGCCGTGTGCGAGCAGCTCGAGGCCGGCGACGATGCTCAGCTTCACGCGATCGGCGCACGCCTGCGCGAGGGTTCGAAGAGCCTGGCCGACAGCGTGCGCTGGATTCTGGCAACCGGCATGCAGGACCTCAACGCGGTGCTGGCTGGCGCGGTGCCGTTCCTGCACCTGTGCGGCGTGGTGTGCGGCGGCTGGCAGATGGGGCGCGCCGCGCTGGCGGCGCAGCGCAAGCTTGCGGCCGGCGACGGTGATGCGGCGTTCTACCGCGCCAAGGTCGCCACGGCGCGCTTCTTCGCCGACCAGGACCTGTCGCGGGCGCGCGGGCTCGCCGAGGCGACCATGCACGCCGGCGCCAGCACGATGGCGCTCGCCGAAGAACAGTTCTGACCTGGGGGCCCTGCCATGAAGATCCTCGTCGCCGTCAAGCGGGTCGTCGACTACAACGTCAAGGTGCGCGTCAAGGCCGACGGCACCGGCGTGGACATCGCCAACGTCAAGATGAGCATGAATCCCTTCGACGAGATCGCCGTCGAGGAGGCGGTGCGGTTGAAGGAAAAGGGCGTGGCGAGCGAGATCGTCGCCGTCTCGTGTGGCGTGGCGCAATGCCAGGAGACGCTGCGCACCGCGATGGCGATCGGCGCCGACCGCGGCATCCTGGTCGAGACCGGCGAAGAACTGCAGCCGTTGGCGGTGGCCAAGCTGCTGAAGGCACTGGTCGAGCAGGAGAAGCCCGCGTTGGTGATTCTCGGCAAGCAGGCGATCGACGACGACTGCAACCAGACCGGCCAGATGCTCGCCGCGCTGCTGGGTCGGCCGCAGGGGACCTTCGCGAGCAAGGTCGAGGTCGAGGACGGTCGTGTGCGCGTCACGCGCGAAGTCGACGGCGGGCTGGAAACAGTGAGCCTCGCCACGCCGGCGGTCGTGACCACCGACCTGCGCCTGAACGAACCGCGCTATGTCACCCTGCCCAACATCATGAAGGCGAAGAAGAAGCCGCTGGCAGTACTCAAGCCCGCCGACCTCGGCGTCGATGTGGCACC
>CALMIF010000522.1 GCA_937864045.1 uncultured Aquabacterium sp. | reverse complement strand
GGTCGTAGGCGCCGATGGCGTAGACCAGCGAGGTGTCCTGGAACAGGATGATGGTTTGCGTCAGCAGCACCGGCAGCATGTTGCGGAAGGCTTGCGGCAGCACCACCAGCTGCATGGTCTGCGCATAGGTCATGCCCACCGCATAGCCGGCGTGCACCTGACCGCGCGGCACACTTTGGATGCCGGCGCGCATGATCTCGGAGTAGTAGGCCGCCTCGAACAGCGTGAAGGTGATCACCGCCGACAGCTCCGCGCCCATCGGCCGGCCGATGAGCAACGGGATCAGCAGGAAGAACCACAGGATCACCATCACCAGCGGCACGCTGCGCATGGTGTTGACGTAGGCAGCGGCGGGCATCACTAGCCAGGCCTTGCCCGACAGGCGCATCAGCGCCAGCACAGTGCCCAGCGCAATGCCGCCGATCATCGCCACCAGCGTCAACTGCACCGAGAACAC
Source organism: uncultured Aquabacterium sp. (assembly GCA_937864045.1). Taxonomy (GTDB): domain Bacteria; phylum Pseudomonadota; class Gammaproteobacteria; order Burkholderiales; family Burkholderiaceae_C; genus Pseudaquabacterium. The sequence goes on along the minus strand of CALMIF010000522.1, from coordinate 10,676 downwards.
CAGGCCCTTGGCAACGAAGCTGGAGAGCACGCTCCAGCTGAGGAAGGCGAAGTCGAGATTCATCAGGCCTCCTGCCGGGCCGCCCCAAACGGGGCCTGCGCCCCCCGGAGGGGCAGTGACGCGGCACAGCCGCGGAACGTGAAGGCGCGCATCACTTTCCTCCGCCGATCATGCCGGGCACCTGCACCCGCTGCTCGATGAAATGCGCGATGCGGTTGATGGTGAAGGCCGACACGAAATACAGCACCGACACCGCCAGGTAGATCTCGATCCCGCGGGACGTCTCCTCCTGGGCCTGCATCGCGAACATGGTCAGTTCGGCGATCGACACCGCGAACGCCACCGACGAGTTCTTGATGATGTTCATGCTCTCGCTGGTCAGGGGCGGGATCACGATGCGGAAGGCCATCGGCAGCAGGACGTAGCGGTACGTCTGCGGCAGTGTCAGACCCATCGCCAGGCCGGCATAGCGTTGGCCCTTGGGCAGCGCCTGGATGCCTGCCTTGACCTGCTCGGCCACCCGCGCCGAGGTGAACAGCCCCAGCGCCAGCACCACCAGCACGAAGCTGGGCAGGCCCTTGAGCGGTGGCACCAGCGCCGGCAGCACGTGGTACCAGAGGAAGATCTGCACCAGCAGCGGAATGTTCCGGAACAGCTCGGTCCAGGCATTGCCCAGGAAGACCAAGCCCTTGACCGGCGTGGTGCGCAGCACCCCCATCACCGAGCCCACGACCAGCGCCACCAGCAGCGCCAGCAGCGCCACCGACAGCGTCCAGCCCCAGGCCGACAGCATCCATTGCAGGTAGCTGATGTCCTGGCCGCTGCCCATGCAGCCGGCGAGCACATCGCCCGTCGCAGTATCCTTGCAGAACACCTGCCAGTCCCAGTTGCTCACCCTCACCCCCGTCGTGTTGGTTGGCCGCAAAGTGAACGGGCGCGTGGTCGGTGACCGACGCGCCCGCACTCAGCTCCGAAGCACGCTCACTTCTTCGCGTAGTCTTCCATCGGCTTGTCGTTGGGATTGGCCCAGGCTTGCTTGGTGGCTTCGGACAGCGGCAGGCCGACCTTGGTGTTCGACGGCGGGATCGGCTGCATGAACCACTTGTCGTAGAGCTTGGCCAGTTCGCCGCTCTTGACCATCGCCTTGATGCTGTCGTCCACCGCCTTCTTGAAGGCCGGGTCGTCCTTGCGCAGCATGCAGGCAATCGGCTCCACCGAGAGCACCTCGCCAACGATCTTGTAATCGGCGGGGCTCTTCGACTTGGAGATGTTGCCGGCCAGGATCTGGCCATCCATCACGAACGCATCGGCCCGACCCGACTCGAGCAGCAGGAAGCTGTCGGCGTGGTCCTTGCCGAACACTTCCTTGAAGTCGATGCCGGTGGCGCGCTCATGCTTGCGCAGGGTCTGCACCGAGGTGGTGCCGGTGGTGGTGGCCACTGTCTTGCCATTGAGCTGGTTGATCGAGGTGATGCCCGAGTTCGCCTTCGTGGCCACCCGCACCTCTTCCACGTAGGTCGTCATCGCGAACGCGACGTCCTTCTGGCGCGCCGCGTTGTTGGTGGTGGACCCGCACTCGAGGTCGACCGTGCCGTTTTGCACCAGCGGGATGCGGTTCTGCGAGGTGACGACCTGGTACTTCACATCCAGCTTGGCCAGGCCCAGCTGCTTTTTCAGGTCGTCGGCGATGTGCTGCGCCATCTCGGTGTGGAAGCCGGCGTACTTGCCGTCACCCAGCGTGAACGCCAGTGCGCCTGAGGACTCGCGGGCGCCCAGGGTGATGCTGCCACTGTCCTTGATCTTCTTCAGGGTGTCGGCGTGGGCCGGCAGCGCCAACGTCGCGGCAGCCGCCGCAAGGACCAGCAGGGATGTCTTCATGGGAACTCCTGTCGCAGAAATGCAGGTAAAGCATAGATTCTAGGGATCGGCTTCAGCCCGTCACCCGGGGGTTGCCCGCGGGCGAGCGTCGCGGCAGCGGGAGGTTCAAGCAAGACCCGAACCAGGCCGGGTGGCTTCAGGCGCCCTGGCGCAGGAATTCCCACAGCGCATGCGCCGCCGGCTTGGCGTGGCGCGCGACCTCCGGGCGCTCGCGGTAGATGCGCACCTCCATCGTCAGCTCGCCCACACCGGGCGGCGCGGCGGGCACCAGGCGGCGCGCCTTCAGCTCCTTGCGCACCGAGCTGGCCGGCAGGAAGGCCAGGCCATGGCCTTCCAGTGCCATCGCCTTCAGGCCCTCGGCCATGTCGGTCTCGTAGGTCGTCTCCAAGGCCGGCGCCACCGGCAGCTGGCGGATGATCTGCTCGACCATGTGGCTCATGTAGGCGCCCGCCGCATACGCCAGCAACGGCACCGGCGCACCGCCGGCCGCCAGGAAGAACAGCGGCTGCCCGGCCGCATCGGCCTTGGCGTAGGCGGCCAGCGTCTCCTGGCCCAGCGACAGCATCTCGTAGCGGTCGGGGCTCAGCTGCAGCGGCTGCGAGGCGTGGTGGTAGGCGATCAGCAGGTCGCAGCCGCCCTCGGTCAATCGCAGCACGGCGTCGTGCACGTTCAGCGCGATCAGCCGCGTCTTGACGCTGCCGAAGCGCCCGCGCAACTCCATCAGCCAGTGCGGGAAGAAGGTGAAGGCCAGCGTGTGCGGGATGGCGAACTCGATGACGTCCTGGCCGCTGGCGCGGTGGCTGCGCATCAGGTTGCGCGCCGACTGCAACGCCACCAGGATCTCCAGCGCCTGGGCATGCAACGTTTCGCCGGCCGAGGTCAGCCGCGTGGGGTAGGACGAGCGGTCGACGAGATCGATGCCGGCCCAGGCCTCCAGCGCCTGGATGCGGCGCGAGAACGCCGGCTGCGTGACATGCCGCAACTGCGCCGAGCGGGAGAAGCTGCGCGTCTCGGCCAGGCTGACGAAGTCCTCAAGCCATTTGGTTTCCACGGCTGGCAGTTTAATAGTCCGAAATGACCCACCACTCAAGGGGCGGCGCCCCCCTAGGCCCCATTCACCCCCCTTGAACAAAGGGACGGTGGTCACAGCGTGATCAGCGACCGTTCGTTACAGTGGGCAGCACATTGCACCGGACGCACTGCGGCAGCGGTCCAAGGCGTTCACCCCAGTATCAGCAGGACAACAACATGCATTTCACCCTTCGGATCGTCGCCCTGACGGCAGCGCTGGTTGCCCCTCTGCCCGCCGCACTGGCGCGAGAGATCCCGCTGGATTTCAACGGTTTCAGCAACGTCACCGCGCCGACCGCCGTGGGCACGCTCGAGGGCCTGCAGTTCCAGGGCGCCTTCGCCTATGGCGAGGGCATGCTCGACGACGCCACCGAGCCTGGTGGCTTGGCCGACGGCAGCCGCGGCCGGGGTGGCTTCCTGCTGAACCAGAGCCGTGATGTCACGGTGGACCCGTCGAGCATCACCATCTCGCTGGCGCGCGCCACCACCACCACCCGCGGCGCGGCCTCCACCAGCACGGCCGGCACGACCGAGTTCTTCGACGCCATCGCGTTCAACCTCTTCACGCGCGGCGCCAGCAACGCCATCTACGGCACGGATGCCAACGGCACGGAGTCGCTGGTGCGCACGTTCACCGGCGGCGGTGGCTTCTGGACCACGACGCCCATCGTGATCGACATCGACAACGCCGAGCGTTTCGTCTCGCTGCGCTTCTCCGCAGGTGGTGCCGCCTTCGCACTCGACGACATGCTCGTGACGCTGGCCACCGCCACCGTCCCGGGCGGCACCGTGCCCGAGCCCGCCAGCTACGGCCTGGTCGGCCTGGCCCTGCTGGCGGCCGGCACGGCCACGCGCCGCAACAAGGCCCGCGGCTGATCCGTCCGGCCTGGGTGCCACGCTTCAAAGGCCCGCCTCGGCGGGCCTTTTTGCTGCCTGGCTGCGGCTTCAGTTCGCGGCACCGCCCTCGCCGGCCGCCTGCTGCAGCCGCCACATCTGCGCATAGCGCCCGTCGAGCGCCAGCAGGTCGGCATGCGTGCCCTGCTCGACCACCCGCCCGCCGTCGAGCACGACGATGCAGTGCGCATCGGCCACGGTGGACAGGCGGTGCGCGATGACCAGGGCCGTCTTGCCCTGGGCCGCGCTCTTCAGCTCGGCCTGGATGGCCCGCTCGTTGGCCGAGTCCAGCGCCGAGGTGGCCTCGTCGAAGATCAGGATCGGCGGGTTCTTCAACAGGGTGCGGGCGATGGCCACGCGCTGCTTCTCGCCGCCTGAGAGCTTCAGGCCGCGCTCGCCAACCATCGTGGCATAGCCCTTGGGCGTGCTGGCGATGAAGTCGTGGATGTGGGCCGCTCGTGCCGCGCCTTCCACCTCGTCTGTCGTGGCACCGGCGCGGCCGTAGCCGATGTTGTAGCCCACGGTGTCGTTGAACAGCACCGTGTCCTGCGGCACGATGCCGATCGCCTGGCGCAGGCTGGCCTGCTGCACGCCGCGGATGTCCTGGCCGTCGATGGTGATGCGCCCGCCACTCACGTCGTAGAAGCGGTACAGCAGGCGCGCCAGCGTGCTCTTGCCGGCGCCTGACGAGCCAACCACCGCCACCGTCTGGCCGGCCGGGATCTCGAAGCTGATGCCGTGCAGGATGGGCCGGCTCGCCTCGTAGCTGAAGCGCACGTCCTCGAAGCGCACCACGCCCTGCGTCACCTGCAGCGCCGGCGCGCCGGGCGCATCGGCCACCTCGCGTTCGCGCTCCAGCAGGCCGAACATGCGGTCCAGGTCGGTCAGGCTCTGCTTGACCTCGCGGTACAGCACACCCAGGAAGTTCAGCGGAATGTAGAGCTGGATCAGGAAGGCGTTGATCATCACCAGGTCGCCCAGCGTCAGGCGCCCATCGACCACGCCCTGCGTGGCGCGCCACAGCATCGCCACCAGGCTCAGCGCGATGATCAGCTGCTGGCCGGTGTTGAGCATCGACAGCGTGGTCTGGCTGCGCACCTGGGCGCGGCGGAAGCGCTCCAGCCCCTGCTCGTAGCGCTGCGCCTCGAAGGCCTCGTTGTTGAAGTACTTGACCGTCTCGTAGTTCAGCAGCGCATCGATGGCCCGCGTGTTGGCACTGGAGTCCAGCTCGTTCATCTCGCGCCGGAACTTGCTGCGCCACTCGGTGATGCTGACGGTGAACACCACGTAGACCGCCAGCGCCGTCAGCGTGATCCAGACGTAGCCCATGTCGAAGCGCCAGCCCAGCACGCCCAGCACCAGGGCCACCTCCACCAGCGTGGGCACGATGGTGTAGAGCGAATAGCTCACCAGGTTCTGCAGCGCCCGCGTGCCGCGCTCGATGTCGCGCGACAGGCCGCCGGTCTGGCGCTCCAGGTGGAAGCGCAGGCTCAACGCATGCAGGTGGCCGAAGACTTCCAGCGCGATCTGCTTGCTGGCGCCGAAGCTGACCTTGGCGAAGACCAGTTCCCGCAGCTCGGTGAACAGGCTGGTCGACAGCCGCAGCCCGGCGTAGGCCAGCAGCAGGCCGATGGGCACCACCAGCACGGCGCGCACGTCGCCAGGCTTCAGGTCCAGCGCGTCGACCAGGTGCTTGAGCAGGATCGGCACGCTGACATTGGCCCCCTTGGCCGCCAGCAGGAAGACCAGGGCCAGCGCCACCCGCCAGCGGTACTGCCACAGATAGGGCAGCAGCTTGCGCAGCGTCTGCCAGTCGGAGCGGGGCTCGCCCGCCGCAGCGGGCAGGGGCAGGGCAACAGCGGGGGCGGAACGGCGCATGGGTAGGGGGCAATCGAAGACCGGCCGCATGGAAGAATGCCCGACCGCCAACTGCACACAGGTGATGCCGATGCCCGATCCCACAAGCCCCCGGCAGCCGCTGACAGGGCCCGTCAGTTTGCCCGATGGCAGCGAGCTGGTGCTGCGGGTGATGCCGCTGCCGGCCGACGTCAATGGCAACGGCGACATCTTCGGCGGCTGGCTGATGGCCCAGGTCGACCTGGCCGGCGCGGTGTTGCCGTCGCGCGTGGCCAAGGGCCGGCTGGCGACCGTGGCAGTCAACCAGTTCGTCTTCAAGCAGCCGGTGTCGGTGGGCGACCTGGTGAGCTTCTACGCCCGCATCGTGCGCGTGGGCAACACCTCGATCACCGTGCACGTGGACGTGTACGCCGAGCGCAACCCGGCCAACCTGCAGGTGGTCAAGGTGACCGAGGCCAACCTCACCTACGTGGCGATCGACGCCGAGGGCAAGCCGCGGCCGGTGCCCAGGGATTGAGGCTCGGACGCTTCCTGCCTGGCACTCACCGACTGCCGGCGATCGGGTGCCGCGCCCGCGTCGTGCCGCCGCCGCCAGCGACGGCGATCCCCTATTGAACGGCCCTGCTTGCACGCCTGGTGCAGCGTATGGCCGTCAGCCCGCTGCCGCAGCCACGGCAGCAGGTCACGTGGACGGGATTACTTGCCGTCGCGGTCGGAGTCGCCAGGGATGGCGCGCTCCACCGTGTCGCTGGCGCGCTGCCAGGCGTCGCGGGTGGCGTGCTTGGCATGCTCCCACTGCAGGCGGGAATTGCCCTTCACGGTGTCCCAGCCGCGCGACAGTTCGCCCTCGATCTCGTCGATTCCGCGGTCAGGGTAGCGGCTGTAGCTGTCCACACCATAGCGGTAGGCCGGGCCGTAGTCGTCGTAGGTCTTGGTCGTGTCGACGTACGGGCGGGCGCTGAAGTTGTCGCGCCAGTACGCGTCCTCGTGGGCAGGGTCCAGCGCATGTCCGGCGCGGTTGCCCGCCACGGCGCCGGCAACTGCGCCGACGACGGCGCCGATCACGGCACCGGCAGGCCCGGTCAGGCCGCCGACCGCTGCACCGGCAGCGGCGCTGCCCAGCAGGCCGCCAGCCACCCCGCCGGCCACGGCGCCGGCGCCGGTGGCCACGGGGTGCTCGCTCACTTCCTTCTTCACCGCGTCGCGTTCGATGTAGGTCTGGTTGCTCATGTCGATCTCCTTGGACTGGTTCCAGAAACGGGCGCCGCCCTTCGCGACGACCTGGAGACAGCGTAGGCAACGGCAGGTCTGCCGGGGGTAGGCGCACGCGAGCCATGCCGGCGGGGCGGCACCCCGACATGTTGTAGGTCAACGCTCACCCGATGCCGCTGCACCGGCGTGGCCGGCAGGAAACCAGCGAGCGACGCCGGATCAGAACTTCGAGAAATCCGGCTTGCGCTTCTGGAAGAAGGCCTGGAAGGCTTCCTGCGCCTCGGGGCTGCGCAGGCGCTGGCCGAACAGCGCCCCTTCGGCGGCCATCACCTCGCGGATGCGCGCCCGCTGCGGTGCCCGCATCAGCCGCTTGGTGTCGGCCACGGCGCCGGGCGCCAGCGCGTTGAAGCGCTCGGCCATGCGGCGGGCGTGGTTGACCACCTCGCCGGCCGGCAGCACCGCGTTGGCGATGCCGCAGTCGACCGCGTCGCTGCCGGTGAACGGCTCGCCGAGCATCAGCTTCTCGGCCGCCTGCACATGGCCCATCAGCGCCGGCAGCACCAGGCTGCTGGCGTACTCGGGCACCAGGCCCAGGCTGACGAAGGGCATGGCCAGGCGCGCCTCATCGGACACGTAGACCAGGTCGCAGTGCAGCAGCAGCGTGGTGCCGATGCCCACGGCCGCGCCGGTGACTGCGGCCACCACCGGCTTGTCGCAGTCGAGCAGCGCGCGCATGAAGCGCGCGACCGGCGTGTCCTCCCCTTGCGGTGGACGCTGCATGAAGTCGTCGATGTCATTGCCCGAGGTGAAGATGCCCGGCTGGCCGGTCAGCAGCACGCTGCGCACACCCGCGTCGGTGTTGGCGCCCTCCAGCGCCTCGGCCATCGCGGTGTACATCGCCTGCGTCAGGGCATTCTTCTTTTCGGGGCGGGCGATCTCGATCGTCAGCACCTTGTTCAGGGTGGCGGTGCGGATGGTCATGCGGGTCTCCTGTTGGTCGGCAGGCGCGAGTGTCACACCCGCTCGAAGATGCCGGCCGCGCCCTGGCCGGTGCCGACGCACATCGTCACCATGCCGTACTTGAGATTCCGGCGGCGCAGCGCATGCACCACGGTCGCAGCGCGGATCGCGCCGGTGGCGCCCAGGGGATGGCCCAGCGCGATGGCGCCGCCCATCGGGTTGACCTTGGCCGGGTCCAGCTTCAGGTCACGAATCACCGCCAGCGACTGCGCGGCAAAGGCCTCGTTCAGCTCGATCCAGCCGATGTCGTCGGCCGACAGCCCGGCATAGCCCAGGGCCGCCGGAATCGCCGCGATCGGGCCGATGCCCATGATCTCGGGCGGCACGCCGCGGCTGGCGAAGCTGACGAAGCGCGCCAGCGGCTTCAGGTCGAACTGCTTGACGGCCTTCTCGCTGGCCAGGATCAGCGCGCCGGCACCGTCACTGGTCTGGCTGGAGTTGCCGGCCGTCACGCTGCCCTTGGCGGCGAACACGGGCTTCAGCTTCGCCAGCCCTTCCAGGCTGGTGTCGGGCCGTGCGCCCTCGTCCAGGTTCACGCTGCGGGTCTTCAGGCTCACCTCGCCGGTGGCCAGGTTCGGCACCCGGGTGATGACATCGACCGGGCAGATCTCGTCGGCGAACTCGCCCGCTGCCTGCGCCGCCAGCGCCTTCTGGTGCGAGGCCAGCGCAAAGGCATCCTGGTCCTCGCGGCTGACCTTCCACTGCTGCGCCACCTTCTCGGCGGTCAGGCCCATGCCGTAGGCGATGCCGATGTTCTCGTTCCTCGCGAAGACTTCCGGGTTGAAGGCCGGCTTGTTGCCGCCCATCGGCACCAGGCTCATGCTCTCGGCGCCGCCGGCGATCATCACGTCGGCCTCACCGGTGCGGATGCGGTCGGCCGCCATCTGGATCGCCGTCAGCCCCGACGCGCAGAAGCGGTTGACGGTGACGCCGCCCACGCCGTGCGGCAGGCCAGCCAGCGCCACCGCGATGCGGGCCATGTTCATGCCCTGCTCGCCCTCGGGGAAGCTGCAGCCGATCACCGCGTCCTCGATGGCCTTGGGGTCCAGCGTCGGCACCTGCGCCAGCGCGGCGCGCAGCGCGGTGACCAGCAGGTCGTCCGAGCGGGTGGTCTTGAAGTAGCCGCGGCCCGAGCGGCCGATCGGCGTGCGGCTGGCCGCAACGATGTAGGCGTCCTGCACTTGCTTGCTCATGTCGATGCTCCGCGAAATCAGTTGCGAACCGGCTTGCCGGTCTGAAGAAGGCCCATCACACGCTCTTGCGTCTTCGGATGTTCCAGCAGGCTGCAGAAGTGCTTGCGCTCCAGCGCCATCAGGTAGGTCTCGTCGATGGGCGTGCCGGCATCGACGTCACCACCGGTCACCACGTCGGCGATCAGGCTGGCGATGTGGAAGTCGTGTGCGCTGACGAAGCCGCCGTCGCGCATGCCCACCAACTGGGCCTGGATCGTCGCCTTGGCGGTGCGGCCGGCGGCGGCAAAGGTCGTTGGCAGCGGCGCACGCCAGTTCGACGCGGCCATGGCCTTCACCTGTTCGATGGCGACGAACAGCAGCTCGTCGCGGTGGGCCACGATCACGTCGTCGGCCAGCAGGTAGCCCAGGCGCCGGCTCTCGTGCGCGCTGGTGCCCACGGTGGCGGTGGCCGCGGCCTGGAAGCCGTCCTTCAGGAAGGGCAGCAGGTCGGTCGACCCGATCGCCGCCGCCTGCTCGGCGGCACGCCGGGCGATGTAGGTCAGGCCGCCACCCGCCGGCAGCAGGCCCACGCCGATCTCGACCAGGCCGACGTAACTCTCGATGTGGGCGACGCGTTTCGCGCAGGCGACGGCGATCTCGCAGCCGCCGCCCAGGGCCAGGCCGCGCAGCGCGGCCACGGTGGGCACGCCGGCATAGCGCACCCGCAGCAGCGCGTCCTGCAGCTTCTTGACCTCGGGGGCGATGCCCTTGGCGCCGGACTTCATGAACACCGGCAGCATGGCTTCGAGGTTGGCGCCGGCCGAGAACGGCTCGTCGGGCGACCAGACCACCAGGCCGTCGTACCGGCTTTCAGCCAGCTCCACACCCTTCAGCAGCCCCTCGACCGTGCCCGGGCCGATGGTGTGCATCTTGCCGGTCAGCGTCAGCACCAGCACCTGGCCGTCGGGCGACCAGAGGCGGCTTTCGTCGTTCCTGAACAGCTCGGTGCCCAGCGCGGCGCTGCCCTCGCCCAGCAAGCGCTCCGGGAACAGCTGGCGCTGGTAGACCGGCAGCGCCGGGCGCGGCAGACAGCGGCCCTGCGACGCGCTCCACGAGCCTTCCGGCGTGTGCACGCCGGTGCGTCCGTCGAACACCCAGGCCGGCAGCGGCGCGCTGCTCAGCGCCTTGCCGGCGTCGATGTCGGCCTTCACCCACTCGGCCACCTGCTGCCAGCCGGCGTCCTGCCACAGTTCGAACGGGCCCTGCTTCATGCCGAAGCCCCAGCGCATCGCCAGGTCCACCTCGCGCGCGCTGTCGGCGATGTCGGCCAGGTGCACCGCCACGTAGTGGAAGGCGTTGCGCTGGATCGCCCACAGGAACTGCGCCTGCGGGTGCGTCGATTCGCGCAGCAGCTTCAGCCGCTCGGCCGCGGGCTTCTTCAGGATGCGGTCGACCAGCGGATCGGCCTTCTTGCCCGCCGCCACGTAAGCGCCGGTGGCCGCGTCGAAGCGCTGCACGTCCTTGCCCACCTTCTTGTAGAAGCCGGCGCCGGTCTTCTGGCCCAGCGCGCCG
>CALMIF010000521.1 GCA_937864045.1 uncultured Aquabacterium sp. | reverse complement strand
TCAGGTGCTCGCCGCTGGGCTGCAGGTTGACGATGCAGGGCATCTCGCTGCCCAGCTTCTCGAAGTCGTCGATGTTGAGCTTGACCCCCAGGCGGCCGGCGATGGCGATCAGGTGGATCACCGCATTCGTGCTGCCGCCGATGGCCGCCAGCGTGCGGATCGCGTTCTCGAAGGCCTCGCGGGTCAGCACCTGGCTGATGGTCTGGTCGGCATGCACCATCTCCACGATGCGCCGGCCGGCGTTGCGCGCCAGCACGTTGCGCCGGCCGTCCACCGCCGGGTAGGCGGCATTGCCGGGCAGGCCGATGCCCAGGGCCTCGACCATGCTGGCCATCGTGCTGGCCGTGCCCATGGTCATGCAGTGGCCGTGGCTGCGGTGCATGCAGCTCTCGGCCTCGAAGAAGTCCTGCAGCTTCAGCGTGCCGGCGCGCACCTGCTCGCTCATGCTCCACACGCCGGTGCCGCTGCCCAGTTCCTGGCCGCGCCACTTGCCGTTGAGCATCGGCCCGCCGCTGACACCGATGGTCGGCAGGTTGACGCTGGACGCGCCCATCAGCAGGCTGGGCGTGGTCTTGTCGCAGCCCATCAGCAGCACCACGCCGTCGATGGGGTTGCCGCGGATGCTCTCTTCCACGTCCATGCTGGCCAGGTTGCGGTACAGCATCGCGGTGGGCCGCAGCAGGGTCTCGCCCAGGCTCATCACTGGAAATTCGAGCGGGAAGCCGCCGGCCTCGTACACGCCGATCTTCACCTGCTCGGCCAGCGTGCGGAAATGGCTGTTGCAGGGCGTCAGCTCGCTGAAGGTGTTGCAGATGCCGATGACCGGCCGGCCGTCGAACTGGTCGTGCGGCACGCCCTTGCCCTTGACCCAGCTGCGGTAGGCGAAGCCGTCGCGGTCCTGGCGGCCGAACCATTGCTGGCTGCGCAGGGTTTTCGGGTCACGTTTCTTCGGCGCGCTGCTCATTGCTGTTCTGGCTTTCCCGGGTGGTGGACTGGAGTGTTTGCATACTATGGTATGACGATTGAACCTGCAGCCGTGAAAGCCCCAATGTCCACCCAGCCCACCACCGACACGAACAACGCCCGCCCCGAGATCCTGGCCATGCCGCGCATGGCGCCGCTGTTCGCGCAGAAGCTGCAGGGCGCCTTCACCATCCACGCCCACCTGCACGAGACCGACCCCGCTGCGCTGGCTGCCGCGGCGCCGCGCATCCGCGCCATCGTCGGCGGCGGCGAAAGCAAGGTGCCGGCGTCGCTGATCAACCAGCTGCCGGCGCTGGAGGTGATCTCCATCATGGGCGTGGGCTACGACGGCGTGGACGTGGCCGCCGCCAAGGCCCGCGGCGTGGTGGTGACGCACACGCCCGACGTGCTGAACGACGACGTGGCCGACCTGGCGCTGGCGCTGATGCTGGCCGCGGCGCGGCAGATTCCGGCAGCCGACCGCTACGTGCGCGAGGGGCACTGGAGCAACGGCGCGATGCCGCTGGCGCGCAAGCTGTCGGGCAGCCGGCTGGGCATCGTGGGCATGGGCCGCATCGGCCAGGCCATCGCCCACCGCGCCCAGGCCTTCGGAATGCCCATCGCCTACACCGCGCGCAACGCCCGCCCCGGCCTGCCCTACCAATACCAGCCAAGCGCCGAGGCGCTGGCCGAGGTCAGCGACGTGCTGTGCGTCATCACCCCGGGCGGCGCGGCCACGCGCCACATGATCGACGCCAAGGTGCTGGCCGCGCTGGGCCGCGGCAGCGCGGGCGGTGGCATCCTGGTCAACGTGGCGCGCGGCTCCGTGGTGGATGAGGATGCGCTGATCGATGCGCTGGAGCGCGGCGTGATCGCCGGCGCCGGCCTGGACGTGTTCGCCGACGAACCCAACGTGCCGCAACGCCTGCGCGACCTGCCGCATGTGGTGCTGACGCCGCATGTGGGCAGCGCCACCCAGAACACGCGCCAGGCGATGGCCGACCTGGCTTTCGACAACCTGCGCCTGCGACTGGACGGCCAGCCTGCGCGCACGCCGGTCCCGGAATGCCAATGAACGGCTGAACATCGGAAGGCCGGGCCACCCGGGAAAGCCCGGGCGCCCGCCGCATTCAATCGTCATACGATAAGACCACGGAGCGCCACTGCACGAGCCGGCGCCCGCCATCCACCCAACGGAGACTTCAGACGATGCAACGCAAGACGTGGATCACGACCGCCCTGGTCACGGCCGGCCTGCTGGCCGCCGGCCCCAGCTTCGCCCAGGCGCAGGAGAAGCTCACCGTGTGGTGGGTCAAGGGCTTCTACAAGGCCGAGGACGACGCGTTGTTCGAGGCCATCAAAAAGTTCGAGGCCAAGAACAAGAACATCAAGATCGAGCTGAGCCAGTACCCGATCCAGGACATGATCCCGAAGACGGTGGCCGCGCTGGATTCCAACGCGCCGCCGGACATCGCCTACTCCGACACCTACGACTTCCAGGTCACGGCCAAGTGGGCCTTCGACGGCAAGCTCGAAGACCTGACCAGCGTGATCGACCCGCTGCGCACCAAGTTCGAGCCGCGGGCGCTGTCCACCACCTTCCTGCTGAACAACACGAACGGCACGCGCGCCTATTACGCGTTCCCGATCAAACAGCAGACCATCCACATCCAGTACTGGAAGGACATGCTGACGGAGGCCGGCTTCAAGGAATCGGACATCCCCACCGACTGGAAGGGCTACTGGGACTTCTGGTGCTCGAAGGTGCAACCGGCGCACCGCCAGAAGAGCGGCAACCGCAGCTTCGGCATCGGCATGCCGATGGGCGTGGACTCGACCGACGCGTTCTTCTCGTTCCTGACTTTCATGGACGCGTACAACATCAAGCTGGTCAACGATGCCGGCAAGCTGCTGGTCGACGACCCGGCGGTGCGCACCGGCCTGATCAATGCCGTCACGGACTACACCGCCGTCTACACCAAGGGCTGCACGCCGCCGTCGAGCACCAGCTGGAAGGACCCGGACAACAACGTCGCCTTCCACAACAAGACCACGGTGATGACGCACAACGCGACGATCTCGATCGCCGCGAAGTGGCTGGACGACATGAACAACACCACGCTGACCGAAGCCCAGCGTGCCACGGCCAAGAAGAACTACACCGAGCTGATCGCCACCGCCGGCTTCCCGAACAAGCCCGACGGCACGAAGATGACCTACCGGGCGGCCGTGAAGACCGGCGTGATCTTCAAGGACGCGAAGAACAAGGCCAACGCCAAGAAGTTCATGGCCTTCATGCTCGACGAAGCCAACCTGACGCCCTACGTCGAAGGCTCGCTGGGCCGCTGGTTCCCGGTGCAGCTGAAGGCGCAGCAAAGCCCGTTCTGGAAGGCCGACCCGCACCGCACCGCGGTCTACAACCAGTTCATGGCCGGCACCACGCCGTTCGAGTTCACGAAAAACTTCAAGTTCACCGTGCTGAACAACGAGAACGTCTGGGCCAAGGCGATGAACCGGGTGCTCAACGAGAAGGTGCCAGTCGATAAGGCCGTGGACGAGATGATCGCCCGCATCAAAGCAGTGGCAGGGTCTTGATCTCCGCCTGACCTGCAAAGGGCGCGGCCAACCCGCAGCGCCCTGCTCCCGATGAAGGACCCATGCGCCGGCACATGCCTGGCGCATGGCAGATTGCGCCCGTGAGGTCTCGCATGAACACCACCACCCTCCCCGCCGCCCATGCCGGGCCGGCGCCCGCCAAGGCCGTCACCTCCTGGGAGTTCTGGGGCCGCATCCTGGTGCTGCCCTACCTGGTGGTGTTCGTCGTCTTCGTGCTCTACCCGGTGGGCTACGGCCTGTGGCTGGCGCGCCACCCGGAGAGCTACGTCAAGCTCTTCGACGACCCGATCTTCCTGCGCACCGCGATCAACACCGTGGTGTTCCTGGTCGTCGCCATCAACCTGAAGATGGTGGTGGCGCTGGGCCTGTCGGGCTTCTTCGTGCAGACGCGCTGGTGGATCAAGATCCTGTCGGCGCTGTTCATCCTGCCCTGGGCCGTGCCGTCGATCCCGACCATCCTGTCGGTGCGCTTCATGCTCAACCCCGAGTGGGGCGTGATCAACAGCGTCATCTTCAAGCTCACCGGGCTCGATGGCCCGAACTGGCTGAACGACCCGACGCTGGCGCTGTGCTTCTCGATGCTGATGCACATCTGGAAGAGCCTGCCGTTCTGGACGCTCATCCTCGTTGCCGGGCGCCTCGCCATCCCCACCGAGCAGTACGAGGCGGCCAGCGTCGACGGCGCGACGCGCTGGCAGAAATTCCGCTTCATCACCTGGCCGGCGATGCGCACACTGTTCGTCACCTCGACCATCCTGTCGATGATCTGGACGCTGGGCGACTTCAACAGCGTCTACCTGCTCACCGGCGGCGGGCCGGCCGACCTGACGCATGTGCTGGCCACGCTGGGCATCCGCTACCTGCGGCTGGACCAGATCGACCTGGCCATGGCCTCCATCGTGGTGGCCCTGCCCCTGGTGCTGCCCCTGGTCTACGTGATGATGAAGAGGCTGTCCAAATGAGCAAGCGCCTGACCTGGCGGGCCATCTCCACCGAGGCCCAGCTGCTGCTGGTGGGCATCCCCGTGCTGCTGTGGACGCTGGTGCCGATCTACCACATGTTCCTGTTCGCCATCAGCGAGCGGGACTCGGCCACCTCGGGCCGGTTGTGGCCCAAGAACCCGACGCTGCAGAACTTCGACATCGTCTTCCAGAAGAAGCACTTCTACCTGAACCACTTCTGGCAGCAGATGGGCAACTCGCTGCTGATCGCCGTGGCGGTGGGCGCGCTCACCCTGCTGGTGGCCACCTGCGCGGCGTTTGCCATCAGCCGGCTCAAGGTGCGCGGCGGTCGCACGGTGATGAACCTGGCGCTGTTCACCTACTTCATCCCGGCGGCCTTCCTGGCCGTGCCCATGTACAAGACCATGGGCAACTACGGCCTGCTGAACAACCAGTGGTCGCTGATCCTGGCGATGGTCACCATCGCCTCGCCCTACTGCATCTGGGTGCTCAAGCAGGCCAGCGACAAGCTGCCGATGGAGCTGGACGAAGCCGCCCGCATGGACGGCGCCAGCGCGCTGCAGCTGTTCCGTCTGGTCTACCTGCCGCTGATGGTGCCCAGCCTGGTGGCCGTGGGCACCTACAGCCTGCTGCTGGCCTGGAACGAGTACCTCTACGCCTTCCTGCTGCTGAGCAACGACACCGACGTGACCCTGGCCGTGGCCCTGGGCAGCTTCCTGTCGGCCGACGACTCGCCCTGGGAACTGCTGATGGCCACCGGCCTGATCTACGCCGCGCCGCCCGCGGCCATCTACTACGCCTTCAAGCGCTACATGGTCGGCGGCCTGACCGCTGGTGCCGTGAAATCCTAAAGAGAAGATCGACATGGCAACCGTCTCCTTCCGCAAGATCGAAAAGGCCTACGGCCCGGTCAAGGTCATCCACGGCATCAGCTTCGACATCGCCGACGGCGAGTTCGTCGTGCTGGTCGGCCCCAGCGGCTGCGGCAAGAGCACGCTGCTGCGCATGCTGGCCGGGCTGGAAGAGATCTCCGGTGGCGAGATCCTGATCGACGACACCGTGGTCAACGACCTGGAGAGCAAGGACCGCGACATCGCGATGGTGTTCCAGAGCTATGCGCTTTACCCGCACATGACGGTGCGCGAGAACATGGCCTTCAGCCTGCGCCTGCGCAAGGCCGATGCGAAGCACACCGCCGAGCGGGTGGCGCATGCGGCCAAGATCCTGAACCTGGACGCCCTGCTGGAGCGCTATCCGAAGGAGCTCTCCGGCGGCCAGCGCCAGCGCGTGGCCATGGGCCGGGCGATCGTGCGCGACCCCAAGGTCTTCCTCTTCGACGAGCCGCTGTCCAACCTGGACGCCAAGCTGCGCGTGGCCATGCGCGCCGAGATCAAGGCCCTGCACCAGCGGCTGAAGACCACCACCGTCTACGTCACCCACGACCAGATCGAGGCGATGACGATGGCCGACCGCATCGTGGTGATGCACGACGGCATCGTCGAGCAGATCGGCACGCCGCTGGAGCTGTACGACCGGCCGGGCAACCTGTTCGTCGCCCAGTTCATCGGCTCGCCGGCGATGAACGTGCTGCCCGGCGTGCTGCAGAAGGAAGGTGGCCAGGCCGGCGTGTCCGCCATGGGCGCGCTGTGGCCGGTCGCCCACGCGGTGGGTGGCCGCCACGGCCAGCCGGTGCACTACGGCATCCGCCCGGGCGACCTGAAGCTGGCTGCGGCCGGCGTGCCGGCCCAGGTGGTGGTGGTCGAGCCCACCGGCGCCGAGACCGAACTGCTGCTGCAGGTGGGCAGCGGCAGCAGCACGCAGCAGATCGTGCTGGTGCTGCACGGCCGCACCGATGCCCGCCCGGGCGAGACGGTGCATCTGGCCATCGATGGCGCCAAGGCCCACGTCTTCGACGGGCAGTCCGGCCAGCGGCTGTGAGCACCGGCCCCGCATCCGCCGCGGCACCACTGCACCTGGTGGTGATGGGCGTCAGCGGCTGCGGCAAGTCGTCGGTCGGGCGCGGCATCGCCGACGCGCTGGGCCTGGGCTTCGTCGAGGGCGACGAGCTGCACGGCCCGGCCAACGTGGCCAAGATGGCCGCCGGCACGCCCCTGACCGATGCCGACCGCGCCGGCTGGCTGGCGGTGATCGGCGACCGGCTGGCCGCCGCCCGCGCCGACGGCCGCGGCCTGGTGGTCGCCTGCTCGGCGCTCAAGCGCAGCTACCGCGACGGCCTGCGCGCCGCCTGCCCGGGCCTGCGCTTCGTGCACCTGCAGGGCAGCGCCGACCTGCTGCGCACGCGCCTGCAGGCGCGCAGCGGCCACTACATGCCGGCCAGCCTGCTCGACAGCCAGCTCGCCACGCTGCAACCGCCCGGCGCCGACGAGGACGCTGTGACGTTGGACGTGGCGCCGCCCGGCACCGCCGTGCTGCAGGCCGCCCTGGCCTGGCTGCAGCGGCCCGCTGACCAGCGCCCCACCCACAATCCCGCCATGACGACCCCAACTGCCACCTTCACCCAGGTCATCCTGTTCACCGACACCGACGGCCGCGCGCGCTTCCGCGAGCAGCCCATCGCGCTGACCGAGGGCAAGCCGCAGGCGATGCTGTCGCCGCTGATGCCCAGCGGCGGCCTGCAGCTGCGCCACAGCCCGGTCGGGTTCCGCAGCGAGTTCCACTGCACCGGCGACCCGCAGTGGGTGTTCATCCTCGGCGGGCAGATGGAGATCGGCCTGCAGGACGGCACGAGCCGCGTCTTCGGGCCTGGCCAGCACTTCTTCTCGGCGGACACGCTGCCGGCCGGCGCGACCTTCGACGCCACGGTGCATGGCCACTGGAGCCGCCAGGTCGGCCCCGATCCGCTGGTGACCGCTTTCGTCCGAGGCTGAACCGCCGACGGCCATGATCAAGAACGTGCACGGCAACACCGTCGACCTGCTGGGCGAGGCCATCGTCAGCGGGCGGCATGCGGTGGGCTCGGCGCTGCCGCCCGAGCCGATGCTGTGCGAGAGCCTGGGCGTCAGCCGCACCGTGGTGCGCGAGGCGGTGAAGTCGCTGGTGGCCATGGGCCTGCTGGTCACCGGCCCCAAGCTGGGCACCCGCGTGCTGCCCGAGGAACACTGGAACTGGTTCGACCCCGACGTGGTGGTGTGGCAGAGCAAGATCGGCTTCACCCGCGAGTTCCTGCGGGATCTGCAGGAGCTGCGGCGGGTCGTCGAACCCGCCGCCGTGCGCCTGGCGGCCGAGCGCGCCACGGCCGAGGACATCCAGAACATCGAGGAAGCCTTCGCCGGCATGAAGGCCGCCATCGAGCTGGGCGGCGACTACGTCACCCACGACCTGCGCTTCCACCAGGGCCTGCTGCGCGCCTGCCACAACCGCATGGTGATCCAGATGAGCAAGGCGCTGGGCGCCCTGCTGCGCACCGCCTTCGAGCTGTCGACCTCGCGGCCCGACGGCCCGGCCAGTTCGCTGCCGCTGCACCGCGCCGTGCTGGACGCGGTGATCGAGCGCGACCCGGCCAAGGCCGAGCGCGCGATCCTGGTGCTGATCGACGGCGCCGGCGAGGACATCGAGGCGGTGCTGAACTCGCGCCGCAAGCTGCCGTCGCTGGCCGTGCCCGCACCGCGGCTGAAGGCGCGCACCCCGGCGGTGGCGCCCCGCTGAATCCCTTTCCATCCTGTCCAGGACTGCTTCCATGCATCTGCTCATCACCGGCGGCGCCGGCTTCGTCGGCGCCCGCCTGGCGCGCACCCTGCTGCAACGCGGCACGCTCGATGGCCGGACCATCACCCGCGTCGTGCTGGCCGACATGGCGCCGGCACCGGCCGACCTGCTGGCCGACGCCCGCGTCGAGGGCCGCGTCGGCCCGCTGCTGCAGCACTGCGAGGCGCTGCGCGACGAGGCCTTCGACGGCGTGTTCCACCTCGCCTCGGCGGTGTCGGGCGAGTGCGAGGCCGACTTCGACCTCGGCCTGCGCAGCAACCTGGACAGCACCCGCGCCCTGCTCGACGCGCTGCGCCACCGCGTCAACCACGGTGCAGCGCCGGCCAGGCTGGTGTTCAGCAGCTCGGTGGCCGTGTTCGGGCCCGATGCCGCGGTGCCGATGCCGGCGATCGTCACCGACACCACCCTGCCCACGCCGCAGACCAGCTACGGCATCCAGAAGCACATCTGCGAGCACCTGGTGGCCGACTACACCCGCAAGGGCTACATCGACGGCCGCAGCGCCCGGCTGATGACGGTCACCGTGCGCCCGGGCCGGCCCAACGGCGCGGCCTCGTCGTTCTTCAGCGGCATCATCCGCGAGCCGCTGGCGGGGGTGGAATCCGTCTGCCCGGTCGATGCCAGCGTCAGCCACCCGGTCAGCAGCCCGCAGCGCACGGTCGATGGCCTGATCGCCGTCTACGAGGCCAGCCGCGACGCCTACGGCGGACGCACCGCCCTGAACCTGCCGGGGCTGAACATCACCGTGGCCCAGATGCTGGCCGCGCTGGAAGCCGTGGCCGGCCCGGCGGTGCGCGCGCGGGTGCGGTTTGAGCGCGACGAGCGCATCGCCGGCATCGTCGCCAACTGGCCCACCGGCGCCCGCGCCGACCGCGCCGCGGCGCTGGGCCTGCTGCCGGAGACGGATTTCGCCGACATCATCCGCCAGTACATCGCCGACTGCCGTGCCGCCCACGCCGGCCCCGGCGTGCCCGACGCGCTGCGCGGCCTCGGCTGAGTCCTCACGGCAGGCGCCGCCCGGAAAATCCTTTCGAACTGGCTGGGAACCTCGGCGCGATGCGCCGCTCCAGGGCGGTTTTGCCCACAACAACCGGAATGGCGCCGTACTCGAATTCCTGACCTCCCCCCAGACCTGGATCGCCTTCGCCACCCTCACCGTGCTGGAGCTGGTGCTGGGCATCGACAACATCATCTTCATCTCGATCCTGGTCGACAAGCTGCCCAAGGCGCAGCAGGAAGTGGCCCGCCGGCTGGGCCTGTTCATGGCGATGTTCATGCGCATCGGCCTGCTGCTGGTGCTGGCCTGGATCGTCGGCCTGGTGGCGCCGCTGTTCACCGTGTTGGGCCAGGAGATCTCGGGCCGTGACCTGATCCTGATCCTGGGCGGCCTGTTCCTGATCTACAAGAGCACCGGCGAGATCCACCAGTCGCTCGAAGGCGAGGAGGAGCAGGCGTCCAGCGCCGTCAAGGGCGCCTTCGCCTCGGTGATCCTGCAGATCATGGTGGTCGACCTGGTGTTCTCGCTCGACTCGATCATCACCGCCGTGGGCATGGTCGACGATGTGCGCATCATGATCGCCGCGGTCATCGCCTCGGTGGGCCTGATGATGCTGTTCGCCAGCCACATCGGCCGCTTCGTGTCCGACCACCCCACCATCAAGATGCTGGCGTTGTCCTTCCTGGTGGTGGTGGGCGTGGTGCTGGTGGCCGATGGCTTCGACCACCACGTGCCCAAGGGCTATGTCTACTTCGCGATGGCCTTCTCGCTGGGCGTGGAGCTCATCAACATCAACATGCGCAAGGGCCACGCCCGCAAGGTGCAGCTGAACCCGGCGCGCATCCCGGGCAGCGAGTGACAGCCGGGCCTGAGGCCCCAGGAACGGGCGGACCGCGGGCTTTCCCGTTCTTGATCCGCACAACAAGGGTGCGCACACTGGGCCCCACGCCAAGCGGCGGCCCAACGGCGGGCCGGTACGGCGATTGCACGCCACCGGCCCATGCCCACGCTGCTGCTGATCAACCCCAACACCAGTGCCCATGTCACCGACCTGCTGGCCCGCCACGCGCAGGCCCAGGCGCCCGCCGGTGCCACGCTGCATGCACTGACCGCGCCCTTCGGCGCCGCCTACATCGCGAGTGTTGAGGCCGCCGCCACCGCGGCCCAGGCGGTGCCGGCCGCCTGGCAGGCCCATGTCGCGCAGCACGGCGCACCCGACGCAGTGCTCGTCGCCTGCTTCGGCGACCCCGGCGTCGCCGCGCTGCGGGCCCGCACCCCGGTGCCGGTGCTGGGCCTGGCCGAGGTGGCGATGCGCGAGGCCGACGCCATCGCCGCAGCCACGCCGGATGGGCGTTATGCCATCGTCACCGGCGGCGCCGCCTGGGGCCCGATGCTCGAAGCCCTGGCCGACCAGCTGGACCTGCGCCGGCGCCTGGCCGGCGTGGTGACGGTGGAGCGCACCGGCGCCGAGCTGCTGGCCGACCCGGCAGCGGCCCAGGCGCTGCTGCTGGGCGCCTGCCAGGACGCCCTGGCCCTCGGCACACCGGGCCCCGTGCGCGCCATCGTCATCGGCGGCGCCGCACTGGCCGACCTGGCCGCGCCGCTGGCGCCGCACCTGCCCGTGCCCCTGATCGACAACGTGCGCACCGGCCTGGCCGCCGCGTGGCACGCGGCTTGCAAATCCCCCCCGACCACTTGACGGAGACCCCATGACCAAGACGTTCGCGCTGTCGTCCTTCACCGCTGTCGGGCTGGCGGCCCTGCTGGCCATCCAGCCGGCCCTGGCGCAGGAGAAGGTGCTGCGCATCGCGATGACCGCCGCCGACATCCCGCGCACCCTGGGCCAGCCCGACCAGGGCTTCGAGGGCAACCGCTTCACCGGCATTCCGCTGTACGACGCGCTGACGCACTGGGACCTGAGCAAGAGCGACGCGCCCAGCGTGCTGATCCCGGGCCTGGCCACCAGCTGGGCGGTCGACGCCAAGGACAAGACCAAGTGGACCTTCAAGCTGCGCCCGGGCGTGAAGTTCCATGACGGCAGCGACTTCAACGCCGACGCCGTGGTCTGGAACGTGCGCAAGGTGCTGGACAAGGACGCCGTGCACTTCGACGCCAGCCAGGTCGGCGTGACCGCCAGCCGCATGCCCACGCTGCGCAGCGCCCGCAAGGTCGACGACCTGACGGTGGAGCTGACCACCAGCGAGCCCGACGCCTTCCTGCCGCTGAACCTGACCAACCTGTTCATGGCCAGCCCCGCGCATTGGCAGAAGAAGTTCGACGCCGCCGCCGGGGCCGCCCCGGCGGACAAGGCCAAGGCCGCGTGGACCGCCTTTGCCGCCGATGCCAGCGGTTCGGGCCCGTTCAAGATGGCCCGCTTCGTCGCCCGCGAGCGGCTGGAGCTGGTGCCCAACAAGGCCTACTGGGACCCCAAGCGCACGCCCAAGGTCGACCGCGTGGTGCTGCTGCCCATGCCCGAGGCCAATGCCCGCACGGCGGCCATCATGAGCGGCCAGGTCGACTGGATCGAGGCGCCGTCGCCCGATGCCATGGGCGCCATCCAGGGCCGCGGCCACAAGGTCTACTTCAACCAGCAGCCGCATGTCTGGCCCTGGCAACTGAGCTTCGCCGAGGGCTCGCCCTGGCTGGACAAGCGCGTGCGCCAGGCCGCCAACCTGTGCGTGGACCGCACCGGCCTGCTCAAGCTGCTGGGCGGCATGATGGGCATTCCCAAGGGCACCGTGCCGCCGGGCCACCCGTGGTGGGGCAACCCGAAGTTCGACATCAAGTACGACCCCGAGGCCGGCAAGAAGCTGATGGCCGAGGCCGGCCACAGCACGGCCAAGCCGCTGAAGGTGAAGGTGCAGATCAGCGCCAGCGGCTCGGGCCAGATGCAGCCGCTGCCGATGAACGAGTTCGTGCAGCAGAGCCTGAAGCAGTGCGGCTTCGACGTGCAGTTCGACGTCATCGAGTGGAACACCCTGTTCACCAACTGGCGCAAGGGCGCGAAGGACCCGTCGGCCAACGGCGCCAATGCGATCAACGTCAGCTACGCGGCGATGGACCCGTTCTTCGGCCTGGTGCGCTTCACCAGCACCAAGACCTTCCCGCCCACGTCCAACAACTGGGGCTACTTCGGCAATGCCGAGTTCGACAAGCTGATCGCCGACGCCCGCACCAGCTTCGACGACAAGCAGCGCGACGCCGCCCTGGCCAAGCTGCATGCCCGCATCGTCGAGGAGGCGCCCTTCGTCTGGATCGCCCATGACGTGGGCCCGCGCGCCATCGCCGCCAAGGTCAAGGGCGTGGTGCAGCCGCGAAGCTGGTTCATCGACCTGGCGCCGGTGACGGTGGACTGACCAGCACGGCACCGCACGCGCCGATGCTTGCCTACCTGCTGCGCCGCATCGGCTACGCCCTGCCCATCATGGCGGGCGTGGCCCTGGTGTGCTTCGCGCTCGTGCACCTGGCGCCGGGCGATCCGCTGGTGTCGATCCTGCCGCCCGATGCCTCGGCCGAGCTGGCCAACCAGATGCGCACGCTCTACGGCTTCGACCGCAGCTACCCGGAGCAGTTCGTCAGCTGGGTGTGGCGTGCGCTGCACGGCGACCTGGGCACCAGCATCGCCAGCGGCCGGCCGGTCACCACCGAGGTGCTGACCGCCGTCGGCAACACCCTGCGCCTGGCCGTGCTGGCCACGCTGATCGGCTTCGTGCTGGGCAGCCTGTTCGGCTTCGTCGGCGGCTACTTCCAGCGCGCCTGGCCCGACCGGCTGGCGTCGCTGCTGGCGGTGCTGGGCGTGAGCGTGCCGCACTACTGGCTGGGCATGGTGATGGTGATCGTGTTCTCGGCCCTGCTGGGCTGGCTGCCGGCCACCGGCGGCGGGCCCGACGGCAGCGGCTGGGCCTGGGACTGGAACCACCTGCAGTACATGCTGCTGCCGGCGCTGACGATGAGCGTGATCCCGATGGGCATCATCGCCCGCACGGTGCGCGCTCTGGTGGCCGAGATCCTGGCGCAGGAATACATCATCGGCCTGCGCGCCAAGGGGCTGACGCACAGCGGCATCTTCGCCCACGTGGTGAAGAACGCCGCCCCCACCGCGCTGGCGGTGATGGGCCTGCAGCTGGGCTACCTGCTCGGCGGCTCGATCCTGATCGAGACCGTGTTCGCCTGGCCCGGCACCGGCTTCCTGCTGAATTCCGCCATCTTCCAGCGCGACCTGCCGCTGCTGCAGGGCACGATCCTGGTGCTGGCGATGTTCTTCGTGGTGCTGAACCTGCTGGTCGACGTGCTGCAGACCTTGCTCGACCCCCGCATTGCCCGGGCATGAAGCCATGAGCCCACCCCCTACGCGCTTCGCGCGCCCCCTCAAGGGGGCAACGCCGGTGGCCCGGCAAAGCCGGTTCCACGGCGTTCGCTTGGTTGGCGCATGACCCCATGAACAGCATCACCATCGAATCACCTTCCAAGGTACCCGCAGAAGCCCAGCGCTCGCCCGGCTACTGGGCCAATGTGCTGTCGCGCCTGCGGGCCGACAAGGTCGCCGTCGGCGCCGGCATCGTCGTGCTGCTGCTGCTGGGCCTGGCCCTGTTCGGCCCCTGGATCGCGCCGGCCGATCCGTACCAGTCGTCGATGCTCAGCCGGCTCAAGCCCATCGGCACCGACGGCTATCCGCTGGGCACCGACGAGCTCGGCCGCGACATGCTCAGCCGGCTGATCGTCGGCGCGCGGCTGAGCCTGTTCATGGGCCTGACGCCGGTGCTGTGCGCCTTCGTCATCGGCTCGGCCATCGGCATCCTGGCGGGCTATGCGGGCGGCTGGGTCAACACCGCCATCATGCGCACCATCGACGTCTTCTACGCCTTCCCGTCGGTGCTGCTGGCGATCGCGCTCTCGGGCGCGCTGGGCGCGGGCATCTTCAACTCGCTGCTGTCGCTGACCATCGTCTTCGTGCCGCAGATCGCCCGCGTGGCCGAGGCCGTCACCGCCCAGGCCAAGGGCCGCGACTACGTGGAGGCCGCGCGTGCCTCGGGCGCCAATGCCTTCACCATCGTGCGCGTGCACGTGCTGGGCAATGTGCTGGGGCCCATCTTCGTCTACGCCACCAGCCTGATCGCGGTGAGCCTGATCCTGGCCTCGGGCCTGAGCTTCCTGGGCCTGGGCGTGAAGCCGCCCGAGCCCGAGTGGGGCCTGATGCTGAACACGCTGCGCACGGCGATCTATGTGCAGCCCTGGGTCGCGGCCCTGCCCGGCGCGATGATCTTCATCACCTCGATCGCCTTCAACCTGCTGTCGGACGGGCTGCGCAGCGCGATGGACAACAAGGCATGAGTGACATCGACGACCGCGGTGGCCCCGCACAACCGCTGCTGACGATCCGCGGCCTGACCAAGCACTTCGCGCTCAAAGGCGGCCTGTTCGGCCAGGGCGCCGGCACGGTGCGCGCGGTCGACGGCGTCGACTTCAGCGTGATGAAGGGCGAGACGCTGGGCGTGGTGGGTGAATCGGGCTGCGGCAAGAGCACCACGGCGCGCCTGCTGATGCAGCTGATCACGCCCAGCGCCGGCGAGGTGGTCTTCGACGGCCGCACGGTGGGTGGGCGCGAGCTCAGCCTGAAGGACTTCCACCGCCAGGTGCAGATGGTCTTCCAGGACAGCTACGCCAGCCTCAACCCGCGGCTGACGATCGAGGACTCGATCGCCTTCGGTCCGATGGTGCACGGCGTGCCGCGCCGCGAGGCCCTGGGCCGCGCCCATGACCTGCTGGCCCGCGTGGGCCTGGCGCCGGCGCGCTTTGCCGGCCGCTATCCGCACGAGCTGTCGGGCGGCCAGCGCCAGCGCATCAACATCGCCCGCGCCCTGGCCCTGCAGCCGCGGCTGGTGATCCTGGACGAGGCGGTGTCGGCGCTGGACAAGAGCGTCGAGGCCCAGGTGCTGAACCTGCTGATGGACCTGAAGGCCGAGTTCGGCCTGACCTATGTCTTCATCAGCCACGACCTGCAGGTGGTGCGCTACCTGAGCGACCGGGTGATGGTGATGTACCTCGGCCAGGTGGCCGAGCTGGGCCCGGCCGAGGCGCTGTTCACCGACCCGCTGCACCCCTACACCAAGGCGCTGCTCAGTTCGATGCCCGCCATCGACCCTGACCACCGCACCGAGCAGGCGCCGCTGGCCGGTGACCCGCCCAATCCGATCAACCCGCCCCCGGGCTGCCGCTTCCACCC
This sequence comes from uncultured Aquabacterium sp., assembly GCA_937864045.1. GTDB lineage: Bacteria > Pseudomonadota > Gammaproteobacteria > Burkholderiales > Burkholderiaceae_C > Pseudaquabacterium. The sequence continues at coordinate 6,416 of CALMIF010000521.1, read as the reverse complement.
GCGCTGCGCGCTGGCCGCGCCGGTGTGCAGCCAGCGCGCGCCGCAGCCGGTGCCGGCGCGCACGCTGCACGCCGCCGCCTGCCTGGTGCACGAGCCCGGCAGCGGCCACCCGATGGCCGCTCCGCAGTCCCGCGCTGCCTGATCGACGCCATGGCCGACGTTTCCCCTTCCCCGCCGATGGTCGAGATCGCCGACCTGCATGTCACCTTCACCGGCGGCCGCAAGCCGGTGCAGGCCGTCAACGGTGTCAGCCTGGCCGTGCAGCGCGGCGAGGTGGTCGCGCTGATCGGCGAATCCGGTTCGGGCAAGAGCGTGACCCTGCGCACCCTGCTGCGGCTGCACAACGAGCGCCGCACCACCCTGCGCGGCGCGGTGCGCGTGGCCGGGCAGGACGTGCTGGCGATGAGTCCGCGCACCTTGGCCGACTACCGCGGCAAGGTCACGTCGATGATCTTCCAGGAGCCGCTGCTGGCACTGGACCCGGTCTACACCGTGGGCGCGCAGATCGTCGAGGCCATCCGCCGGCATGAACCGGTCGGCCAGGCCGAGGCCCACCAGCGGGCGCTGGCGCTGTTCGAGCGGGTGCGCATCCCCAGCCCCGAGCGGCGGCTGGCCGCCTATCCGCACGAGATGAGCGGCGGCATGCGCCAGCGGGCGATGATCGCCCTGGCCCTGGCCTGCCGGCCGCAGGTGCTGCTGGCCGACGAGCCGACCACCGCGCTCGATGCCACGGTGCAGATCCAGGTGCTGCTGCTGCTGCGCGAACTGCAGCGCGAGCTGGGCCTGTCGGTGATCTTCGTCACCCACGACATCGGCGCCGCGGTGGAGGTGGCCGACCGCATCGCGGTGATGTACGCCGGGCGCATCGTCGAGGAAGGCACGGCACGCCAGCTGATCCGCGCGCCCCGCCACCCCTACACCCGGGCGCTGCTGCAAAGCCGCGCCCATGGAGCGATGGACAAGGGCGGCCGCCTGGCCACCATCGGCGGCAGCCCGCCCGACCTGGCCAACCTGCCGCCCGGCTGCGCCTTTGCCGAACGCTGCCCGATGGCGCAGGATGCCTGCCGCAGCACCCAGCCCGAGGCGGTGGTGCTGGCCCCCGGGCACATCGCCCGCTGTTTGCGCACAGACGCCACTGCGGCGCTCGCATCGCCGGTCTGAGCACCTTGCCGCCCGGCGCGGCACTCCCAACAACGACCTGGAGACTGCATGCCCCTGCACGACCCCGCCCACGCCTTCGTTCCCTACCCCGACGTGCCGGTGCCGCACGCGTCCACCGGCCCGCTCAGCGGCCTGCGCTTCGGCGTGAAGGACCTGTTCGACGTCGCCGGCTACCCCACCGGCGGCGGCAGCCCGTTCGTGCTGGCAATGTCGGGCATCAAGACGACGACGGCGCCCACGGTGCAGCGCCTGCTGGACGCTGGCGCGGCCATCGCCGGCAAGACGGTGACCGACGAGTTCGCGTTCTCGATGAACGGCAACAACGCCCACTTCGGCGCGCCGGTCAACGGTGCCGCACCGGAGCGCATCAGCGGCGGCTCGTCCTCGGGCTCGGCCTCGGCCGTCAGCAGCGGCCTGTGCGACTTCGCGCTGGGCACCGACACCGGCGGCAGCGTGCGGGCGCCGGCCAACCACTGCGGCCTCTACGGCCTGCGGCCCACGCATGGCCGCATCAGCCTGTCAGGCGTGATGGACCTGGCGCCCAGCCTGGACACCTGCGGCTTCTTCGCCCGCGACAGCCACACCTTCGCCCGCGTCGCTGCCGTGCTGATGGACGCCGACCCTGGCACCCTGACTGCCCTGCCCGCGCAGCCGCGCCTGCTGTGGCCCACCGAGGTGTGGGACCTGCTGGCGCCCGAGGTGGCCGCCGACCTGAAGCCGGTGGCCGAGCAGGTGATGGCGGTGCTGGGCACGGCGGCACCGGTGGCGGTGGTGCGCGACAGCTTCGAGGCGATGTACTGGCACTTCCGCCACATCCAGGGCCGCGAGAGCTGGATGACCGACGGCCCGTTGATCAGCCGCTTCGCGCCGCCGCTGGGCCCGGGCGTGGCCGAGCGCTTTGCCTGGTCGAGCCGGGTGACGGACGCGCAATTCGCCGCCGGCAGCGTCTTCCGTGCCGCCTTCCGGCAGCAGCTCGACGAGGTGCTGGGCAGCGACGGCGTGCTGCTGATGCCGACCATGCCGGACGTGGCGCCGCTGCGTGCCGCGCCCGACGGCGCGCTGGAGGACTACCGCAACAGCGCGATCCGCATGCTGTGCATCGCCGGCCTGGCGGGCACGCCGCAGGTCAGCCTGCCGCTGCTGACGCGCCAGGGCGCGCCCATGGGCCTGTCGCTGCTGGGACCGCGCGGCAGCGACCTGGGCCTGGTCGCCCTGGCCCGGCGGCTCACCACCACCGGCCTGGGCGTCTGAAACGCACGCGGTCACCAAGCGAGCCCCGTGGAACCGGCTTCGCCGGGCCACTGGGGCTGCCCCCTGGGGGGGAGCGCCGCAGGCGCTTCGGGGAGGTCAGTGCAACACCAGCAGGGGCAGCTTCGAGCGCGAGAGCACGTTCTTGGTGTGCGAGCCGAACACCAGCTCGCCCAGCGCGCCACGGCCGTGGGTCATCATCACGATCATGTCGCAGCCCGACTGCTCGGCCTGGTCGATGATGGCGCGGTCCACGCCGTCGGTGCGGGCGTGCAGGCCGGTGAAGGCCACGCCGGCTTCGGCGGCCTTGACCTCGAAGTGCGACAGCACCTTGTGCGCATGGGTGTCGGTGCGCTCGATGTGCTTCTCAGTCTGCCTGGCGTAGTTCTTCAGCTCGGTGCCCACGGTGGGCAGCGGCGGATCGGGTTCGACGACGAAGCCGGTGATCGCCGCACCCAGCTGCTTGGCCAGCGCGATGCTCTCGATCATCGCCCGCTCGCTGAGCGGGCTGCCATCGACGGGGACGAAGAGGTTGCGGTACATCGCAGGGTCCCTGGAGTGGTGATGCAGCCACTCTAGGCCGCTGCCGACGCGGACCGGTTGACGGCCATCAAGCCGTCCGGGTCATGCGATTGATCCTGCTCAAGCCCCGGCGACAGGCTGGCGTCAGCGCCGCTGCAGGCCGGGTGGCTGGCTGCCGGCGTCGTCCCAGGCCGGGCCGTCGAACCAGGCATCGCCGCCCAGGGCCGCACGCAGCATCGGCAGCGCGTCCAGCCCGAAGAACTGCCGGCCGCGGCACACCAGCGTGGGCACGCCGAAGATGCCCTGGGCGACCGCCGCCTCGGTGCGGGCGCGCAGTTCGGCCTTCACGTCGTCGCCCGCCGGGTCACGCTGCGGCGCCACCGCCGCCTGCAGCGCCGCCAGTGCGGCCGGCTCGTTCGGGTCGGCGCCATCGCGGCACCACACATGGCGGAACAGCAGCTCCACCGTGCGCCGGTTGGGCGTGCCGCCGGCCGGCGCCGCAGCCAGCGCCAGGCGCTGCAGGGCCAGCGGGTTGAATGGATGCGGCCTGGGCAGCTGCAGCGGCGTGCCTTGCTGCTGCGCCAGCCACAGCGCCTGGCGGTAGGTCCAGGCACGCTTGGGCGCGATCTCGGCCGGGCCCTTCTGGCCCCAGTGCGCCAGCACGCCGCCCAGCAGCAGCGGCTGGTAGTTCACGGCGATGCTGTGGCCCTCCAGCGCCTGCGGCAGGCGCTCGAAGGCCAGCCAGGCATAGGGCGACAGGCTGTCGAACCAGAAGTCGATGGTGGTCATGGCGTGGCGGGCGGGTTGGTGGGCGGGTTGGCGGGCGCCGCCGTGGCCGGATGACGCTGCGCCCAGGCGACGCGCCGCGCCGGCAGATGGCGCAGCACGGCCAGCCGGGCCAGGTCGTCCAGGCTGCCCCAGGCGGCAATCTCGTCGAGCGTGCGCAGGCAGCCCTCGCACCAGCCGGTGGCGCTGTCCATGCGGCAGATGCTGACGCAGGGGCTGGCCACGCCACCGCTGCGTGGTGGCGGGCGTGCCATCAGGCGGCCTCCACCACGTCGGCCGCCGGCGCGCCGGTCAGCTGCAGCAGCGCATCCGGGCTGGCGCGGAACACCCCGTTCGGATGGCCGGCCGCCGCCCACACCGCATCGAAGCGGAACAGCTCGCGGTCGACCAGCACCACCGGCGCCTGGGCGTGGGCCACGGGCGCCACGCCGCCGATCGAGAAGCCCGTCTGCTGCTTGACGAAGGCGGCATCGGCCCGGCCCACGGCGCCGACCTGGGCCGCGACCTTGGCCACGTCCACCCGCCTGTCACCGGAGGTGACCACCAGCACCGCGGCACCGTCGGCCTGGCGGCGGAAGATCACGCTCTTGGCGATCTGGCCCTCCTGCACGCCGAGGGCGGCGGCGGCTTCGGCGCAGGTGCGCGCCGGCACGTCCAGCCATTGCGGCGCATGCGGATGGCCGCGCTCGGCCAGGGCCGCGGCAACGCGGCGGAAGCCTTCCGGCCGGCCGGCCTGATCAGGCTGCGCACTCATGCGAAGACCGCGCCCTTCTTGGTCAGCAGCGCCCGGCCCACGCGCGAGACCGGCGGCCTGCCCAGCACGCCACTGATGAAGCCGCCGGCGTCGACCAGGGCGTCCAGGTCGATGCCGGTGTGAATGCCCATGCCCTGCAGCATGAAGACCACGTCCTCGGTGGCGACGTTGCCGGTGGCGCCCTTGGCGTAGGGGCAGCCACCCAGGCCGGCCACGCTGGTGTCGAAGGTGTGGATGCCCAGTTCCAGGCAGGCATAGATGTTGGACAGCGCCTGGCCGTAGGTGTCGTGGAAGTGGCCGCTGACCTCGTCGAGCGGGTAGTGCTTCAGCGCCCGCTCCATCACCGCCTGCACCCGGCGCGGCGTGCCCACGCCGATGGTGTCGGCCACGCCGCAGTGGTGCACGCCGATCTGCTTGAACAGCTTGACCAGGTGCTCCACCTCGTCGGGCGTGACCTCGCCCTGGTAGGGGCAGCCCAGGGCGCAGCTGATGGCCGAGCGCACCTTCAGCCCCGCCTCGCGCGCCGCGGCCACCACCGGCGCGAAGCGCTCGATGCTTTCCTCGATGCTGCAGTTGATGTTCCTGCGGCTGAAGGCCTGGCTGGCGGCGCCGAACACCACCACCTCGTCGGGTCGCGTCGCATCGCCACCGGCCAGCGCGGCCTGCAGGCCCAGCATGTTGGGCACCAGCACGCTGTAGCGCACACCGGCGCGGCGTCGAATGCCGGCCATCACCTGGGCGTTGTCGGCCATCTGCGGCACCCACTTGGGGCTGACGTAGCTGGTGACTTCGATCTCCCGCAGCCCGGCATCCTGCAGGCGCTGCACCAGCGCGGTCTTGGTGGCCGTGTCCACCGGCTGCTTCTCGTTCTGCAGGCCGTCGCGCGGCCCCACTTCCACCAGCGTCACGTGGTCAGGGATCATGGTCTTCCTTCGGCTTGTCGTGATTATCGTGTGGGGAGTTCTTGTGCATTCCATCGGCAGGGGATGACAAGCCGGGTGTGACGCGCAAAATCGTCCGACGCTGCCGGGCATGGGGTCCGGCAGCGCCCCCAGGAAAGGACGACGTGGGCACCACACTGAGCCGATTGCAGCTCGCCCAGCGCATTCACAAGCTGCTGGTCAAGGAGATCGAGCATGCCATCGAGGTGGAGCGGCTGCTGGCCGATCCACGCTATGCCCGCGACGTGCTGCTGGTCTGCGAGGCCGTGCCCGGCGGCGAGCTGGGCGCCCTGGCCGCGCTGTTCCGCGAGGCCTCTGCCGGCCAGCCCGGCGTGCCGGGCCATGCCGCCCAGGCCAACGACTGGGGCCGCGACACCTCGGGCTTCGGCATGACACAACCGCCGTCGCTGGCCGGGCCGATGCCGCGCACCGCCAGCCTGCACCAGGCCAGCCGCCGCGCCGGCGACAGCGAGCCCGCACCGCTGGCGCCCGCACGCCCCAGCTGGCTGCCGCGCTGGCGCAGCCCGAAGTAGCCGGGCCACCACCACCTCAGGCCGGGGCCAGCTTCAGCAGTTCACCGCCCTCGGCCACCTGGTCACCCACCGCATACAGCAGCTCGGCCACCACGCCGTCGCGCGGGGCGTGCAGCGTGTGCTCCATCTTCATCGCCTCCATCACCGCCAGCGCCTGGCCCTTGGCCACGCTGTCACCCACCTTGGCGAGGAAGCTGATCACCTTGCCCGGCATCGGCGCGGTCAGCTGGCCGCCCTCGGCCGCGCCCTCGCCGGCATGGGCGATGGCGTCGATCTGCTGCAGCACGGCGCTGTGCTCGGGCGCGAACACCGCCACCCGCTCGCCGTGCACGTAGACGGCCAGGGGCAGGCGGCGCTCACCCAGCGTCACGTCATGCCGGCCATCGCCCAGGGCCCGGGCGCGCAGCGGCCAGCGGGCGTCGCCGATCTGCAATTCCAGCGCCGTGTCGGCTGCCGCGCTGTGCGGCCGGG
>CALMIF010000520.1 GCA_937864045.1 uncultured Aquabacterium sp. | reverse complement strand
GCGCCGGCGCCCACCGTCACCACGGCCGGCCGCTCGGCATGCGGCATCGTGGCGTCGGCCAGCGTGGCCACGCTGTGGTCGGTGGTGATGGCATCGGGCCAGCCGGCGCGCGAGACCACGCAGACCGGCGTGCTGCCCGGCCAGCCGGCGTCCATCAGGTGCGCCGACAGCGCGGCCAGCTGGCGGCCGGCCATGTAGAAGACCTCGGTGTCGGCGGTGCGCGTGGCCTGCAGGATGCCCAGGTGCGTCATCGCGGTGGTCAGGCTGACGCTGCGGCCATGGCCGCGTCGCGTCAGCGGCCGGCCGGTGCCGGCCGCGGCGGCCAGTGCGGCGCTGACGCCGGGCACCACCTCGTAGCCGATGCCGGCGGCCTGCAGCGCGGCCATCTCCTCTTCCAGCCGGCCGAAGATGCTGGGGTCGCCGCCCTTCAGGCGCACCACATGGCCGTGGGAATGGGCATGCGCCTGCGCCGCCTCGACCAGCAGCGCATTGATCGCCGCCTGGCCGGTGGCATGGCCGAAGCCGCGCTTGCCGACGTCGATCCAGCGCGCCTGCGGCGCCAGCGCCTGCAGCGCCGGGTCGGTCAGCGCGTCGAACAGCACCACCTCGGCACGGCCCAGGCGCTGGGCGCCGCGCACGGTGATCAGGTCGGCCGCGCCGGGCCCGGCGCCGATGAACACCACCCGCGCACCGGCTGGCGCGGCGGCGGTGACCGGCGCCGTGGAGGGCAGGGGCGGGCTGGGCTGGGTCACCCCGCTGCGCGCACCAGCAGCGCGCCGCTGGTGCGGTTGCTGGCCGGGTCGACGACGATCAGTGCGCCGCCCACCCGGTTGCTGGCGTAGGGCTCGACCGGCAGCGGCTGCTGCACCTCGATGGTCACGTCGCCGATCTCGTTGACCTGCAGCGTGTCGGCGTCGACCGGCTGCAGGTCGTGGATGTCCAGCCGGTGGGCGATGGCGGCGATGCGCGCCTGCACCCAGCGGTTGCCGTGGCGCACCCAGTACTTGCGGCCGACGGTGGCGGGCTCGGTGTCCAGCCAGGCCAGGGTCGCGTTGAAGCGCTGGGCCGGTTGCAGACCGCCCGGGCTGGCGATCCAGTCGCCGCGCGAGATGTCGAGCTGGCGGTCGAGCACGATGCCGGCCGATTCACCCGCCTGCGCGCTGGCCACCGTGCTGCCGGCGCGGCGCACGGCGGCCACCACGGCGGTTTCGCCGCTGGGGAAGACCTGCACCGCATCCCCCGCCTTCACGCTGCCATGGGCGATGCGGCCCCAGAACACGCGCGGCTGGTGGCCGGCGCCCTGGGCGGTCTGGCCTTCCTCGGCGTCGTCACGCGCCACGTACTGCACCGGCTGCAGCAGGCTGCCTTCGGTGCGCTCCTGCGTGGTCGGCAGGCGTTCCAGCAGTTGCAGCAGGCTGGGGCCGTCGTACCAGGGTGCGTCCAGCGGCAGGGTCACGTTGTCGCCGCGCAGGGCGCTCACCGGGATGGTGGCGGCCACGGTGGTGATGCCGGCCTCGGCGGCGAAGGCCTGCAGGGCGGCCTCGGTGGCGCGGAAGGCGGCCTCGGGGTCGTCCACCGCGTCCAGCTTGTTCACCGCGAACACGATGCTGGGCACACGCAGCAGGTGGGCCAGCAGGGCATGGCGGCGTGTTTGCGGCAGCAGCTTGACCAGGCTGCCGGCGGCTGCCGCGGCACGCCAGTCGATCTTGGTGATGTCGACCAGCACCACCGCAGCGTCGCTGCCGGCGGCGGCGGTCACCATGTTGCGGGTGTACTGCTCATGGCCCGGCGCGTCGGCAATGATGAACTTGCGGTGCCGGGTGGCGAAGTAGCGGTAGGCCACGTCGATGGTGATGCCCTGTTCACGCTCGGCCTCCAGGCCGTCGGTCAGCAGGCTCAGGTCGACCGGCGCACCGGCGGCACGCTTTTCCAGGTTCTGCAGCTGGTCGGCCAGGATGGCCTGGCTGTCGAACAGCAGGCGGCCGATCAGCGTGCTCTTGCCGTCGTCGACGCTGCCGGCGGTGAGGAAGCGCAGGGCGCGGTGGTCCTGCTGCGCCTGGGCGGGCTTGAGAACGGCGCTCATCAGAAATACCCCTCTTTCTTGCGGCGCTCCATCGAGGCCTCGCTGGTACGGTCGTCCATGCGGGTGGCGCCGCGTTCGCTCACCGTCACGGTGAGGGTCTCGGCCACGATGTCGGCGGCGGTCTGTGCGTCGCTTTCCACCGGGCAGGTGCAGGTCATGTCGCCGACGGTGCGGAATCGCACGGTGGCGGTCTCCACCGTCTCGCCGGCCTCGGGTGGCGTCACGGCGGTCAGCGGCACCAGCAGGCCCTTGCGGCGGATCACGGGGCGCTGGTGGGCGTAGTACAGCGGCGGCAGCGGAATGTCTTCGCGCGCCAGGTACAGCCAGACGTCCAGCTCGGTCCAGTTGCTGATCGGGAAGCTGCGGAAGTGCTCGCCCGGCCGGTGGCGGGTGTTGAACAGCGTCCACAGCTCGGGCCGCTGCTCCTTGGGCTGCCATTGGCCGAAGCTGTCGCGGTGGCTGAAGATGCGCTCCTTGGCGCGCGCCTTCTCCTCGTCGCGCCGCGCGCCGCCGATCAGGCAGTCGAAGCGGTGCTCCTCGATGGCCTCCAGCAGGGTCACCGTCTGGTGGCCGTTGCGTGATTCCAGCGGGTGCGCCAGGCGCACCGTGCCGCGCTTCATGCTGTCTTCCAGGTGGCCGATCACCAGGCGCTCGCCCATCTCGGCGACGCGCTGGTCGCGGAAGGTGATGACCTCGGGGAAGTTGTGGCCGGTGTCCACATGCAGCAGCGGGAAGGGCAGCTTGCCCTTGAAGTCATTGCCGCTGATGCGCGTCTTGAAGGCCTTTTCGGCCAGGCGCAAGACCACGCAGGAATCCTTGCCACCCGAGAACAGCAGGGCAGGGCGTTCGAAGCTGGCCGCGACTTCGCGCAGGATGAAGATGGCTTCCTCTTCCAGCCAGTCCAGGTGCCGGTGGTCGAGTTCCGGCAGCAGGGTGTCCAGGTTCACGCGGGCGTTCATCATTTCTCTCCAATCATCGAGACGGCGCCGTCCTGCTTCACATGCAGGCCGCATTCCTTCAGCGATTCGTCTTCCCACCACCAGCGCCCGGCGCGGAAGGGCTCGCCCACCGCGATGGCGCGGGTGCAGGGCGCGCAGCCGATGCTGGGCATGAACTGGTCGTGCAGCGGGTTGTAGGGCACGTCGTTCTGCTGGATGTAGAGCCAGACATCGGCCCAGCTCCAGTCGGCGATGGCGTTGAGCTTGGTGCGACCGGCGTCATCGCGGTCGGCAAACGGCACCTCGCCACGGGCGTTGCTCTGCTCGCGGCGCAGGCCCGTCACCCAGGCGGTCTGGCCGGCCAGCATGCGCGACAGGGGCTCCATCTTGCGCACGCCGCAGCAGGCCTTGCGCAGGTCCAGGCTCTGGTACATGGCCTTGTCGCCATTCGTCTTCACGAACTGGATCACCGCCTCGGCCTGCGGCCGGAACACGGCCACCGGCAGGGCGTAGCGCTCGGTGATGCGATCGATCAGCGCCACCGTCTCGGCATGCAGCGCGCCGGTCTCCAGCGTGGCGATGGTGATCGGCAGCCGGTGGCGGGCGATCAGGTCGGTGATGACCATGTCCTCGGCGCCGAGGCTGGTCGACTGCACAATGGTGCCCGGATGGGCAGCCGCAGCGTCACGCAGGCGCTGCACGGTGGCGGCCACGCGGTCGTCGAAACCGGCGGTGGCGCGGGCGTACAAGGCGATGGCGGTCATGGTCGATCCTTCAGATGCCCTGGCCTGCGTGCAACTCGGCGCGGGCGCGGTCGGCGGCCGGGCCGGCTTCCTGGCTCAGGTCACGGGCAAAGGCAGGCTTGGGCTGCAGCACATCGCCCTGGTAGTGGCCGGCAAAGAAGCCCAGTGCACGCTCGGCCGCGGCCAGCCTCTGGTCGGCGCGCAGTTGCGCCTGGCTGAAGCCGGTGCGGTCCAGCAGCGGCACCATGTCGACCAGCACGTCGCCGGTGGCGCGGACATGGCCGGTGAAGCGGAACCGCGTGCGCAGCAGCCGGGCCTGGGTGTAGGCGCGGCCGTCGACCCACTTCGGGAAGTGCAGCACCACCAGGCCAATGCGGGGCAGGTCGGCGGCGAGCGTCTCGATGTCGACGGTGTTGGCGACGCTGACGCCGGCGGGCACGTCGGCCGGCCAGGTGTCGCGCACCGCGTGCCACTGCTCCAGCGACAGCAGGCTGTGGGCGCGCACCGGCGGGTGCGGCTGCGGCCCGTCTTCGCCCTGGTCAGCGTGCCAGGGGTCGTGCAATGCGGGGGTGATGAACTGGATGGTCATGTGAAGGCTCTCCGCGTGTCAGTGCGCGGCGGTCAGGTGGCGCTGCGCGTCGGCGGCGGCCTTGAAGGGCGGCAGGCCGATGCGGCGCACGGTGTCGATGAAGCGCTCGCCGGGCGTGCGCTGGTCGAGGTAGATCTCGATCACGGCCTCGATCACGTCGGGCACTTCCTCGGCCGCGAACGACGGTCCGATCACCTTGCCGGCGACCGACGCGCCGCTGATGGTGCTGCCATCGCTGCCGCCCAGGCTCACCTGGTACCACTCGCTGCCGTCCTTGTCGACGCCGAGGATGCCGATGTGGCCGCTGTGGTGGTGGCCGCAGCTGTTGATGCAGCCGCTGATGTGCAGGTCGATGTCGCCGATGTCGGTCACTTCGTCCAGGTCGGCGAATCGCTCGGTGATCGCCGCGGCCACAGGGATGCTGCGCGCATTGGCCAGGGCGCAGAAGTCGCCGCCTGGGCAGTTGATCATGTCGGTGATCAGGCCGATGTTGGGCGTGGCGAAGCCTGCCGCGCGGGCGGCCTCGAACAACGCCGGCAGATCGGCCTGGCGCACCCAGGGCAGCACCAGGTTCTGGTCGTGGCTGACGCGCAGCTCGCCCAGCGAATAACGCTCGGACAGCGCGGCCGCGGTCTCCATCTGCGCGTCGGTGGCGTCACCCGGCGGCAGGCCGGCGCGCTTGAGCGACAGCGTGACGGCGCGGTAGCCCGGCACCTGGTGCGCATGCACGTTGCGCTGCAGCCAGCGCTGGTAGGGCAGCGGGGCGTCGGTCGGCGCGGCCACCTCGGCGGCCGGCTGCACCGCAGCAGGCCGGGCGAAGCAGGCGGCGATGCGGTCGAACTCCGCCTGCGGAATCAGTTGCAGGCCCGCGCCCACGTCCTCGTTGAGGATGCGGGCGAATTCGGCCTCGACCGCGTCGAAGTATTTCTGGCCCTCGGCCTTGACCAGGATCTTGATGCGCGCCTTGTAGGCGTTGTCACGCCGGCCGTAGCGGTTGTAGACGCGGACGATGGCTTCCAGGTAGCACAGGATCTGGTTCCAGGGCAGGAAGGCGCGGATCTCGCTGGCGGTGATCGGCGTGCGGCCCATGCCGCCGCCCACGAACACCTGGAAGCCGACCTCGCCGGCGGCGTTCTTCTTCAGCTGCAGGCCCACGTCGTGCCAGGCGATGGCGGCGCGGTCCTCGGCGGCGCCGCTGACGGCGATCTTGAACTTGCGCGGCAGGAAGGCGAACTCGGGGTGCAGCGTGCTCCACTGGCGCATCACCTCGCAGTAGGGGCGCGGGTCGACGATCTCGTCAGCGGCCACGCCGGCCAGGGCGTCGGTGGTGATGTTGCGGATGCAGTTGCCGCTGGTCTGGATGCCGTGCATGTCCACCGCCGCCAGCTGGTCCATCACGTCGGCGGCCTGGGTCAGCGGAATCCAGTTGTATTGCAGGTTCTGCCGCGTGGTGAAGTGGCCGTAGCCGCGGTCGTGCTCGCGGGCGATGCGGGCCAGGGTGCGCAGCTGCGGCGCGCTCAGCGCACCGTAGGGCACGGCCACCCGCAGCATCGGCGCGTGGCGCTGCACGTACCAGCCGTTCTGCAGGCGCAGGGCGCGGAAGTCGTCGTCGGGCAGCTCGCCGGCCAGGTGGCGGGTCAGCTGGTCGCGGAATTGCGCGGCACGGGCGTGCACGAACTGGCGGTCGAAATCGGTGTAGGCGTACATGGCAGAAGAGATTCAGGAGTTCCGGGTCAGTGGATGACCTTGAGACCGGCGGTCACCAGCGACACGCACAGCAGGGCGCGCACCAGCCGCTCGGGCATGGCCTTGGTGAGCTGCGCACCCAGCCAGATGCCGGGCAGGCTGCCCACCAGCAGGGCCGCCAGCAGGCCCCATTCCACATGGCCCAGCGTGGCGTGCCCGATGCCGGCCACCAGCGTCAGCGGCACCGCATGCGCGATGTCGGTGCCCACCAGCCGTTGCGCGGGCAGGCGAGGGTACAGCAGGAGGATCAGCGTTGCACCGAGCGCCCCGGCGCCGATGGAACTCAAGCTGACCAGCACGCCCAGCAGCACGCCGGCCACCACCGTCAGCACCGCCTTGCGGCGCTCGGGCAGCCAGCGCTCCAGCCGCAAGCCCAGCGCCTGCCAGGCCTGGCGGTAGGCCACCACCACGGCCGTCACCAGCAGGGCGATGCCCAGCGAGAAGGTCAGGGCATGGGCCCAGCCCTTGGTGATGCCGGTGAAGTGCATCAGGCCGATGGTGGCCAGCGCCGCCGGGATGCTGCCAGCCAGCATCCGCCCGGTGATGCGGTAGTCGACATGGCCGTGGCGGTGGTGCGCCCAGGCGCCGCCGCTCTTGGTGATGGCGGCGAACCACAGGTCGGTGCCGATGGCCACCGCCGGGTTCAGCTTGAAGACGCCGATCAAGAGCGGCGTCATCAGCGAGCCGCCGCCCACGCCGGTCATGCCGACGATGGCGCCGATGCCGAAGCCGCTCGCGATCGCGATCCAGTCCATGGGATGTCGTTTTCTGTATTTGTTGCACTGCCGCATGGCCGTGCGAAGCGCGCGACTGTAGCGGTGCGCCTTATGGTTGAGAACGACAGATTCGTTGGACACTCATTCTGAGATGGAATAAAGAAAGCCGGAAACCGCGCTTGCCCTTCCTAGAATCGTCGGATGAACCGACGAGATGCTTGGCGCAGCCTGCTCGCGCTGACCGCCGCCGCCGGCCTGGCGGGGTGCCAGACCGCACCGGTGGCGCCGCCGCCCGCCCCACCTGCGCCGCCTTCACCACCATCGGGGCCACCCAAACCACCGCGCCCGCCGCGCATCGGCCTGGCCCTGGGTGGCGGCGCGGCGCGCGGCTTCGCCCACATCGGCGTGATCCAGGTGCTGGAGGAAGCCGGCATCCAGGTCGACCTGGTGGCCGGCACCTCGGCCGGCAGCCTGGTGGCGGCGCTGTATGCGGCTGGCAGAAATGGCGCGGCGCTGGCCAAGCAGGCGCTGGCGATGGACGAGTCGGCGATCACCGACTGGGCCTTTCCCGGGCGCGGCCTGATCCGCGGCGAGGCGCTGGCGCGCTACGTGCGCGAGGCGACCGGCAACCGCACAATCGAGCAGCTGCCGCTGCCGCTGGGCATCGTCGCCACTGACCTGGACAACGGCGCGCCCATGCTCTTCCAGCGCGGCGACGTGGGCGTGGCGGTGCGGGCGTCCAGCGCGGTGCCGGCGGTGTTCCAGCCGGTGAAGATCGGCACGCGCGAATACGTGGACGGCGGCCTGGTGTCGCCGGTGCCGGTGCGCTTTGCGCGGCAGATGGGTGCCGAGCTGGTGATCGCGGTCGACATCTCCAGCCCGCCCGACGGCAACGCCACCGGCGACCCGTTCAAGCTGCTGCTGCAGACCTTCGCCATCATGGGCCGCAGCATCAACCAGCTGGAGCTGAAGGACGCCGACCTGGTGATCCGGCCGAAGCTGGTGGGCGTGTCCAGCGCCGACTTCACGGCGCGGCAGCGGGCGATCGACGCCGGCCGCGAGGCGGCGACGGCCGCCTTGCCCGCGCTGCGCGCCCGGCTGGCGGCGCTGAGCCACTGACCGGCAGCCGGGCAACGCCTGCGCCCGGCAAGAAAAAAACCCAGCGGGGTTGCCGCTGGGCTTGAAAGGGTATCCGGAACCTGTGTTCGGGGATACCGAGGAGACAAACGTTGCAACGCACGGCCGCGGGGCCGGGCGCATGCGCGATCAGGCGGCGCGCTTGGCCGACTTGGCGGCGGCCTGGCTGGCCTTCACGGCGGTGTTGGTCACGGCGGTGAAGTTGGCTTCGGCGATGTCGGCGGCCTGCTTGGCGGCCTTGTGCACGCTTTCGTAGGCGTTGTTGGCGGCGGTCATGGCCGACTTCACCAGGGTCACGGCCTGCTCGCTGCCGGCGGGGGCGTTCTTCAGCGCGCCGTCCACCAGGCCGTTGAAGCTCTTCTGCATCTCGGCGAACTGGGCTTCGGCAGCCTTGGTGAACTCGCCGCCGGTGGCGGTGGCGATGTCGTACAAGTGGCGGCTGTAGGCCGCGGCCTTCTCGGCCGAGGGCTGCAGCAGGCTGGCTTGCAGCGCCAGCAGCTCTTGCGCGTCCTTCACCGACAGGGCAGCCTTGGCGTTCTCGGCGGTCTCGGCCAGGGTGGCCTTGGCGACTTGCAGGTTCAGCTCGACGAGCTTTTCCACGCCTTCGAAGGCCTTGCTGGTCAGGCCGAACAGGGTTTCGATGTTGGCCTTGTTGGCGGCGGCGAATTGGTCGGCGGTCAGGAAGTTCATGGTGTG
>CALMIF010000519.1 GCA_937864045.1 uncultured Aquabacterium sp. | reverse complement strand
GCCACTCCTCGCCCTTGCGGGTTCAGTCGAGCCTTTGCTTCGTGACGCACCATGGCGGGCGATTGTGGCCAGCGCCGCCGGCCGCCGGCATGCAGGAATGCCGGCACCGTGGGCAGCCGTGCCGGGCAACCCCGGGCGGGCAGGGCGGGACCGCTGCGGTTACGCTGGCGCCCCGTTTTCATCACCCTGAACGCCAGGAGACGACCATGCCCAAGACCGTTCAGATCCGCCAGTACGGCGGCCCCGAGCAGATGCAGCTCGTCGACCTGCCGGTGGGCGAGCCCGGCCCCGGCGAGATCCGCATCCGCCACCACGCCATCGGCCTGAACTTCATCGACGTCTACCAGCGCACCGGCCTGTACCAGAACCCGCTGCCGCTGAGCCTGGGCATGGAGGGCGCCGGCATCGTCGAGGCGGTGGGCGACGGCGTGACGCACCTGAAGCCGGGCGACCGCGCCGCCTACGCCAGCAACCCGCCCGGCAGCTACAGCGAGGCCCGCGTGATGCCGGCGCGCACCGTCTGCAGGCTGCCCGACGCGATCAGCTTCGAGACCGGCGCGGCGATGATGCTCAAGGGCCTGACCGCGCAGTACCTGCTGAAGAAGACGCTGCCGGTCGAGGGCCTGCAGGCCGGCGACCATGTGCTGTTCCATGCCGCGGCCGGCGGTGTCGGCCTGATCGCCTGCCAGTGGGCCAAGGCGCTGGGCCTGCAGCTGATCGCCACTGCCGGCAGCGACGCCAAGTGCCAGCTGGCGCTGGACCACGGCGCCGCGCACGCCATCAATTACCGCAGCGAGGACTTCGTCGCCCGCGTCAAGGACATCACCGGCGGCAGGGGCGTCAAGGTGGTCTACGACTCGGTGGGCAAGGACACCTGGGAAGGCAGCCTGGACTGCCTGCGCCCCTTCGGCCTGATGGCCAGCTTCGGCAACGCCAGCGGCCCGGCACCGGCGTTTGCACCCGGCATCCTGGGCGCCAAGGGCTCGCTGTACGTGACGCGGCAGACGCTGTTCACCCACATGTCGACCCGCGAGGCGACGCAGAAGATGGCCGACGACCTGTTCGCCGTGGTCGAAAGCGGCGCGGTGAAGATCCGCATCGACCAGCGCTTCGCGCTGGCCGACGTGGCCCAGGCGCATGTGGCGCTGGAGGCGCGCGGCACCACGGGCTGCACCATCCTGCTGCCCTGACCCCCGCGTTCAGGGGGGGCGGTGTATTTGGGTGCGTTGGCCTGCATCCGCGCGGGCGGGCGGTTCGTATGGCGGTGGGTCGGCCCGGTTTGCGCAGGTGTGCAGCGGGCTGGCGTCCTACCCACGCCATCGATCTCAAGGAACCCACCATGCCCCGTCTTGCCCGCACTGCCATCGCCACCGCCGCCCTGGCATTTGCCGCCGCTGGCGCCCAGGCCATCACCCTCGTCGGCCTGACCAGCGCCGGCCAACTGGCCCGCATCGACACCGCGAACATCGCCGGCGCAACCACCACCGCCATCACCGGCCTGGCCGCCGGCGACCGGCTGGTGGGCATCGACCAGCGCCCCGCCGACGGCAAGCTGTACGGCGTCTCGGTGTCGAACAAGGTCTACACCCTCGATGAGATGACCGGCGCTGCCACCGAGGTGGCGATGCTGTCGTCGCCAGTGGTGCAGTCCAACCTGGGCTACGGCATCGATTTCAACCCGGTGGCCGACTTCAACAGCCGGACCAACCCCGGTGTGGCGTCGTTGCGCCTGGTCAGCTCGGCGGGCAGCAACTTCGCCATCAACGTCGGCAACGGTGCAGTGGGCAATGCCGCCAGCAACATCGGCACCGGCTACACCGCTGTGGCCTACACCAACAGCATGGCGATGCAGACCATGCCGCCCAGCACTGCGCTGTACTACATCAACACCAGCACCGACATGCTGATGATGGCGCCCAGCGCCTTCAACAGCCCGACCATCAGCCCGGTCGGTGCCCTGGGTGTGGATGCGCTGCGCGCCAACGGCTTCGAGATCGCCAACGGCATGGGCTATGCCGCCCTGAACATGGACGACGGTTCGCTGGGCACCGGCCTGTTCGGCATCGACCTGACCACGGGCGCTGCCATGCAGCTGGGCACCTACAACGGCACGCTGACCGGCCTGACCGTCAGCGCGGTGCCCGAACCGCAAACCGACGCCCTGATGCTGGCTGGCATGGCTGCCGTGGGCCTGATGGCGCGCCGCCGCCGCAGCTGAGCGCAGCGGCCGGCCGTCAACCGGCGGCCAGCGCCTCTCGCACCGCCGGCAGTTGCCGGCGCGAGACGGCCAGCGCCTCGCCGTTGGCCAGACGCACCACCCAGCTTTCCTCGCCGTCGGTGCTGCCGTCCAGCGGAGCCCGCTCCAGCGCCCGCACGGCGCTGCGCGCCACCAGGGCGTTGCGGTGCACGCGCAGGAAGCCCTCGCCCAGCCGCTGCGCCAGGTCGGCAAGCGGCTCGTCGAGCAGCCACTGGCCCTGGGCGGTGCGCAGGGTCACGTACTTCAGCTCGGCCTTCAGGTACACCACCTCGGCCGGCGGCACGCGCAGCACCCGGCCGCGGTCGCTGACCACCAGCACCGGGCCGGCCTCGGCCGCCACCGGTGCCGGCGGCCCGGCACGCCGCTGCGCCACCCGCCACAGCGCGGCCTGCAGCCGCTCGCGCCGCACCGGCTTGGTGATGTAGTCGGCGGCATCCAGCTCGAAGGCGCGCAGCGCATGGCTGGCATGCGCGGTGACAAAAACCACCAGCGGCGGCTGCGCGGCGCGGCGCAGGGCATCGGCCAGCTGCAGGCCACTGGCGCCGGGCATGGCGATGTCCAGCAGCACCAGGTCGCAGGCGGTGGCGGCCAGCAGGGCCTGCGCCTGCGTGGCATCACCCGCCTCGCCCACCACGCAGGCCGGCGGCACGGTGCTGGCCTCGACCAGGCCACGCAGGCGCAGCCGGGCCAGCGGCTCGTCGTCGACGATCAGCACCCGCAGCGGCGCCGGGCCGGCCTCGGCCGTCACAGCGGCACCTCGATGCGGGCGTTGTACAGGCCATGCTCGACGCCACAGTGCACCGTGGCCGCCACGTCGTGCAGCAGGCGCAGGCGCTCGGCCACGTTGGCCTGGGCGATGCCATGGCCGCCGGGCCCGGGCACCGGCGGCAGGGTGTTGGTCACCAGCACGATGGCCATGCCCCGCACCGCCTTGGTGGTGACAACGATGCGCCCGCCGGCCGGTGCCGGCTCGATGCCGTGGCGCACCGCGTTCTCCACCAGCGGCTGCAGCACCAGCGGCGGCAGGCTGGCGCCGGCGGCGGCGGGGTCCAGGTCCCACACCAGCTGCAGGCGCTCGCCGAAGCGCAGCTGCTCGATGGCCAGGTAGCGCTGGGCCAGGTCGATCTCGTCGTCCAGGCTGACCGCGCTGCCCGCCTCGGCCAGCGCGGCGCGGAACAGCTGGGCCAGGTCTTCCAGCACCGCCTCGGCGCGCTGCGGGTCGACCTGCACCAGGGCCAGGGCGGTGTTCAGCGCGTTGAACAAAAAGTGCGGGCGGATGCGCGACTGCAGCTCGGCCAGGCGCGCGCTGGCCTCGACCGGCTGCGCCGCCGCCGCCCGCAGGCCCAGCCAGCGCCAGGTGCCGAAGGCCAGGCCCGCGCCGGCCAACGCGCTGCCGGCCGCCGCGCCGCCGCCGCCCTGCACCAGGCCCGGTGCGGCCACCATCGCCCAGCCGGCCAGGCCGGCCAGTGCGCCCAGCGCTGTCAGCACGCCGTCGCGCCATGCCGTGCTGCGCCCGGCCAGCCAGGGCCGCAGCGCGCAGGCTGCGGGCAGCCACAGCAGGCTGGCGGCCAGCGCGGCAAAGGCGCCCACCGCGGCGCGGCTGCCGGCATCCAGCCAGCCCCGGGCCAGCGGCGCGCCGGCCAGCAGCACCGCCAGTTGCACCGCCAGCAGCACGCGCAGCGCCAGCGCCGGACGGCACAGGTCGAACTGCTGGGCCAGGCGGCGCCGGTCGGCCGCGGCCTGCAGGTGCAGCGGGTCGAAGCGCGAGGCGTTGAACAGCGAGCTGGCCGCCGGCTGCCGGTGCCCCGTGTCGGGCCACAGGCTGGTGTCGCGCTGGCCGGTCTCGGCAGCGTCGCCGGCAACGGCGGGTGGGACGGGAGGTTTGGCAGGCGCCATGGGCAGCAACAGCGGGGGGTCGACGGGATAATACGGGCTGCCCCGCGGCCGGCGCCCTGCGCCCGGCCGCGCCGTTTTTCACCATTCCACGCGAAGACTGCGCCCATGTCCGGCAACCAACTCGACCAGAAATCCCAGGCGTGGTCGGCCCTGTTCTCCGAGCCGATGAGCGAGCTGGTCAAGCGCTACACCGCCAGCGTCGACTTCGACCAGCGCCTGTGGCGCGCCGACATCCAGGGCAGCCTGGCGCATGCGGCGATGCTGGCGGCGCAGGGCGTGATCGGCGCGGCCGACCTGGCCGACATCCGCCGCGGCATGGCGCAGATCACGCAGGAGATCGAGGGCGGCCAGTTCCAGTGGAAGCTGGAGCTGGAGGACGTGCATCTGAACATCGAGGCCCGCCTGACCCAGCTGGTGGGCGACGCCGGCAAGCGCCTGCACACCGGCCGCAGCCGCAACGACCAGGTGGCCACCGACGTGCGCCTGTGGCTGCGCGGCGAGATCGACGCGCTGGCGGGCCTGCTGGTCGACATGCAGCGCGCCCTGGTCGACGTGGCGGCCAAGAACACCGCCACCGTGATGCCCGGCTTCACCCACCTGCAGGTGGCGCAGCCGGTGAGCTTTGCCCACCACCTGCTGGCCTATGTGGAGATGTTCGCCCGCGACGCCGAGCGCCTGGCCGACGTGCGCAAGCGCTGCAACCGCCTGCCGCTGGGCGCCGCCGCGCTGGCCGGCACCAGCTACCCGCTGGACCGCGAGTTCGTCGCCCGCGAGCTGGGCTTCGACGGTGTGTGCGAGAACAGCCTGGACGCGGTCAGCGACCGCGACTTCGCGATGGAGTTCCTGGCGTTTGCCAGCATCACCATGGTGCATGTCAGCCGCCTGGCCGAGGAGCTGGTGCTGTGGATGAGCCAGAACTTCGGCTTCATCGACCTGGCCGACCGCTACTGCACCGGCTCGTCGATCATGCCGCAGAAGCGCAACCCCGACGTGGCCGAGCTGGCCCGCGGCAAGAGCGGCCGCGTCATCGGCCACCTGATGGGCCTGATCACCCTGATGAAGGGCCAGCCCCTGGCCTACAACAAGGACAACCAGGAAGACAAGGAGCCGCTGTTCGACACGGTGGACACCCTGGCCGGCACCCTGCGCATCATGGCCGAGATGGTGGCTGGCATCACGGTGAAGCCGGCCGCGATGGAGGCCGCTGCCAAGCGCGGCTATGCCACCGCCACCGACCTGGCCGACTACCTGGTGAAGAAGGGCCTGCCCT
>CALMIF010000518.1 GCA_937864045.1 uncultured Aquabacterium sp. | reverse complement strand
TCGCCTGCCGGGGCGAGACCCGGCGCGGTGCAGCGAACGCTGCGAAGCATCCGCAAGACCAAGCAGGGCCAACCTCAAGGTCCGCAATGAGCCCGAACCGGACTCGGAACTACCGCGAATCACGCAGCGGCCTGAGTTCGAGCGTGTCCAGCATCAGCCCGTCGTCCGACGCCAGCGTGGCCCGGTTCCAGGGCTGGCGCGGGAAGAACAGCGCGGTCATCACCGACAGCCCGTCGTCGGCGAACAGTTCCACCGAGGTGGCGTCGAACCACAGTTGCAGGTCGGACTTGGCGGCGGTGGCCAGCCGCGCTGCCGTGGCGCGCTGGGCGAAGACCGGGTGGAAGCCGACGTCGCCGCTGGCGTTGCGGTCGATCCACCAGCAGCCGGCGGTCGCATCGAAGCCGATGCGCAGTACATCGCCCGCGGCATTGCCCAGCGTCAGCGTGAAGCCGCGCAGCGCGGCGGTCGACAGCTGCAGCACAAAGCGGCCCTGCGTGCCAGCCAGCGCGGCCGACAGGTCCAGCGCCGCGTCGCCCAGCGCCACGCCCTGCCGCGCCAGCGTGGCCGGCTGGCACAGCGTCGCCACCTCGCGCGCCGGCACGCTGGCCACGCGCAGGCCGTCGGGCGCGGTGCGCAGTTGCAGTTCGCGCGGCATCGTCATTGCGCTGCGCCAAGGCGCGGTGGGCACCTTGTCGGCGTATTGCCAGTTGCTCATCCAGCCGATGAACAGGGCGCGGTCGTCGACCTCGGCCCAGGTGACCCCGGCGTAGTTGTCGGGGCCGAAGTCCAGCCAGCGTGTGCGGGTGTCGTGTGGCGTGAACGTGCGGTCATCGAAGTCGCCGATGAAGTACTGCGTGGCCGATCCGCCGTTCGGTCCGCCGGGCGTCAGGCTGACCAGCAACACCCAATGTGTGCGGCCATCGGGCGCCGTCAGCGGGATCAGATCGGGGCATTCCCACACGCCGCCATGTGCACCGACGCCAGCGCCGCCGAAGCGGCTGTCCTCGGTCCAGCGTTTCAGGTCCGGCGAGCTGTAGAAGCGGATGTGGTCGCCGCAGGCCAGGGCCATGGTCCAGCACTGCCGCTGCGGCAGCCAGCGCAGCTTGGGGTCGCGCCAGTCCTGCACGCCGGGGTTGGGCATCACCGGGTTGCCGGCGTGGGTGGTCCAGGTGGCGCCGCCGTCCAGGCTGAAGGCCAGGCTCTGGTGCTGGCGGTCGATGCGGCCGGCCTGCTCGTCGGCCATGTCGTGGTGGGTGAACATCATCACCAGCGGCTGGCTGCCGGCCGGTCCCAGGCCGCTGCGATTGCCGGAGTCCAGCACCGCACTTCCCGAGAACACCATGCCCAGGTGGTCGGGCGCCAGCGCGATCGGCTGCTCCTGCCAGCGCAGCAGGTCGCCGCTGGTCGCGTGGCCCCAGTGCATCGGCCCCCAGGTTCTGCCGTGCGGGTGGTGTTGGAAGAACAGGTGCCAGGTGCCGCGGTGGAAGATCAGGCCGTTGGGGTCATTCATCCAGTGCGCGCGCGGGGTGAAGTGCCAGGCGGGGCGGGTTTCGGGCGTGTCGGCTGGCGGGTGGGCGGGGCGCATTGGTCGGCCGTGTGTGGTGTTGCGTGCATGCCGGGCCCCAAGCGGAAAACGGCGGCGCCCTTGCAGGCGCCGCCGTCTCGGCGGGGCTGGACGGGCCGCCCCAGCGGCCCGCTCGGCATCAGAAGGTGTACTTCACCGATGCCTTGACCGTGCGGCCGTTGATCGAGCGGGCAGCGTGGCCGTCGCCCTCAACCTCCGTGTAGCCGATGGTGTTGGTCAGGTTGTTGGCGCTGACCGACAGGCCCAGCTTGTCATTGACCTGGTAGTTCACGAAGGCGTTGAGCACAGTGAAGCCGGGCTGGGTGATGGTGTTCGCATCATCGCCCCAGCTCTTGCCGGTGCCGATCACGGCGGCACCCACTTCCACCGGACCGAAGCTGTACGACGGCGCCAGCTGGTACACGAGTTCGGCCTGGCGGCGCGGACGGTTGCCGACGGTCTTGGCGTCGTTCGAGGCCGTGATCTTGGCCTTGGTGAAGGTGCTGCCGGCGACCAGCTTGAAGTCGCCCAGCCGATAGCCCAGCTCCAGTTCCAGGCCGTTGGCCTTGTACTTGTTGGTGGTGAAGGTCTGGGTGGTGGCCTCGTAGTTGCTCTCGGCCGTGCGCGCCTCGAACAGCGTGGCGAACAAGCTGAAGCCGCCCGAGCGCCACTTCGCACCTCCTTCGACCTGCTTGACCTCATTGACGGCCACCGGCACCGAGCCGTTCAGCGGATTGCCGTACAGCAGCCGGTCCGCGCTGAAGGCCACGCCGTTGCTCATGCGGGCGAACCAGGCCAGGTCCCGCGTGAGCTGGTAGTTGCCGCCCAGCGAGTACGAGGTGTGGCTGAGCTTGTAGTCCACCGTCTGCTGCCCGGCCTTGTTCCAGGTCTTGGTGGTCGGGTTGTCTTCCTGGGCCCAGCCGGATGCCTTCTGCTGGTCGCGCCGCAGGCTCATGTCCAGCGTCAGCGGGCCGGCTTCCCAGTTCAGCGACGCATAGGGCGCCAGCGTGGTGTAGCTGACGTCGAAGTTGCGCACGCAGCAGCCGCCCCAGGTGTCCCAGCCGGCGGTGGCGAAGGTTGCAGCCGCGCCGGTGTTCTTCATGTCGACGGTGTACTGGTTCCAGTACCAGGTCAGCGCAACGTCCTGCTTGCCGTAGAACAGGCCGGCATTGACGGTGGCCTTGCCGCCACCCATGGCGAAGCCCTTGCTGACCTTCAGGTCGTTGAAGGTGTTGTCCAGACTGTTGATCGAGGTGTTGAACAGCGTGGCGGTGAACTTGGAGGCGCCGGCCGCGGGCGTGCCGTTGTCTGCCGGGAACATGGCCATGAAGCGGCCGCTGTTGTCCGCCGTGCGGAACTTGTCGGTCAGCGTCCAGCCATCGGCCAGGCGAAGCTGGCCTTCCAGGCCGAAGGCCGTGCTCTTGACCTTCAGGCCATCGCGCGGATTGGTGCTGACCATGCCGCCCGACGGGCCGAACACGGAATCCTGCGGCGTGGTCTTGCTGATGAAGAACGCGGTGCGCGGGTCGATGCCCGGGATGGCGTTGATCTTGCCGTTGGTGGTGATCACCGGCACGGGCATGAACGAGGGCGTGCGATCGTCCAGTGCCTTCAGCGTGGCGCGCAGATAGCCGTTGCTGAAGTTGTGGGTGAGGCTGGCCTTGATCTGGCCGCCATTGGCCGCAGTGAAGCCGGTGGGCCGGTCGCCTTCGCCGGTGCGCTGGAAGCCACCGATGTGGAAGGTCGTGCCCTTGCCCAGGCTGCCCCCATAGTCGGCATCCACGCGGGTCTGGCGGCCGCCGTCGAGGCCGAAGGTCAGGCCCACGGCGCCGCCAGCCTCGTCACCGGTCTTGCTGATGAAGTTGATGATGCCGCCGGGGGAGTTGCTCGCCAGCGTGCTCGCCGAGCCGCCGCGGATGACTTCCAGGTGGCTCAGGTTGAAGTCGGTGCGCAGGAACTGGTCTGCCGTGCCGAAGGCGATGTCGCCGAACAGCAGAATCGGCAGGCCGTCCTCCTGGAACTGCACGTAGCGCGCGCCTCCGGCAGAGATCGGCAGGCCGCGCACGGTCAGGTTGGCGTTGCCTTCGCCACCCGACGATTCCGAACGGATGCCAGGAATGGCGCGCAGCACTTCGGCCGCATTGGTCGGAGACAGCTTCAGGATCTGTTCGGATTCCAGCGTGCTGATCGACACGCTCTGCTTCATCTTGCTGGCGCTCTGGGTGGTACCGGTGACGACGATGCGTTCCAGGTTCAGCGTGTCATCCTTGGACGCGGGTTGTGCCTGGGCAATGGCCAGGGCGGGCAGCAGGGTCAGCGCGGCGGCCAGGGCGACAGGACGCAGAGCGCCCTGATGCAGAGGGAAGTTGCGGGTCATGGTGTCTCCTTCGGGGGCAGTTGGGGCGCATGCCCCGTCAAAAAATTCTGCGACAAATGCAATCGATTGCGTTGAAGGGTTAACCAGAGTGTTGCGTGACTGCAGCACTCGGTCGACCCGGCCCGTCAGCGGGTCGTCAGGGGATGGGCGCTTCGGCCATCGGCTCCGTGCTGCCAATGGCCACGCGCAGGGACAGCTGCTCGGCCGATGCGGCATCGCGCAGCGTGATGCTGCCGTTGCGGCCCGCCAGGTCGACCTGCAGTGTGGCGGCATGATGGCCGTGCTGCCAGTGCAGCACGAGCTTGCGCGTATCGCTGTCGCCCAGCGAGAAGCTGCCGTTGAACGCCGGATGCGCATTGCGCAGCCGGATCAGCCGCAGCAGGGCTTGCACCACGGGCCGCTGCAGTTGCTGGTCGATCTCGGCGGTGCTGTAGTGGTGGCGGTTGATGTCGCGGCCCACGCCGCTGGCCTTCAGCAGCGCCATGTCGTTCTCGCCGGCCAGCAGGCCGACGTAGTAGACCTGCGGCACGCCGGGCAGGAAGAACTGGATCGCGCGGGCGATCAGGTAGGCGTCGTCGTCGCGGCCCAGCGCGTCGTAGAACGTGCAGTTGACCTGGTACAGGTCCAGGTTGCTGGCGGCCGCGCCGGTGGCCTCGCGGCTCTGCCCGCCGCTGTTGGCGTGGATGGTCTCGACCAGGGCGTCCAGTTCAGCCGCCGGGACCAGGCCGGGGCGGTTCTTGCGATCGGTTGCATCGGCGCCAATGTCGATGATGCCGATGCCGTCGTGGGTGTCGAGCACGGTGATCGCGTTGGCCGGCCGCTGGCGCGTCCAGGCCTTCAGCGGCTCGGCCGTGCCGTTGAACAGGGCATGCAGCACCAGCGGCGGCAGCGCGAAGTCGTAGACCCAGTCGACCTTCTGCGCGATCTCGATCTGCTTGCGGTAGTAGCTGTGCACCTCGACCAGCACCTCCAGCCCCAGGCCGCGGGCGATGTTGGCGAATTCGTCGATGAAGGCAAAGGTCTCGGCCATCATGAAGCAGCTGTCGCCCGGCTTCTTGATCGCGTAGCCCACCGCGTCGCAGCGGATCATGGTCACGCCCGAATCGGCCAGCCGCTGCAGGATGGCCAGCAGGTAGGCCCGGCCCTGCGGGTGGTTCACGTCGATGTCCACCTGCTTGGCGGTGAAGGTGGTCCACAGGATGCGCCGCTCGCCGTTGGCCAGCGTGACGAAGGTGAACGGTGCGCCCGGACGGGGGCGGTAGATCGCCAGCAGGTCTTTCTCCGTCGCGCCCTGCGGGAACACCGCGTCCATGGTCAGGAACAGGCCGTCGTAGGCCGAGGCCCGGCCCTTGGCGGCGAAGTCCTGGAACTGCGGTGAGTCGGACGACATGTGGTTGACGATCACGTCGGCCATCACGTCCACATGCTGGGTCAGGCGCTTCACGTCGCTCCAGTCGCCCAGGCGGGGGTCGACGCGGGTGTGGTCGATGGGGTCGAAGCCGGCATCGGCGCCGTCGATGGCGTGGAAGAAGGGCAGCAGGTGCACGCCGCCGAACACGCCGTGCAGCGGGCCGGTCAGCAGCGATTGCAGGTCGGCCAGGCCGCCGCCGCCGAAGCGGTCGACGTAGGTGATGAGTTGGACTTGGTTCTTCATGGTGCGGTCACAGGAACTGCTCGTTGCCGACGAGGCCGATCTTGGTGACGCCCAGGCGCTGGGCGCTGGCCATGACCATGGCGA
>CALMIF010000517.1 GCA_937864045.1 uncultured Aquabacterium sp. | reverse complement strand
TGTGGCTGATCTCGATGCGCTCGCCGGTGCCGGCGAACAGCACCGTGTGGTCGCCGACGATGTCGCCGCCGCGGATCGCGGCGAAGCCGATGGTCGACGGATCGCGCGGGCCGGTGTGGCCGTCGCGGGCGTAGACCGCGCAGTCGGCCAGGTTGCGGCCCATGGCCTTGGCCAGCACCTCGCCCATCTGCAGCGCGGTGCCGCTGGGTGCGTCGACCTTGTGGCGGTGGTGGGCCTCGATCACCTCGATGTCGTAGCCCTGGTTCAGCGCCCGGGCGGCCTGGTCCAGCAGCTTCATCACCACGTTCACGCCCACGCTCATGTTCGGCGCGAAGACGATGGCGGTGCGGGCCGCCAGGCTGCTGATCTGCGCCTTCTGCGGCGGCGTGAAGCCGGTGGTGCCGATCACCGCCTTGACGCCGAGCTCGGCGCACAGCGCCAGGTGCGCCAGCGTGCCTTCGGGGCGGGTGAAGTCGATCAGCACCTGGGCCCTGGCCAGGCCGGCGCGCAGGTCGCTGGTGACATGCACCCTGGTGGCGCGGCCGGCAAAGGCGCCGGCGTCCTGGCCCAGGGCCGGGCTGCCGGGGATGTCGAGCGCGCCGGCCAGTTGCAGGTCGGGCGCGGCCAGCACGGCCTCGACCAGCATCTGGCCCATGCGGCCGGTGGCGCCGGCGATCGCGATGCGCAGCGGTTCGGTCGCCATGTTCAGGGCTCCAGCGGCGGGTAGGTGCGCACCGCGCCCATCGGCACGCCGGGCTCGGGCTGTGGCGCCGGCGGCTTGGGCAGGGCGGCGATCTGCGCATCGGTCAGCGTGATCTCGTGCCGGCGCTTGACTTCCAGCGGCCGGCTGATGGTGGCGACGAAGTCGCGCTCGGTCGGCAGGTCCTGCGCATCCAGGCGCTCCAGCACGTCGCCCTTGAAGAAGGCCACGACCTGGCGCCGCTGCGGCGGCGTGCCCTGGCGGCGGATGGTGAAGATGTAGTCCCAGCGGTCGGCGTGGAACGGGTCGGTCAGCATCGGCGAGCCGAGGAGGTCACGCACCTGGTTGCGGTTCATGCCGGGCTGCACGCGGGCGGCCTGTTCCTGCGTCACCACGTTGCCCTGCACGATGTCCATGCGGTAGGGCGTGATCACGCCGAGGAAGCTTTCGCCGGACTGCAGCGACGGCAGGGATGGCAGCGAGGGCAGGTAGGCGCAGCCGCCCAGCACCAGCGGCAAGGCCGCCAGCAATGTCAGGCGGGGAATGCGGCGACGGTGGAAAGTGGTGGTCAATGGGCCTGCCGAACGAAGGTTGCCGGTGGGGTGCCTTGGGCCTGCCGCATGCAGCTGGCAGCCGCCGCCCGCCCGGGCGGGCGGCCCGGCACCAGGGTGCCGTTGGCCGGGCTGGATATGATCCGGCGATTCTAGCCACGCACCATGCCGCACCGCGCCGACACGCCATCCAGCCACGCCGACGAGCTCAAGAGCAGCGGCCTGAAGGCCACCCTGCCCCGCATCAAGGTGCTGGAGGTCTTCCAGCGCTCGCCGCAGCGCCACATGACCGCCGAGGATGTGTTCAAGGCGCTGCTGATGGACGGTGCCGACATCGGCCTGGCCACCGTCTACCGCGTGCTGATGCAGTTCGAGCAGGCCGGCCTGCTGTCGCGCAGCCACTTCGAATCGGGCAAGTCGGTGTTCGAGCTCAACGAGGGCCAGCACCATGACCACCTGGTCTGCCTGACCTGCGGCCGCGTCGAGGAGTTCTTCGACCCCGAGATCGAGCAGCGCCAGCGTGCCGTCGCCCAGGCCCACGGCTTCGAGCTGCAGGACCACGCGCTGTCGCTGTACGCCGTCTGCACCAAGCCGGCCTGCCCGCACAAGCCGAAGTAGCGACGCGGGGCCTGCGCCGGGCCGCCGGTTCTGCCGAAAGTCCGCGGCCTCGCCACCCTTTCGGAGGGTCGACCGCAGTACTCCGCGGGCGGAGAGCCCTAATCTTCCGGCTGCTGCATCGCGCGCTGGTGGCGCTCGATGAATTCCTGGTAGGTGTCGATGCCGCGCAGCTGCAGGATGGTGTTGCGCACGGCCGCCTCCACCAGCACCGCCAGGTTGCGGCCGGCGTCCACCGTGATCACCGCCTTGCGGATCGGGATGCCGAGGATGTCTTCGTAGAGCGGCTCGTAGGGCAGGCGCTCGAACTCGCGCTCCATCGTCTCCTTGCGCACCAGGTGCACGATGAGCTTCAGCCGCATCTTCCGGCGCACGGCGGTCTCGCCGAAGATCGCCTTGATGTCGAGCAGGCCGATGCCGCGCACTTCCAGCAGGTTCAGCAGCAGGT
>CALMIF010000516.1 GCA_937864045.1 uncultured Aquabacterium sp. | reverse complement strand
TGCCCCAGCGGTAGTCGGGCATCTTGACGTGGCCGAACTGCGCCCAGCCCTGCGGGTCCACGCTGACGGCGGTGCGCAGGTAGACGTCGAAGTTCTGCGAGCCGTCCGGGCCCATGTCGCCCCACCATTGCAGGTAGTTCGGCTGCCACTGCTCGAGCGCGCGCTGCAGCGTGCGGTCCTCGCTCAGGTTGACGTTGTTGGGGATCTTCTCGCTGTAGTTGATGCTGCTCATGGCTGTCTCTCCGTCGTGAGTGTGTTCAGACCCGATTCCAGTCGAATTGCGCCTTGTCGCCCTTGCCGTAGACCTTCAGCGCGCCCTTCTCGCCGACGGCGTTGGGGCGCTGGAAGATCCAGTTCTGCCACGCGGTCAGCCGGCCGAAGACGCGGGTGGCCATGGTCTCGGTGCCGTTGAAGCGCAGGTTGGCTTCCAGGCCGGTCATCGCGTCGGGGCTCATCGCCACGCGCTCTTCCACGGCGATGCGCACCTCGTCGGCCCAGTCGATGTCGTCGGGGTTGCTGGTCACCAGGCCCAGCTTGAAGGCAGCGTCGGCGTCCAGCGGCTGGCCGATGGCGGCGCGCACGGCGGCCAGCGGCGCGGCTTCGTCGTAGAAGCGGCGTGCCAGGCGGGTCTGGTTGGTGGCCATCGGGTAGAGCGAGAAATTCGCTTCGCTGCAGGCAATCCTGGGCGACTTGGCGGCGTCGTCGGGCAGCATCAGCTGGTAGCTGCGGTCGCAGGCCAGGGCCAGTTCCAGCAGGCTGCCGGCAAAGCAGCTGCCCGGCTCGATCAGCGCGAACAGGCTGCGGCTGCTGACGTCCAGCCGGCTGAACGTGCGGCGCAGCAGGCCGATGGTCTCGCGCACCAGCCAGTGGCCCTGGTGCGCCAGCAGGGTGGCGTCCAGCGCCAGGGCCGCGCCCACGTCGCCCTGGGTCTTGACCAGCCAGGTGCCGATGTCCAGCTCGTTGGTGCGCATCTGCAGGATGGCGTCGTCCAGCTCGCGGCCCATCTGCAGCGGGTACCAGGCAGCGCCGGCGGCTTCGATGCCGGCCACGTCGGTCGGCTGCGAACCCTGCGGCCCCTTCACGGTGAAGGTGGCCGTGCGCTTGGCGCGGTCGATCTCGACCGTCACATGCTCGTAGCGCAGCGCGTCGGCCTCGTCGGTGCGCGCCAGCCGCGGCAGCGCCACGCCCTTGGCACCGGCCGGGCGGTCGCTCTGCGCCGCCAGTTCCAGCGCCCGCTCCTGCACCTTGGCCGCGAACTGCGCCGGCTTGGCGATGTCGTCGACCAGGCGCCAGTCCTTGGCGCGTTGGCCGCGCACACCTTCCACGCTGGTGCAGAACAGGTCGGCCAGGTCATGCCGCACCTTGCGCTTGTCGGTCACGCGGGTCAGGCCGCCGGTGCCGGGCAGCACGCCCAGCAGCGGCACCTCGGGCAGGCTGACGGCGCTGCTGCGGTCGTCGACCAGGATGATCTGGTCGCAGGCCAGGGCCAGCTCGTAGCCGCCGCCGGCACAGGCGCCGTTCACCGCAGCCAGGAACTTCAGGCCGCTGTGGGCGCTGCTGTCTTCCAGGCCGTTGCGGGTCTCGTTCGTGAACTTGCAGAAGTTCACCTTCCAGGCATGGCTGCTGGCGCCCAGCATGAAGATGTTGGCGCCCGAGCAGAACACCTTCTCCTTGGCGCTGGTGACGACCACGGTGCGCACTTCCGGGTGCTCGAAGCGGATGCGGTTGATGGCGTCGTTCAGCTCGACATCCACGCCCAGGTCGTAGCTGTTGAGCTTGAGCTTGTAGCCCGGGCGCAGGCCGGCGTCTTCGTCGAAGTCGGCCGCCAAGGTGGCCACCGGGCCCTCGAAACGCAGCCTCCAGTGGCGGTACTGGCTGGGGTCGGTGCGGTACTCGACACGGGCGGGCTGGGTCATGGTGTCTCTCCGGTGAGTTGCACGATCGTGCATGTTGACTGGGGCGATGCACGCATCATAGTGCACTAAACTTCGGCGTCAAGTGATCGCATGCACTTTTGTGCCTGTTTCGGGTTGGACCGAAGTCAGGCCGGCAAGGCCAGCGCCTCCCGCACCTGGCGGCGCAGCGCCTGGAACGTGGGCTCCAGCGGCGCGGCGCTGGTGTCCACCGTCATGTCGGCCTTGCCGTAGAAGGCGGCGCGGCCGGCCAGGATCTGGCGCAGGTCGTCCATCGCCTCGCGGCTGGCCGCCATCGGCCGCAGGTCGCCCTGGGCGGCGACGCGGGCCATGTGGTCCTCGGGTGCGGCCTTCAGCCACACGGTGGTGCAGTGCGTCAGCAGCAGGTTGAAGGTGGCCGCATCGCTGACCAGGCCGCCGGGCGTGGCGATCACCGCCTCGGGGTAGATCTGGATCGTCTCCTCCAGCGCCCGGCGCTCGTAGCGCCGGTAGGCGCTCTGCCCGTACAGGGCCTGGATCTCGGCGATGCTGCAGCCGGCGAACTGTTCGATCTGCCGGCTCAGCTCGACGAACGGAAAGCCCAGGTCGTCGGCCAGCCGCTGGCCCAGCGTGGACTTGCCGGCGCCGCGCAGGCCGATCAGCGCAATCTGCTGCGACCGGCTGCGGCCCGCCGAATGCACGTCGCCGCCGGTGCCCAGCAGCTCGCCGATGGCGATGCGCGCCCGGCGCAGCGTGGCCTCGTCGCGGCCGGCCAGCAGTTCGCGAATCAGCAGCCATTCGGGCGAGGCGGTGGTCACGTCGCCGATCAGTTCGGCCAGCGGGCACTGCAACGCGCCGGCCACCTGCTGCAGCACCAGGAAGGACGCATTGCCGATGCCGTATTCCAGGTTGGCCAGGTGGCGCTCGCTGACGTCGGCCGCCAGCGCCAGCGCCTTGCGCGTCATGCCGCGGGCCGCGCGCAGGCGCTTCACCCGCTCGCCCAGGGCCAGCAGCGACGGGTTCTTGTCGTCGCCGGCCGGCGCCGCGG
>CALMIF010000515.1 GCA_937864045.1 uncultured Aquabacterium sp. | reverse complement strand
GATGTGGGCCTCGTCGACCGGGGTGGGCACGGCCACGATGATGATGTCGGCCTCGCCCAGCAGCGCGGCATCGCTGGTGTAGACCGCATGCGTGGCCTCGGCCATCTGCGCGTCGCTCAGCTCGCGTGATGGGTCACGGCCGTCACGGCAGCTGGCCACCTTGCCTTCATGAATGTCAAAACCGATCGTCCGCCCATGCTTGGCGAACTCGACCACCAGGGGAAGCCCCACGTAGCCCAAACCGATGACTGCGACTGTCGAGTTATTCATGTTGATGATCCGGAAAAGTCTTGATTGTCCACACTCCGCTGTCAGCGCACGTCGCGGGCCGCCTCCAGACTGGATTGCAGGATGCGGAAGTTATCGCGAACGAAGCCCGCAAGCACACGCCGCGCCTCGGCGT
Source organism: uncultured Aquabacterium sp. (assembly GCA_937864045.1). Classification (GTDB taxonomy): domain Bacteria; phylum Pseudomonadota; class Gammaproteobacteria; order Burkholderiales; family Burkholderiaceae_C; genus Pseudaquabacterium. The sequence continues at coordinate 2,360 of CALMIF010000515.1, read as the reverse complement.
CATCCAGCGCAGTCGTCATCACGTGCACGGCAGCACCGTCATCGGGCCTGCCCTGCAGCGCCATCCAGGCTTGCCGAAGGCGGGTTGCAATGTCGCGCGCTTCCAGTTGATCGTCCAGCCAGTACACACGCCAGACGACCAAGCGCTCACGCCCGGTGGATTCGACGGCACCTGACTGCGGCAGCAGCACCGCCTCGCGCCAGGCCTGGTCCTGCCCGTCGAGCGGGGCATGCTGCAGACGCTCGCCAAGCACATGCCACTGCGGAGTGACGCCGGCCACCCACTGGTTGATCGACGACACGAGCTTGGCGTCATCCGCACCGCCTCGGTAATAGGCCACATGGACAGTGACGGCGGCGTCGCCCTGGCGGTAGGTGCGGTTGACTTCGGCACGCGGGTTGACGAAGTGCGGCAGATAGCCCCGCAGCGGCGACTCATCGGTCGACGTCCAGCCCCCCAGCTGCTCGGGCAGCCGCAGCTGCACCTGGGCAACGGTGTCGCGGTCGACGCGCGCATGCAGGAACCACAGAGGCCAAAGCGCCGTTGCCAGGCCAACGGCCACCATCAACGCACCAAGCCCGCCAGTCCAGGCGGCAGACCGCGAAGCAGCCACTGCGCCGGCCGAAACCTCCTCAGGTGGCTCCTCCGCCCAACGGGCTCCAACGAAGAACAGCGCCATGATCACGATCCCGAAGAAGACCCAGCCATAGACGAGGTGGTCGACACCGGTGGCGATCTTGTTGCTGGACAGGTGGCCCAGCATCACGATGATGTAGGCGCGAATCCAGTTCGCCACCACCGGCATCACGAGCGAGACAGCCATGAAGATCACCCGCCGCTTCGCAGACTGATAGTTCAGGTACGCGAACAAACTGCCGACCATGAAGGTGGCCATGAGGTAACGGATACCGCTGCAAGCTTCGACCACCGCCCAGCGGCCCGAGGGGATGATCAGCTGCTGCCCCTCCTGGTAGACCGGAATACCGGTGAGCCGCAGCGCGCCCACCAGCACTTCGGCTGTCCAGTGCATCAGCGTCGGCGTCATGAATTCGCCAATGGGCACTGCAAAAAACAGGAACAGCAACGGGAACAGGTAGGCACGCGTCACGGCCCAGCCGAGCAGCAGCGGGACGCACAACACCAGCATCGCGGTGAATGCGAGCTGGCTTGCGGCAACGGTCCTGGTCAGCTCGCCCAGGAGCCAAAGCGAGGCCGCCAGCGCCATGAACAAGAGCGCCAGCGGCGCCGGCAGTGGCGTCAGACTTCGCAATCGCGCACGAGCACGCCAGATCAGCCAGGCCACGATCGGCGGCACAACGAAGGCATGGGTGAAGGTGGGCGAGCGAGACCAGATGGAGACCATATCCAGTCCCGTTTGGCGCAGCGCAAGCAAGAGAACGGCCAACATCACGCCCAGGCCGATCAACGGCAGGCGCCAGTCGGGTCGGGAAGCGTCCGCAGGGATCTGCAGGGCCAGCATCTTGGAAGGTTCAGGGGCTCCGGTCATGCTCACCCCAGGCTCCTCACCAGCATCGGCCCCAGGGCATTGGCCAGGCCGATGGGCATGCGCCGCCAGGTCTCGATCAGCAGCTTGTACTTCGGGTTGTTCGGGTTGTTCTGGGGCACGGCGTCGCGCTTGTAGAGCTGGTACTCGTAGTGCAGCGGCGTCGGCTCGAAGCCCCAGTTCTTCTTGAAGCTGAAGGGGCCGGTGCCGGCCTTGCTGCGGCCGTAATCGAACAGGGTGCAGCCGCGCGCCAGGCCATGGCGCATCAGCTCCCAGTACTTGAAGTCGTTGCCCGCCAGGTCACGTGCAGCCTCGTCGTCGCCGGCGTAGTAGGCCAGCAACTCGCCGCGGAAGTAGAAGCTCAGCACCGACGACAGCGGCTTGCCGTCGGGCGTCTCAACGGTCAGCACGTCGCAGTCGGGGCCGAACTCGTCGCGCAGCGCCTGGAACCAGCGCCGGGGCAGCGCCGGCGTGCCATGGCGGTGCACGTTGCTGGCGTACATCGCGAAGAAGCGGTCGACACCCGGATCGATGCGGCTGACCAGCCCGTTCTTGATGCCCTTGCGCACCATCGCCCGCTGCTTGCGCGGAATGGCCAGCATGTTGGCCTCCTCGTCGGGCAGCAGGGGCTTGCGGAAGGTGAAGTACAGGTCCTGCAGCGGCCAGTCGGCATGCTGGCGTTCGACGTGGCGCAGCTCCAGGTGCTGTGCGCCCAGCTGCTGCGTCAGGCGAGCGGCCTCGGCTTCCAGCGCGGCAGCGGCCTCGGGCGTGTCGGCCGCCACGCCGCCGTAGACGGCGAATGGCAGGCTCACCACCGCATGGCCGAACAGCATGCTCTTGACCTGGGCCAGCGGCA
>CALMIF010000514.1 GCA_937864045.1 uncultured Aquabacterium sp. | reverse complement strand
AACAAGGTGCACATGGCGGGCTACAAGACCTTCGGCATCCTGCCCACGCCGATGGCCTTCCCGGAACTGTTCACTGCGCTGCAGCAGGGGACGGTCGATGGCCAGGAGAACCCGATCCCGGTGATCCTGGCCAGCAAGTTCGCCCAGGTGCAGAAGCACTTGTCGCTGACCGGCCATGTCTACTCGCCGGCGCTGATCCTGATCTCGCCGAAGGTGTGGTCGGGCCTGTCGGACGCGGACAAGAAGGTCTTCACCCAGGCAGCGGCGACCGCCGCCGCGGCCCAGCGCAAGCGGGTCAACGACGACGAGGCCAGTGGCATCGCCCAGCTGAAGAAGGACGGCATGCAGGTGATCGAGAAGCCCGATGGCGAGAGCTTCCGCAAGGCCGTGGCGCCGGCCTTTGCCGATTTCGCCAAGGAATTCGGCGCTGACAAGATCGCCGCGATCCAGGCGGTGAAGTGACCCTGCCCGACCTGCCAGCGCTGTCGGCCGCCGACGGCCGCATCCACGCCCGCTACTGGCTGGAAACCGGTGACGACCCGCGGCGTGCGGCCGAGGTCATCGCCGGCGAGCAGTCCAGCGGCACCTTCACCGCCGTGCCGGGCGAGACGCCGGCGCTGAAGGCACGCTCGGGCGCCCGCGTCGAACGGCTGGTGGTGCTGGAGGCAGTCGACACGCCCAGCCTGCCGTGCCTGCTGAAAGCCAGCCGCTACCAGCGCTGCCTGCTCGACCTGTCCTGGCCGCTGGCCAACATGGGCCCGTCGCTGCCCAACCTGATGGCGACCATCGCAGGCAACCTGTTCGAGTTGCGCCAGGTCTCGGGCCTGCGCCTGATCGACCTGGCCGTGCCCACCGCCTTTGCCGCGGCCTGCCCGGGGCCGGCCTTCGGCATCGCCGGCACACGCCGGTTGGCGGGTGTCGAGCGTGGGCCGCTGATCGGCACCATCATCAAGCCCAGCGTGGGCCTGTCGCCGCAGGAAACTGCGGACACCGTGCGCCAGCTGCTGGCCGGCGGCATCGACTTCATCAAGGACGACGAGTTGCAGGCCGACGGCCCGCATTGCCCGTTCGACCAGCGCGCCAGCCTGGTGATGCAGGCGGTGAACGACGCCGCCCAATCCAGCGGCAGGAAGGCCATGGTGGCTTTCAACATCACCGGCGAGATCGACGAGATGCGCCGGCGCCACGATCAGGTGCTGGCCCTGGGCGGCACCTGCGTGATGGTGAGCCTGAACAGCATCGGCCTGACCGGCCTGCTGGCGCTGCGCCGCCACAGCCAGCTGCCCATCCACGCCCACCGCAACGGCTGGGGCTACCTCAGCCGGCACCCGGCCCTGGGCTGGGACTACGCACCCTGGCAGGCGCTGTGGCGCCTGGCCGGTGCGGATCACCTGCATGTCAACGGCCTGGCCAACAAGTTCAGCGAGGCCGACGCCAGCGTGATCGCCGCTGCCCGGGCGGTGCTGCGGCCCTTGAATGACGCCCACCCGATGGTGGCGATGCCGGTGTTCAGCTCGGGCCAGACCGGCCTGCAGGCGGCGCCCACCTACGCTGCGCTGGGCACGGCCGACCTGATCCACGCCGCGGGCGGCGGCATCCTCGGCCACCCGGGCGGCATCGCCGCGGGCGTGGCGGCCATGCGCGAAGCCTGGGTGGCGGCCGAAGCCGGCGTGCCGATCGCTGAGCACGCACAACGGCACCCGGCGCTGGCCCAAGCGCTGCAGACGTGGTGAGCGGCTTCGGCGCGCCCGCCAGCGACCTGCTGCTGGCCTACTACGGCGACGACTTCACCGGCAGCACCGACGCGCTGGAAGCGCTGGTCACCGCCGGCGTGCCGACGGTGCTGTGCCTGCAGGTGCCGACGCCGGCACTGCTGGCGCGCTTTCCGGGCGTGCGGGCGGTCGGCCTGGCCGGCCAGGCGCGCGGCAAGTCGCCGGCCTGGTTGCGGGAGCACCTGGCGCCGGCCCTGGCGTCACTGGCCGCGCTGGGCGCGCCCATCCTGCACTACAAGGTCTGCTCCACCTTCGACTCGTCGCCGGCCATCGGGTCGATCGGCTGCGCCATCGAGCTGGGCCTGCCGCTGATGCCGGCGCGTTGGTCGCCGATGCTGGTCGGCGCGCCGCGGCTGGGGCGCTACACCGCCTTCGGCCACCTGTTCGCGGTGGCCAACGGCGAAGGCCACCGGCTGGACCGCCATCCGACCATGGCGCGGCATCCGGTCACGCCGATGGGCGAGGCCGACCTGCGCCTGCACCTGGGCCAGCAGACCGGGTTGCGGCGGGCGTTGATCGACTTCACCCAGTTGAAGGCCGGCGCCGGCGCGGCGCGGCTGGGCGCGATCCGGGCCGCGGCCGACGACACGCCCGTGGTGCTGCTGGACGTGCTGGACGACGAGACCCTGCGCGCCGCCGGCGCCCTGGTGTGGGAACAGCGCGGCGCCGGGCTGTTCAGCGCGTCGTCGTCGGGCCTGTCGTATGCGCTGACGGCGCACTGGCGCGCCAGCGGCGTGATCGACGCACCCGCCGACCTGCCCGCCACCGGCGCGGTGGCGCAGATTGCGGCGGTGAGCGGCAGCTGCTCGCCCGGCACGGCGGCGCAGATCGCCTGGGCCGCGGCGCACGGCTTCACCACGCTGCGCCTGGACGTGCCGCGGCTGCTGGCCGATGCGGGCACTGAAGTCGGCCGCGTGGTCGACCTGGCCGCCGCCGCGCTGGCAGACGGCCGAAGCCCGCTGGTCTACACCGCGACGGGCCCCGATGACCCGGCCGTGACGGGCTTCGACGCCGCTGCGGCAGCCGCTGGCCTGAGCCGCCCTGACGCCGCCGAGCGCACCGGCCAGGCGCTGGCTGCAGTGCTGTGCGCGCTGCTCGACCGCGTGCCCACGCTGAAACGCGTGGCCGTCGCCGGCGGCGACAGCTCGGGCGCGGTGACGGCCGCGCTGGACGTGCAGGCGCTGACGCTGCAGACCCGCCTGGTGCCGGGCGCGCCGCTGTGTCGCGCCTGGTCGGATCGCCCGGCGCGCGACGGCCTGGAGATCGTGCTCAAGGGCGGGCAGATGGGCGGCGCCGACTTCTTCGGTCGGGTCCGTGACGGCCTGCCGGCATCGTCGCTGGCAAGATGACGGCTTTGCTTTGCATGCCCCGATGACCGACGTCCAGCCGATCCAGAAACGCAAGCTCTACCAGGAGGTGCTGGACCGCCTGATGCTGCGCATCCAGACCGGCGAGATCGCCCCCGGCGCCCAATTGCCGCCCGAGCGCGAGCTGATGGAGCAGTACGGCGTGGGCCGGCCCGCGGTGCGCGAGGCGCTGCAGGCGCTGGAGCGCTCGGGCATCGTCGAGATCTCGCATGGCGAGCGGGCGCGCGTGGTGGTGCCGAGTGCCCACAACCTGATCCAGCAGATCGCCAGCGGCGCGCGCCATCTGCTGCAGATGCAGCCCGAGACGCTGGAGCACCTGAAGCAGGCGCGCATCTTTCTGGAGGAAGGCACGGCGCGCATGGCGGCCGAGCGCGCCACGGCCGACGACGTGGCCGACCTGCGCGCCCGCATCCAGGCGCACCGCGATTCGCTGCCGCGGCTGGACGAGTTCCTGGCCCACGACATGGCCTTTCACCGCTCGATTGCCCGCATCAGCGGCAACCCGATCTTCCCGGCCATCGTCGAGGCCATCTTCCAGTGGGCCCGCGAGGACTACCAGCCGCTGGTGCGCGCGCCCGGTGCCGAGCAACTGACCCTGGCCGAGCACACCCGCCTGGTCGATGCCATCGAGGCGCATGACGGCGAGGCCGCCGCGCAGGCGGTGCGCGAGCACCTGGCGCGGTCGAACGAGCTGTACCGCCGCATCGAGGAGGCGAACGATCGCCCCCGCTGAGGCTTCAGCCGAGCCGGCGCTGCACGGCGTCCGTCATCGCGGTGCAACTGGCGTTGCCGCCCAGGTCACGCGGCACCGTCTCGCCGGCGGCCAGCACCGCTTCCACCGCCTGCTCCACCCGGTCGGCGGCCTCGCGCAGCGCGGCGTCGGCATGACGCTCGCCCAGCCAGCGCAGCATCAGCGCGCCCGACAGGATGGTGGCCACCGGGCTCGCCAGGTTCTGGCCGGCGATGTCGGGCGCCGAGCCATGGGCGCCCTGGAACAGGCCGTGGCCTTCGCCCAGCTCGGCCGAGGCCGCGATGCCCAGGCCGCCCACCGTGCCCGCGCCCAGGTCGGAAATGATGTCGCCGAACATGTTCTCGGCCACGATCACGTCGTAGAAGTCGGGCTTCTTCAGCATGTGCACGGTGATGGCGTCGGCATAGGCGTGGTCGCGCTGCACGTCGGCAAACTGCGCGCCCACCTCGTCGAACACCGCGCGGAAGAAGGCATAGCTGCGCAGGATGTTGGCCTTGTCGCAGCAGGTGACGCGCCGCACGCCGTCACGCGGCGCACCACCACGCTGGCGTGCCAGCGCGAAGGCGAAGCGGGCCACCCGCTCCACGCCCTTGCGGGTGACCATCAGCGTGTCGGTCGCCACCTCGCCGCGCAGGTTCACGCCCGCGCCGCGGCTGGCGTACAGGCCCTCGGTGTTCTCGCGCACGATCACGTAGTCGATCTGCCCCGGCTGCCAGCCCGCCAGCACCGACTGCACGCCGCGGTACAGCTTGATGGGCCGCACGTTGGCGAACAGGTCGAGCCGGAAGCGCAGCTGCAGGTGCAGGTCGTTGCCGACCTCGGTGCCGTCGGGATAGGTGATGCCCGGCAGGCCGGCCGCGCCGTGCAGGATGGCGTGGCCGTCGCGGCAGGCGGCAAAGGTGTCGTCGGGCAGCACGGCGCCGCTGCGGGCGTAGTGGGCGGCGCCGCCGTCGTGGGCGTGGAAGCGCAGGCGCTCGCCGCAGGCTTCGCGCAGCACCGCCACGGTGGCCTGGCAGACCTCGGGCCCGATGCCGTCGCCGTCGATGGTGATGATGTCGTCGTGCGGCTGCATGGTGACCTGCCGAAGTCCAAAGGGCGGCAGCCTAACATCCGATCCGGGCGACTGCGTCTGTGATTTCCCCGTTTCCTCACACCCTGGAGCAATTGACATGAACATCGGCATGGTCGGCATCGGCCTGATGGGCCACGGCATCGCCAGCAACCTGGTCAGGCATGGCCACGCACTGGGCGTGCTGGAACACGCCGGCAACCAGCCGCTCGACAGCCTGGTCGCCGCCGGCGCGAAGACCTTCACCAGCGCCGCGGCACTCGCCGCCCGCTCGGACGTCGTCATCCTGGTGCTGACCGGCTCGCCCCAGGTCGAGGCGGTGCTGACCGGCGAGGGTGGCGTGCTGCAGGGCCTGCAGCCCGGCAGCGTGGTGATCGACTGCTCGACCGCCATCCCGTCGTCGACGCTGCGCATGGCCGAGGCGGTGCGCGCCGCCGGCAGCCGCTTTCTCGACTGCCCGATGACGCGCACGCCCAAGGAGGCCGCCGAAGGCCGGCTGAACCTGCTGGTGGGCGGCGAGGCCGAGGTGCTGGACCTGTGCCGCCCGGTGCTGCAGTGCTTTGCCGAGAACATCACCCATGTCGGCCCGGTGGGCGCCGGCCACGGCATGAAGCTCCTGCACAACTACGTGTCGCTGGGCATGGCCACGCTGCTGGCCGAGGCCGCGGCCTGCGCGGGCAGGAGCGGTGTCGCGCCCGATGTCTTCGTCGACGTGCTGGCCAAGGGCGGCGGCGGCGGCACGGCGCTGGAGCGGCTCAAGCCCTTCCTGCTGGCGGGCGACCCGAACGGCCTGCGCTTTTCCATCGCCAACGCACGCAAGGACCTGGACTACTACAACGCCATGGCCGCCGATGCCGACGCCCAGCGCGCCATTGCCGGCGCGGTGCTGGCCACGCTGGACGGCGCGCTGGCGAAGGCCGAGCCCGGCGCGCTGTTGCCGGAGATCGCCGCGATCCTGGCGCGCTGACTCAGGCCGCCGCCGGCACCGCCTGCGCCCCGCACACCAGGCGGCCGGGCAGGGTGCCGGTGGCCTCGCCGAAGCGGTAGGTCACGCTGCCGGCGACCACGGTGGCGTCGTAGCCGTCTGCCCTCTGCAGCAGGCGCTGGCCGCCGGCCGGCAGGTCGGCCACCATCACCGGGGCACGCACGCGCAGCCGGTCCATGTCGATCACGTTCAGGTCGGCGCGCCAACCCGGCGCGACGATGCCGCGGTCCAGCAGGCCCACCGCCCGCGCGGTGTCTGCGCTCTGGCGCTTGACCAGCCAGCCCAGGTCGAAGCGGCCGCGGGCGCGGTCACGGCCCCAGTGCGCCAGCAGGTAGGTCGGGAAGCTGCCGTCGCTGATCACGCTGACATGCGCGCCGCCGTCGCCCAGGCCGGGCAGGGTGTGCGGATGGGCCAGCATCTCGCCGCAGGCATCCAGGTGCCCATGCGCGTAGTTGGCAAACGGCGCGAACAGGAAGGCCTTGCCGTCATCGGCCAGCAGCATGTCGTAGGCGGCTTCGGCCGGCGTGATGCCGCGCTGCTGGGCGATGGCGGTGATCGCCTTCTCCGGCGGCGGCTCGTAGTCCGGCGGGTCGCCGAAGGCGTAGACGCGGCTGAAGTCGCTGAACCTGGGCAGCAGCGGGTCGGCCGGCCGGCCGTCCAGCTGGGCGAGTTCGGCCAGGATGGCGGCGCGCAGCGCGGGATCGCGCATCGCCGCCACCCGCTGCGCCAGCGGCAGGTGGGCGATGGCCTGGTAGCCGGGGCAGCTGGAGAACGGCTGCCGGCTGCCCTGCAGCCCCAGCAGCACGCCGATGGGCCGCGGCGCCACCTGCGCGGCCATCGGCAAGCCTTGGGCATTGGCCTCGGTCACCATCGCCAGCAGCTTGCGCCACCCCTCGGGCGCCCGGTGGCTTTCGCCCAGCGAGAAGCTCAGCCGCCGGCCCGAGTTGCGCACCAGGCGGGTCAGCATCGCGAATTCTTCTTCCAGCGACGGCATGTTGAAGTCGCTGATG
>CALMIF010000513.1 GCA_937864045.1 uncultured Aquabacterium sp. | reverse complement strand
GCATCGTGCCCTGCACGCCCACCAGGGCCAGCATGCCGATGGACATCACCGCCATGGCCACCAGGGCCTCGACCAGCGAGACACCGCGGCGGGGCACGGACGGACGGCGGAAGGCAGGCAGGCGCATGGTCAGAACAGGTTCCAGCCGCCCGGCGCGCGCACGAACGAGCCGTAGCGCAGGCGGATCACATCCAGCGCCGCCTTGTTGTAGGTCAGCCTGGCCAGGCTGCTGGCATCAAAAGAGGTGCGCGAGACCAGTGCACCGTCCCACGACGCCGTCGCCGGTGCTGACCAGCGAATCTGCTCGGCATGCACGAAGCCAGTGGCCTGCACGTCGCCGGAAATGGTGAGGGTGCCGTTGACGATCAGCATCGCCGGATCAGCGGCCGAGCCCAGCGCACCGGCCGCGTTGAGGTTGACGTCGCCTTCGGCCCAGATCGGATTGCGCGGGTTCAGCAGCAGTGCATCGGCGATGGCGGCCCCGTTGCAGCCCGCCGCGCAGTTCAGCAGCACGGCAGCCGGCTGGCGCCGGTAGCCGGCGGGGTCCTGCACGAACTGGGCACGGAACCAGATGTCGGCGCCCTGGTTGGACAGGTCCCGCAGCGCGGCATCGCTGTCGATGCGGCCATCACCACCGCCGCCGGCCGCTGACTCGAACCGGCTGCCTGCCGATGCCGTGACCGAGGTGCCGGCATGCACGGTGAGCCCCGACGCGAAGTCGCCGTTGGCCACCTGCAGCCCCCCCGGCGAGGCGGCGCTCACCGTGGTGCCGGCGGTCAGCACCGCCTTGGGCGCGACCGGCAGCGCGCGCACCAGGCCGACGGTGGTGATCAGCGCGGTGGCGCTGTCGACGCCCGGCTGATCGTCGGTCTGGCGGATGCAGGCGGTGTTGCCACTGCCCGGATTGGCACAGCCGCGGGTGACGAACTGGATCGCCCCGCCGCGCGGCGTGTCGTCGTTGAACAGGCGGAAGGTGATGCGGAAGGTGCTGCTGTTGGCCTCATCCGCCGTGACGGCGAAGTTGTCGGCATCGCCCAGGGTCGGGCAGGTGCAGCGCGTGGTGGCGTTCGAGACCACGCAGACCGGGTAGACGCGGTTGGCCTGCACCTGGCCCCAGGCCAGGTCGAAGGCGCCTTCGCCGAAGGCTTCCGAGGCCGACGGCGTCAGGTAGCGGCTGCGGAAATCGGTGAGGCCCGCGGCACCGGCGGCCAGCGGGCGTGTGCAGTCGGCGGTGATGCGTCCGCCGTTGAGCATGGCCAGGGTCCACTCGACCCCCGCGTCGGCGGCTTCCAGCGCCCGGGTGGCGCGGTAGCTGTTGGCGGAGATGCGCTGCTCGAACAGCAGGTTGCGGTTGGTGTAGGCCGCCACCATGGCCATCACGAAGAACAGCACCATCACCACGGTCAGCGCGGCGACACCGCGCGAGGCATCGCGCCTGGCCACGGGGCGGGGCAGGGCGGGCGTCATGGGCATTGCTCCACCGGCAGGCTGTTGCGCAGGCGCACGTTCTCGGTGAGGCTGCGCTGCACATTGGCGTCGTGCACCGCCTGCGCGGCAATGGTGAAGCTCAGGTCGCGCGACTGCACCGTCACCGGGCCGCCGCATTGGGGTCCGCCCCCCTGCGCCTGGCAGCCGGCCTCGGCGCAGGGCACGGGCAGGTCGCGGCGGTTCAGCGTCATCGTGAACTGGGTGACCCGGATCACTGCGGGATCGGTGAGGGCCTGCCAGTTGTTGGCGCCCACCAGGTATTCGATGGTGCCGGCCGCCTCGTTGAAGCGGAAGCCTACGCGCTCGCGCGGGCGCGCTACTGCGGCGGGGTTGTCGACGAGTCCGTCGTCTGCGTTGAACGCGTTGCCGCCTTCGAAGTCGGTGGACCGGTCATAGACCAGCTGCGTGGTTCCCCCCGCTGCGACCGCCGGCGTGATCGTGCTGTAAGGGTTCGGCTGGGCGCAGTTGGCCGGGTCGCCACCTTGCGCTGCAGGCGCCTGCGCCGGCCACACATGGCAATAGGCCTTGCCCCAGAAGCCGGCGCGCCGCACATCGCGCGAGATCATGTCCGCAGTGGTGCGCAGGTCCTGCTGCACCTGAGCCTCCAGCAGCAGGCGCCGGTTGTTGTCCAGCTGGGTCGTCAGCACCAGCGATGCGCCGGCCAGGATGAACAGCGAAATCGTGATGCCCACCATCAGCTCGACGATGGACAGCCCGGCCTGCCCGCGCAGGGGATGGCGGCCAAGTTGGCGCGGCAGGTGCGCGGCTGGGCGGCAGGGCGTCATGGTGTGCACGGACGGATGGCGCCGAAGGCACCCGAGACCGAGCACACCGTGGGCATGCCGGTCGGGTTGGTGGACACCACGATCTCGCCCGCGCCGGGCCGGCTGAGCGAGATGCTGATCGTGCGGTTGGACCGTGGCAGCCCGTTGTAGCCGTCCATCGTCAGGCTGCTGGGGGTTGCCGTCATCGTGATGCCGGTGGAGATCGGGATGTCGACCTGGCGGATCGGCACCGGCCGGCCGAAGGAGCCCGCGGCCCCGCACATCGTCTCGGCGCTGAGCCCGCAGTTGCAGTGCTCGACCCGGCCGTTGCCACGGGCGTAGAGGATGTAGCAGAGCCGGTCGTCGGTGCTGCCGAAGCTGATCGAGGTGCCGCTGAGCGGGCGGTTCTGGATCTGGTTGGACTTCAGCAGCCGCAGGTCGGTGGCCAGTTCCTGCGCGATGCCTTCGAGCCGCTTGCGCGCGACGAAATCGCGTGCCGAGGGCAGGGCGATGGCCACCAGCACCGACAGGATCGCGACGACGACCATCAGCTCAACCAGCGTGAAGCCGGCCCGCTGGCCGGCCGGGCGTGTGCGCGGCCGGGCCATCAGCGCGCCCAGCAGGGGTCGGGTGCGGCATTGGCGCCGCCACCACCACCCGAGGAATAGACGATGTTGCCGCCGTTCACCGCCACCTGCAGCCATTGGCAGCGGCTGTCGTTGCTCTGGGGCGAGCTGCTGCGCACGGTGGCGCGCGCGGTGTAGGCGATGCGCCGTTCGAGGCCGTCATCGACCAGGCTGAGGTCGTAGTGGCGGTCGGGCGACACGCTGGCCTGGGCGCCGGGCAGGCTGCTCAGCGACGACTGGTATTCCGGGTTGTTGGCGCGCCAGCGCTCCTGGGCCTGCTGGATGGCCGCCAGGGAGGACATCGCGTCGGCACGGCGGCTGCGGTGCACCGCATCCTGCAGCGTGGGCCAGGCCAGTGCCGACAGCATGGCGATGATGGCGATCGCGATCATCAGCTCGACCAGCGTGAAGCCGGTGGCGAGCGGGGCGGCAGGGCGGCGCTTGGGCATGGCCGGATTGTGCCGAGGGGTGCCGTGGCAGCCGGCCGGAGCCGTTGCCGTTCATCCGCCGGTGCCGGCCTTCCGTCGCGGCCCCCCTTGGCTGCAGGGGTCAGTCGCAGGGGCGCAGACCGCCGACGCTGCCGCCGGGCGTGCAGGAGCGAACGCGGCCCATGATGTTGACCACCTGGTGGATGGCGCGGCCGTCGCGGGCCAGCAGCCGCAGCGTGGCCGTCGGTGTCACCGTGCCCTTGCGTCCGTCGAACAGCACCGGGCGTGCCAGCGCCGCCAGCGCCACGCCGGTGCTGGCCGGCTGTCCCTCGCTGCGCAGCAGCTGCACGCCGGCGTCGCAGCGGGCGCGGCCGTCGTCGGTGCAGGTGCAGGCGTCGCCGGCGCCATCGTGCAGCATGTAGCAGCTGCCGCCCGAGGCCAGGCTCTGCACCACCAGCCGCACCGGCCGCCCGCTGCGGATGGCGGTGGACCGGGCGAAGTGGATGTCGGTCTCCAGCAGCGCGGCGACGGCATTGAGGCGCTGGCCCTGGCGCAGCTCGCCCAGCATCGGCAGGGCACCGCCCAGCAGCACCAGCGTGATGGCCAGGGCGCACAGCAGCTCGACCATCGACAGGCCGCCTGCCGGCCGTCCGGCGCGGTGGCGCGGGCCGTCTGCACCGGGGGCCGGGAGGTTGGTCTTGCGGTGCTGGGCCATGGTGTGCTCCGGGTGTGAGGGGATGGGCACACTCTAGAAATCGCCATGGCGCGGCGCGTCGCCCTGTCGGGGGTGCCGCCAGGGGGAACGCAGTGGGGCCCCGGTCGAGGGGGCGAATGGGGGGCGGTGCCGGGGGGGATGCCACCCCCGCCATCGGGGGGGGGGCAGGGACAGGTCAGATGTCCCGGATCAGCTGCCGGAACTCGTCCACGTCCTCGAAGGACCGGTAGACCGAGGCGAAGCGCACGTAGGCGACCTTGTCGATGCGCTTGAGCTCGCGCATCACCAGCTCGCCCAGGCGGGCGCTGGGCAGTTCACGGGCGCCGGTGGCCAGCAGGTGGTCCTGGATGCGGTCGATCGCAGCATCCACTTGCTCCAAGCTGACCGGCCGCTTGCGCAGCGCCAGCATCATCGAGCCGCGCAGCTTGGCGGGGTCGAAGTCGACCCGGGCGCCACCCTTCTTGACGATGGCCGGCAGGGCGATCTCGGCGCGCTCGTAGGTGGTGAAGCGCTTGTCGCACTTCTGGCAGCGCCGGCGGCGGCGCACCACGTCGCCCTCGTCGGACTCGCGGGTCTCGGCGACCTGCGTTTCCTGGTGGCTGCAGAAGGGGCAGCGCATGGTGGCTGGCGGACCGACGCTGCCCCGGGGCCCGTGTCAGCGGTAGACCGGGAAGTCGCGCGTGAGCACGGCGACCTTCTCACGCACCGCGGCGATCACCGCCGGGTCGCTCGGCTTGTCCAGCACGTCGGCGATCAGATGGGCGGTCTGGCGCGCCTGTTCCTCGCCGAAGCCGCGGGTGGTCATCGCCGGGCTGCCCAGGCGGATGCCGCTGGTGACCATGGGCTTCTGCGGATCGTTGGGGATGCCGTTCTTGTTGCAGGTGATGTGGGCCTGGCCCAGCAGCGCCTCGGCGTCCTTGCCGGTCAGGCCCTTGGGCCGCAAGTCGACCAGCATGACATGGCTTTCGGTGCGGCCGCTGACGATGCGCAGGCCGCGCGCGGTCAGCGTCTCGGCCATCGCCGCGGCGTTCTTCACCACCTGCTGCTGGTAAGCCTTGAAGGCCGGCTGCAGCGCTTCCTGGAAGGCCACCGCCTTGGCGCCGATCACGTGCATCAGCGGGCCGCCCTGGATGCCGGGGAAGATGGCACTGTTGATCTGCTTGGCGACCGCGTCCTTCATCAGGATCAGCCCGCCGCGCGGGCCGCGCAGGGTCTTGTGGGTGGTGCTGGTCACCACGTCGGCGT
>CALMIF010000512.1 GCA_937864045.1 uncultured Aquabacterium sp. | reverse complement strand
ACCCGAACGTCTTCACCTCGCTGCCCTTCGACCACATCGTCTTCACCGGCTCGCCGGCGGTCGGCAAGATCGTCATGCGCACCGCGGCGCACAACCTGACCCCGGTGACACTGGAACTCGGCGGCAAGTCGCCGGCGATGGTCACGCGCAACTATCCGGTGGCCGATGCGGCGCTGCGCATCACGCACGGCAAGTCGGTCAACTGCGGGCAGATCTGCATCGCGCCGGACTACGCGCTGGTGCCGCGCGAGAGCGTCGATGCGTTCGTAGCGTCGGTCAAGAGCAGCTTCGAGCAGTTCTACGGCGGCCACACCGAGGGCAACCCCAACTTCACCAGCGTCGTCAGCGACCGGCAGCTCCAGCGCATAGAGGCGGTACTGGCCGACGCGCGCGCCAAGGGCGCCACCGTCACCGCCTGCGCGCCGCAACCGTCGGCCGGCAACCGGCAACTGCCGCTGCACATCGTCACCGGGGCGACGCCGGACATGGACGTGCTGAAGGAGGAGCTGTTTGGCCCGGTGCTGCCGGTAGTGCCCTATGACAGCACCGACGACGCCATTCGCTTCATCAACGAGCGTCCGCGCCCCTTGGCGCTGTACTGCTTCAGCCACGACAATGCCGAGCGCGACGATCTGCTGCGGCGCACGCATTCGGGCGGCGTCTCGGTCAACGACTGGGGCTGGCACGCGATCAACCACGACGCGCCCTTCGGCGGCATCGGCAACTCGGGCATCGGCAACTACCACGGCGAAGAAGGCTTTCGCGAGCTGTCGCACGCGCGCACGGTGTTCCAGCGCCGCCGCTGGTTCCCGACGCAGCTGTTCCACCCGCCCTACGGCAGCTTCGTGCAGCGCCTGTCGATGAAGTTCTTACTCGGCGAAGCCGACCCGTCGCTCGGCGCCAGGTCCAAGCACTGACATCCCTAGCTGCAGGAGAGCGAGATGCCCGCACTTTCGGCCATCGATCTGGCGATGTTCATGCTCGAGACGCGCGAGCGGCCCTTCAACATCGGCCCGCTGGTGCTGCTGCACCCGCCCGCGGGCTTCAAGGGCAGTTTCGCCGACAAGCTGCACGCCAGGCTGCTGAAGCGCCCGCCCGGCCCGCCGTTCAATTACCGGCTGGTGCTGTCGCTGACCCACGCGCCGTCGGTCGAGCCGATGGCGAACCCAGACATCCGCGGCCACGTGCACCGGCTGACGCTGCAGGATGCGTCGATGGCGCAGCTGCTCGAGAAGGTCTGCGAGCTGCACGAGGCGCAACTCGACCGCTCGGGGCTGCTGTGGCATTTCTACGTGATCGACGGCCTCGCCGACGGCAGCGTGGCGCTGTATGGCAAGGTGCACCACGGCATCATCGACGGGCGCACCTTTGTCAAGGCGGTGACACAGTGGATGTCCGAGGACCCGAAGGACAAAGAGGTGCGCGCGATGTGGGACGGCGTGGCACGCTCGGCCAAAGGCGCAGGCCAGCGTGCCGGCATGGTGCAGCGGCTGGTCGCGGCCGGCTCGCAGGCGGTGGGCCTGGTGCGTTCCGCCGCCGGCGTGTACGGGCTGCTCGCCGAGCAGGGGCTGCGCTCGGCCGGCCTCGGCAAGGGCCTGCCGCTGCCTTTCCTGAACGTGCCCGGCGCCTTCGACGGCAAGCTCTCGGCCCGGCGCAGTTATGCCTACTGCACCTTGCCGCTGGCCGAGCTGAAGGCCGTCGGCAAGGCCCATGGCGCGACCGTCAACGACATGCTGCTGACCGTGCTCGACATTGCCATGCAGCGCTACCTGGCCAAGCAGAAGAAGGTCGCCAGGGAGCCACTGGTGGCCGACATGCCCGTGGCGCTGGCCGAGGGCGCGAAGGGCGGCAACCAGATCGCGGTGCTGCAGTTTCCGCTCGGCCAGGCCGCAGCCTCGGTGAGCGACCGCCTGAGCGCGATCCGTGCCGAGACTGGCCACCTGAAGGACGCGCTCGGGAAACGCGACAGTGACACGGTGATGCTCTACACCACACTGGTGCACGCGCTGCCGCTGCTGGTGGAGCGGGTGGCCGAGAACGCGGCGCCCAGGCTGTCAAACCTGCTGATCTCGAATCCTTTCGGCTTTGCGGGCGAGGCCTACCTGATGGGGGCGAAGGTCGAACTGGCGTTGCCGATTTCGGTGGTTGCGGCCGGGCACAAGCTCAACGTCACTGCGGTCACCCTCGGGCCGCGTCTGCAGATCGGTTTTCTGGCGATGCCCGCGGCGGTGCCGCACATCGACCAGCTGGCGCGCCTGACCGAGCGGGCCTTCGATGAGGTCAAGGCCGCGCTGCTGCCTGCGGCCAAGGCCGTGTTGCCCAAGGTTGCCACACGCAAGGCGCCGGCCAAAGCGCGGGGCCCGGTTGCTGCCAAGCGCAAGGCCGGCGCGGCGCGCGCCCACTGATCCACCCAACCCCAATCCAAGAAGGAGGACATCGATGAGACAAGCCCAACGTATTGCCACTTCGCTGCTCGGTGCGGCACTGCTCGCTGCCGGCTGCGCGTCCGCACCCGGTTCGGCCGACCTGACGCCCAAACCGGCCACGCCCGCCACCGTCAACGCCAACCAGGCCATGCGCCCTGTGGTGGCAGCCTTCGACAAACGCGACTTCGACGACGCCACGCGCGGCAAGCTGGCCGAGCTGAACGACCCGCTGGTCAAGGCGGCCGACGGCCGTATCGTCTGGGACACGCGCAAGTTCGATTTCCTGAAGGGCGAGACGCCGGTCACTGCCAACCCCAGTCTGTGGCGCCAGCAGCAGCTGAACCATGCGCAGGGCCTGTTCAAGGTGGCCGACGGCATCTACCAGATCCGCGGCTACGACATCGCCGGCATGACGCTGGTCGAAGGCCAGACCGGCTGGATCGTGATCGACACCATGCTCACCGCGCCGATGGCTCGCGCCGGCTTCAAGTTGGCGATGGACACGTTGAAGAGCGCCAAGCCGGTGGTGGCAGTTATCTATACCCACAGCCATGCCGACCATTTCGGCGGCGTGCGCGGCGTGGTCGACGAGGCCGACGTGCGCTCGGGCAAGGTAAAGATCATCGCGCCCGATGCCTTCATGGAGCATGCGATCGCCGAGAACGTTCTCGCTGGCAACGCAATGACGCGGCGGGCGCAGTACATGTACGGCACGGCCTTGCCGACCAGCGGCCAGGGCACGCTGGGCACCGGGCTCGGGCTGGCCTTGAGCAACGACTCGCCGACGCTGATCCCGCCCACGCAGTACATCAAGAAGACCGGCGAGGAGATGACGATCGACGGCGTGCGCATCGTCTTCCAGATGGCCAAGGGTTCCGAGGCACCGTCGGAGTTCATGTTTTACTTCCCCGACAAGAAGGCACTGTGCCTGTCGGAGGTGGCCACGAAGTTGATGCACAACGTCTACACCATTCGCGGCGCGCAGGTGCGCGACGCGCTGCAGTGGAGCAAGTACATCAACGAGACAATGGACCTGTTCCCTGACGCCGAGGTGGCCTTCGCCAGCCACCACTGGCCCACCTGGGGCAAGGACAACATCCGCGCCTTCCTCGGCAACCAGCGTGACACCTACCGCTTCCTGCACGACCGGGCGCTGAACCTGGCCAACCAGGGCCGGGTGATGGACGAGCTGGGCAGCGAGACCTTCATGCCCAAGGCGCTGGCGGCGGACGCCGCGTCGCGCGGCTACTACGGCACGCTCAGCCACAACCTGCGCGCGGTCTACAACTTCTACCTCGGCTACTACGACGCCAACCCGGCCACGCTGCATCGCCTGCCGCCGGCCGAAAGCGCAAAGCGCTATGTGGCGGCGATGGGCGGCGAGGCGGCGGCGCTGGCGGCCGGGCGCAAGGCCTTCGCCGACGGCGACTACCGCTGGGTGGCCGAGATGGTCAACCACGTGGTTTTCGCCAACCCCGGCAATGCCGAGGCTCGCGCGCTGCAGGCCGATGCGCTGGAGCAGCTGGGCTACCAGGCCGAATCCGCCACCTGGCGCAACGCCTACCTGATGGGTGCGCAGGAGCTGCGCGCCGGGCCCAAGCCCTTCGGCGGCAGCTCGGCCAACCCGGACACGGTGCGCGGCATGAGCAACGAGCTGCTGTTCGACTTCATCGCACTGCGCCTGGACCACACCAAGACCGACGGCATGAAGGCGGCGGTGCAGATGGTCTTCACCGATGTCAACGAGACCTGGGCGCTGGAGCTGTCGAACTCGGTGCTGAACAACACCAAGGGCCGCGTGCTGAAGAACCCCGACGTGAAGATCACGCTGACGCGGCCGGCCTTCCTGGCAATGCTGTTGCAGGGAAAGAAGCTGCCCGAGCTGGTGCAGGCCGGCATGGTGAAGATCGACGGCAACCCGCAGGGCTTCGGCGCGGTGGTGGCCAACATCGTCGAGTTCCCGCCGCTGTTCAACATCGTCACACCCTGAGGAGAACACCATGCTTCAACCCGGTCTGATGATGGACCAGCCGCTGCTGCTGTCCAGCGTGATCGAACACGCCGCCGCGCAGTACGGCGACGTCGAGGTCGTCTCTCGCGAAACACACGGCCCGCTGTTCCGCTACACCTATGCCGACTGCGCCAAGCGCGCGCGCAAGCTGGCGCATGCGCTCGGCCAGCTCGGCCTTTCCGGCGGCAGCGCGGTCGGCTCGATCGCCTGGAACAACCACCGCCACCTGGAGGCGTACTACGCGGTCTCCGGCAGCGGCATGGTGATGCACACCTGCAACCCGCGGCTGCACCCGCAGCAGCTGATCTACGTCATCAACCATGCCGAAGACCAGGTGATGCTGTTCGACGCCACCTTCGCACCGCTGATCAAGGGCATCGCGTCGCATTGCCCGAAGGTCAAGGCCTGGGTCTGCCTGGCCGACAAGGCGAACACGCCGGCCATCGAGGGCGTGGCCAATGTGCTGAGCTACGAGGAGCTGATCGCGCCGCACAGCGAGCACTTCGAATGGCCCCAGTTCGACGAGCGCAGCGGTGCGGCACTCTGCTACACCTCGGGCACCACGGGCAACCCGAAGGGCGCGCTGTACTCGCATCGAGCGATCGTGCTCAACGCGCTGGTCGGCAGCACGCCGGGCGTGCTGGCGTTGTCGGCGCGCGAGACGATCCTGCCGGTGGTGCCGATGTTTCACATCAACGCCTGGTGCATCCCCTATGGGGCGCCGATGGTCGGCGCCAGGCTGGTGCTGCCGGGGCCGAAGCTGGACGGCGCCAGCCTGTACGAGCTGATGGAGAGCGAGCGCGTCACGGTCAGCGCCGGCGTGCCGACCATCTGGCTGGCGCTGCTGCAGCATGTGGAAGCGAACAAGCTGCGCTTCACGACGATGCGCCGTACGGCGGTCGGCGGCTCGGCGATGCCTCTGTCGCTGATCGCCAAGTTTGCCGACGAGTACGGCGTAGAGGTACGGCACGGCTGGGGCATGACCGAGACCACTGCGGTGGCGACGATGAGCGCGCTGATGAGCAAGCACGATCCGTTGTCCGCCGCCGACAAGCATGCGGTGGTCGCCAAGCAGGGCAAGGCTGTGTTCGGCGTGCAGATCAAGGTGGTCGACGAGACGGGCGCCACGCTGCCGCGCGACGGCAGTTCGCAGGGCGAGCTGATGGTGCGCGGGCAGTGGATCGTCTCCGGCTACTTCAAGGGCGAAAGCTCGCCGCTGCAGGACGGCTGGTTCCCGACCGGCGACGTGGCGACCATCGACGCCGATGGCGTGATGCAGATCCGCGACCGCGCCAAGGACGTGATCAAGACCGGCGGCGAGTGGATCAGTTCGATCGACCTGGAAAACGCCGCGATGGGCCACCCCGGCGTAGCGATGGCGGCGGTGATCGGCGTCAAGCACCCGAAGTGGGACGAGCGCCCGCTGCTGTTCATCGTGCGCAAGCCGGGCCAGGCGCTGGAGAAGGACGAGATCCTCGCCTTCTTGGCCGAGCGCGTGGCCAAGTGGTGGGTGCCGGACGACGTGGTCTTCGTCGACTCGCTGCCGGTGGGTGGCACCGGCAAGGTGCAGAAGGCCGACCTGCGCAAGCAGTACGGCGGCGTGTTCAGTTGACGGGAGGCGGTCATGCCTATCGAACCTGCTGAAGACCGCGGCCTGCCGCGGCGCGACTTTCTCAAGGTTGGCCTTGGCTTCTCGCTGGCGCTCACGGTGGGCACGGCCGTCGTCGGCTGCAGCGACGCGGCCAAGACGCTATCGACCGGCTATGTCTTCCTGCGTCCTGGCGACGTGGAACTGTTCAGCGCGCTGACGCCGGCGGTGGTCACCGAACTCGGTGCCTTCGATGCGGCCAAGCGCAGCAAGCTGGTCGAGCGCACGCTGCAGAACATCGACGGCACCTGCGCCGCGCTCGATCTGGGCAGCCGGCAGGAACTGCGCAAGCTGCTCGACCTGCTGGCCATCGGCCCGCTGCGCTACTCCCTGACGGGCGTGGGCGCGTGGAACGAGGCCGGCATCGACAAGATGCAGGTCTTCTTGGCCCGCTGGCGCGGCAGCCGCTTCGCCACTCTGAACGCCGGCGGCAACGTGCTGGTCAAGCTCACCTCTTCGAGCTTCTACGTGTTGCCCGAGAGCTGGCCCTCCACCGGCTACCCGGGGCCGCTGGAATACGTGTTCAACGCGATCAACTCCTGAAAGCCTGCCATGGCCCTACCTGACATCTACACCGAAGGCATTGCCTCGGGCTGGAAGGTCGTCGACGCGGCCAAGCTGACGGCCCCGCAGACGATGGAGGCCGACGTAGCCATCATCGGCAGCGGCGCCGGCGGCGGCGTGGCCGCCGAGATCCTCGCTCTCGCCGGACTGAAGGTGCTGCTTCTGGAAGAGGGCGCATTACGCACCTCGGACAGCTTCAAGGACATGGACGAGGGCCGCGCCCTGCGCGAGCTGTACCAGGAAGGCGCCGCACGTGCCACGTCCGACGGCGCCATCGCCGTGCTGCAGGGGCGCTCGGTCGGCGGCTCGACCACCGTCAACTGGACCTCGAGCTTCCGCACGCCGGAGCCGACGCTGAAGTTCTGGGCCGCCGAACGGGAGGTGGTCGGCCATGGCGTGGACGACATGAAACCCTGGTTCGAGAAGATGGAGGCGCGACTGGACGTCATGCTGTGGGAGGCGCAGAACGCCAACAACAGTGTGCTCAAGCGCGGCTGCGACAAGCTCGGCTGGGAGGCGCACTCGATCCCGCGCAACGTGCGCGGCTGCTGGAACTCGGGCTACTGCGGCTTCGGCTGCCCGGTCAATGCCAAGCAGTCAATGCTGGTGTCGACGATTCCCGAGGCGCTGCGCCACGGCGCGACGCTGGTGCACCGGCTGCGCGTGCGCCAACTGCAGCATGCCGGCGACAAGATCACCGGCGCGGTCGGCGAGGCACTGCGCGAGGACGGCCGCACGCCCAGCGGCACGCTGGTGACGATCAAGGCGCGGCATTTCATCGCCGCCGGCGGCGCCATCAACACCCCCGCGCTGCTGCTGCGATCGCAACTGCCCGACCCGCACAAGCGGCTGGGCCAGCACACGCTGATCCACCCGGTGGTGCTGTCGCTGGCGCAGATGCCCGAGCGCATCGACCCCTTCTACGGCGCGCCGCAGTCCACGGCCTCCGACCACTTCCAGTGGAAGGACGGCGCCACCGGGCCGATGGGCTACAAGCTCGAGGTGCCGCCGATCTTTCCCGGTATCGGCGCCGGCGTGCTCAACGTCTACAGCGACGATCTGCGCAAGGAAATGGCTGCGTTGCCGCACACCAACGCGGTGCTGGCGCTGCTGCGCGACGGCTTTGTCGAACAGAGCCCCGGCGGCAGCATCCGCCTGGCCGACGACGGCAGCCCGATGCTCGACTACGAGCTCAGCGACTATGTCTGGGAAGGCGTGAAGCGCGCCTACCTGAGCATGGCTGAACTGCAGTTCGCGGCCGGCGCCCAGCGGGTGCGCCAGGCGCACATCGATGCGAGCTACCAGACCAGCTGGACCGATGCGAAGAAGGCGATTGCCGAG
Organism: uncultured Aquabacterium sp.; assembly: GCA_937864045.1. Taxonomy (GTDB): domain Bacteria; phylum Pseudomonadota; class Gammaproteobacteria; order Burkholderiales; family Burkholderiaceae_C; genus Pseudaquabacterium. Next base: position 1,130 of record CALMIF010000512.1, on the reverse strand, counting down.
CTGCCGTTGAAGAAGTTCCGCGCCACGCTGTTCACCGCACACCTGATGGGCGGCTGCGCGATGAGCCAGAACCCGAAGCGCGGCGTCGTCGACAGCGGCGGCCGGCATCATCAATTGGCCAACCTGTCGGTGATGGACGGATCGGTGTTCCCGACCAGCATCGGCGCCAACCCGCAGTTGTCGATCTATGGGCTGGTGGCGCAAAACGCCACGGCGCTGGCCAAACAATTGAAGACCTGAAGTGAGCGAAGCTGCACCGCCCCTGGCGGCCGTGCCGCGCGCGGCGGCCGTGGCCGGCGTGGCCTTTGCGCTGTTGTTCGGCGCGGCGCTGCTGTTGGTGCGGCTGTCGATTCCGGGCTCGATCGTCGAGCGCGGCGGCTGGCTGGCCGACCCGGCCGGAAATTTGCGCCTGGCCACCGACCTGCTGGCCTGGGGCGGCATCGCCTTCCTGTGGTTCATCGGCGTGGTGCGCACGCACATCGGCGCGCGCGAGGACCGCTTCCTCGCATCGGTGTACTTCGGCAGCGGCGTGCTGTTCCTGGGCATGAGCTTCATTGCTGGCGCCACGGCGCAGGCGCTGCTGGCGGCGCACGCACAGTACGGCGAGCGCTTCTTCGACAGCGGCACCTTCGCCTTCGGCGGTCGGCTGGCCTACGAGCTGACCAACACCTATGCGCTGCGCATGGCCGGCGTGTTCATGTTTTCGCTGGCCACGCTGTGCCATCGCACCGGCGCCATGCCACGCGTGTTCGTCTGGGCCACCTGGACCCTGGCCGCGCTGCTGGTGCTGGGCCTGACGCAAACGCTGTGGGCGGCGTTGCTGTTCCCGGCGTGGGTGCTGGGTTTCAGCCTGTACCTGCTGCTGCGGCCGGGCCCGGCGCAGGCGTGATCTTTGTCTTCCGCGACGTTGATCGGTGAGCGATGCCGTAGCGGGGATCGGAGAGTCTTGTGCTCGTGCTGCTCGTGCACCACGTTCGGCGCAGGCAGGTCGTCCTGGTCGGGAAACACCACTGCATGCGCGATGTTCATACGGTACAGAGCATGGCTGGGCGGGCGGACGGCATGAAGCGGCCCTCCTGACCCGCCAACGAGACGGTCCTATCGGTCAGCTGTTCAGCTGCAAGTGTTCA
>CALMIF010000511.1 GCA_937864045.1 uncultured Aquabacterium sp. | reverse complement strand
TCTGGGAGATCGGCTCGGGCTACTTCGGCTGCCGCAACGACGACGGCACGTTCAGCGCCGACAAGTTCGCCGCCGCCGCACGCGACCCGCAGGTGCGCATGATCGAATTGAAGCTCAGCCAGGGCGCCAAGCCGGGCCATGGCGGCATGCTGCCGGGCCCGAAGGTGACGCCCGAGATCGCCGCCGCACGCGGCGTGCCGGTGGGCGAGGATTGCGAGTCGCCCGCCGCCCACAGCGCGTTCAAGGACCCGATCGAGATGCTGCAGTTCCTCGACCGGCTGCGCAGCCTGTCGGGCGGCAAGCCGGTGGGCTTCAAGCTGTGCATCGGCCACCCCTGGGAATGGTTTGCCATCGTCAAGGCCATGGTCGCCACCGACCTGCTGCCCGACTTCATCGTCGTCGACGGCGCCGAGGGCGGCACCGGCGCCGCGCCGCTGGAGTTTGCCGACCACGTCGGCGCGCCGATGCAGGAGGGCCTGCGCCTGGTGCACAACACCCTGGTGGGCATGAACCTGCGCGGTCGCATCAAGCTGGGCTGCGCGGGCAAGATCGTCAGCGCCTTCGACATCGCCCGCGCGATGGCCCTGGGCGCGGACTGGTGCAACTCCGCGCGCGGCTTCATGTTCGCGCTGGGCTGCATCCAGGCCCAGCACTGCCACACCGGCACCTGCCCCACCGGCGTGGCCACGCAGGACCCGTCGCGCCAGCAGGCGCTGGTGGTGCCCGACAAGATCACCCGCGTGGCCAACTTCCACCGCAACACGCTGGAGGCGCTGCGTGAACTGGTGCAGGCCGCCGGCCTGCAGCACCCGCGCCAGATCAGCGCCAGCCACATCGTGCGCCGCACCGCCGACCACGAGGTGCGCCTGCTCAGCAGCCTGCTGACGACGGTGGCCCCGGGCGAACTGCTGGCCGCCGAGCGCGGTGACGTGCCCTGGCCGCATGCCGTGTTCAGCAGCTACTGGCCGCAGGCGCGGGCCGACAGCTTTGCGCCGCGCCCCTTGCAGCCGCAGCACGCCACGGTGGACGTGGCGCTGGTCTGAATCGAAGCGGGGCGGGACGAGCGCCGGGCCGCCCCAAGCAGGCCCGCCATCCCCTCGGGGGCTGAGCCCGGACATGGTCAGTCCGGTGGACTGGCCATGCCTGGCGAAGGGCTGGGCCACAAGGCCCAGCGCGGCCTGCAAGGCCGGTCGGCGTACTCGCCGGCCGAGGGACTCCAGGTCAAGCCGACGATGGCGCCGTGTCGATGAAGCTCTGGCGCGTCGCCAGCTTCTCGGCCAGCTTGGCCAGGTTTGGGTGGTCGCCGCGCCAGTCGATGTGGCCGAAGCGGAAGTCCAGGTAGCCCAGGGTCACGCCCACGGCCACGTCGGCCAGGGTGAAGTGGTTGCCATTGCACCAGGGCTTGTCGCCCAGGCCCAGGCTCATCGCCTTCACCGCCGACTTGATGCGCGACATCTGGCGGTCGATCCAGGCGGGGCTGCGGGCGCCTTCACGCGGGCCCCAGGTGGCTTCCATGCGGGCCAGCAGGGCCGCGTCGCAGGTGCCGTCGGCCAGGGCTTCCCAGGTGCGCACTTCCACCCGCTCACGCCCCGACGGCGGGATCAGCTTGCCCACCGGCGACAGGGTGTCGACGTACTCGACGATCACGCGGCTGTCGAACACCGCCTCGCCGCCGTCGAGCACCAGGCAGGGCACCTTGCCCAGCGGGTTCATCTTGAGCATCGCGTCGCTGCCCCACACGTCCTCGATCACCAGCTGGTAGTCGAGCTTCTTCTCGGCCATCACCACGCGGACCTTGCGCACGTAGGGGCTGGTGAGGGAACCGATGAGTTTCATGGTGGGAAGTCAGGGCGCCCGGGGACGGCGGCGCAGGGCGGAGGGGCAGGCGGATACAGCGCGTTTCATTCTAGCCAGCCGACTTCCGGCGTCGGGCGGCGGGCCGGCGGCTGGGCATCGGGGTAGGGGGGGCGCCACGGCCGGTGCCCCGTGCCGGGGTGGCAAGATCGCCGCATGCTCAGCCCCGCCCAGCAAGCCCGCTACCAGACCGACGGCTTCCTGGTGCTGCCCGGCTTCAAGACCGCCGCCGAGGTGGCGGCCCTGCGCCAGCGCGCGCTGGCCATCGTCGACGCCTTCGATGCCGACGCCCACCGCGCCATCTTCAGCACCAGCGACCAGGCCCGCCGCGCCGCCAGCCGCACCTTTCTCGATTCGGCCGAGGGCATCCAGTGCTTCTTCGAGGAGGAGGCGTTCGTCGCCGACGGCCGGCTGCGGCAGGCCAAGGCGCTGTCGATCAACAAGATCGGCCATGCGCTGCACGACCTCGACCCGGTGTTCGACGCCTTCTCGCATGGCCCGGCGCTGGCGGCGCTGGCGGCTGACCTGGGGCTGGCGCAGCCGCAGCTGTGGCAGTCGATGTACATCTTCAAGCAGCCCGGCATCGGCGGCGAGGTGACCTGGCACCAGGACGCCAGCTTCTTCGACACCACGCCGTCCACCGTCACCGGCTTCTGGTTCGCGCTGGAAGACGCCACGCCCGACAACGGCTGCCTGTGGATGCAGCCCGGCGGCCACCGCGGGCCGCTGCGCGAACGCTTCATCCGCGCGGGTGACGCGGTGCGGATGGAACCGCTGGACGGCACGCCCTGGCCCGGACCGGACAGCGCCGTGCCGGTGCCGGCCGAGGCGGGCACGCTGGTGGTCTTCCACGGCCTGCTGCCGCACTGGAGCGCGCCCAACCGCTCGGCACGCTCGCGCCATGCCTACACGCTGCACGCCACCGACGGCCGTGCCGCCTATGCGCCGCACAACTGGCTGCAGCGCACGCGGTTGCCATTGCGCGGCTTTGTCGACTGAGGATTCGCCATGCCCCTGCACCGGCGCCACCTGATCACCGCTGCGCTGCCGCTGGCTGCCGGCTGCGCCGGTGCGCCGCCCAACCCGGCCCCCAACCCGGCCCCCAACCCATCGCCCGCCGGCATCGACCCGGCGCTGCAGGCCCGCCTGGCCGAGGCCGGCAGCGACGGCAGCAACACCCACGCGGTGCTGGTGCAGCGTGGCGCGGTGACGCTGGCCGAGCTGTACTTCAGCGGCTCCGACCGGCCCGCCGGCAGCTGGTGGCCGCGCCGCATGACCTTCGACGCCCAGACGCCGCACGACCAGCGCTCCGTCACCAAGAGCGTGCTGGGGCTGCTCGCCGGCATCCAGCACGGCCTGGGCAGGCTGGGCCCGCTGGACACGCCGGTGCTGCAGTTCTTCCCCGAGCACCGGGCGGCGGCCGGCGCCACGCTGCAGGCCCTGCAGCTGCAGCACCTGCTGGACATGACCACCGGCTGGCAGTGGGACGAGCTGAGCCTGCCCTACGACCACCCCGCCAACCCCGACCGGCGCATGGCCGCGGCCGCCGACCTGCCGGCCTTCGCCTTCGGCCTGCCCTTCGACCATGCGCCGGGCACCCGTTTCACCTACTGCGGCGTGGCGCCGCGCCTGCTGGCCGAGGTGCTGCAGCGCGCCAGCGGCCAGTCGCTGCGCACCCTGGCCGACGACACGCTGTTCGGCCCGCTGGGCATCGCCAATCCGCCCTGGGGCACCACCCGCGACGGCAGCCTGCGCGGCGACTCCGGCCTGCTGCTGACGCCGCGCCAGATGGCGCGCATCGGCCGGCTGATGCTCGACGGCGGACGCACGCCGGCGGGCCGGCAGGTGGTGCCGGCCGACTGGATCGCCGGCACCTTCGCCCAGCGCGTGCCGGCCAGTTTCGGCATGGGCGATGGCCGCTACTGGTGGCATGGCCGCTTTACCGCCGGCCCGGGCGCAGGCATTCCGTACACCACGGCCATGGGCAACGGCGGCCAGCGCATCGCCGTGGTGCCGTCGCTGGACGCGGTGGTGGTGATCACCGCCGGCCGCTACAACCAGCCCGACAACGGCGTGCCCCCGGCGCGCCTGCTGCGCATGGTGCTGGCGCACCTGGCGGCGCAGGGCTGAGCGTCTGGCGACGCGGGACGATCTGGTTCAAGGCCGCAGGGCCGGCGGCTTGCCACAATCCACCCATGGTGCGTCACGAAGCAAAGGCTCGACTGAACCCGCAAGGGCGAAGCGGTG
>CALMIF010000510.1 GCA_937864045.1 uncultured Aquabacterium sp. | reverse complement strand
CAGGCTGGCGGCCTGCTTCATCACGTTCTCGCGCGTCAGGTTGTCGCCGCACTGCTTGAGCACCTGCACCAGCGTCTGCGCATGGGTGTAGGCGGTCACGTTGAACGCGTTGGTCAGCTCCCCGGCGGGGTAGTACTTCTTCATGAACTCGACCCAGCCCTTGTAGTCGGCGTCGTTCTGGAAGGACGGGTCGGTCGGCTCCTTCAGGTACTGCACCGAGATCAGGCCCACCGAGTTGTCCAGGCCGGCCGGCGTCAGCACCGAGCCGACCGAGGCCGACACGCTGTTCAGGTAGTGGGTGTCCAGCTTCCAGCCCACCTCGGCCACCTTGCGGATCGCCTGCGCGGCGAACTTCGGCGTGGTGATGTTGAAGAAGACGTTGGCGCCGGAGTTCTTCAGCGTCAGGATCTGGCTGTCGACGGTCGGGTCGGTGACCTCGTAGCTGGCCTGGGCCACGACCAGGGTCTTGGCCTTGTCGCCCAGGCCGTCCAGGAAGCCCTTGAGGTAGTCCTTACCGTAGTCGTCGTTCTGGTAGAGGATCGCGACCTTGGCGTTGGGCTTGGTCTCGAGCAGGTGGGTGGCGTAGGTCTTGCCTTCACCGGTGTAGGGCGGCTGCCAGCCCATGGTCCAGGGGAAGTTCTTCGGGTCGCCCCACTTGGTGGCGCCGGTGGCCACGAACAGCTGCGGCACCTTCTTCTGGTTCATGTACTTGTGAATGGCGCTGTTCGGCGGCGTGCCCAGGGTTCCGAACAGCAGCAGCACTTCCTCTTCCTCGACCAGCTTGCGCGCCTGCTCCACCGTCTTGGCGGGGTTGTAGCCGTCGTCCAGAGTGATGAACTTGATCTTGCGGCCGTTGATGCCGCCTTCGGCATTGATCTTGTCGAAGTAGGCGCCCATGGCCTTGCCGATGGTGCCGTAGGCCGACGCGGGGCCGCTGTACGGCATGATGTTGCCGACCTTGATTTCCTTGTCGTCGGCACCGGTGTCGTACTTCTTCTGGGCCAGGGCCAGGCTGCCCGACAGGGTCAGGGCCAGGCCGGCGACGGCTGCGGCAAGGATGGAACGCTTCGATTGCATGGTCACGGGTCTTTCGTGAAAGGGTCGATCGGTTCGTTGCGGGCACACGGACGGGGTCGTCCGTGGCTTTGAAAACGGGCCCGAAGGCCCGTTGTTGTCAGGGTCAGCCCGGGGCCTTGGCCCGCAGCCGGAACCACAGCTTGTAGATGCCGCCCATCACGCCCATGGGAAGGAGGTACATGAAGGCGATCAGCACCAGGCCGTAGATGGCTGCCGGCGCCGACTTGGAGATCTCGTCGGCGATGTTCGGCACGAACTGGATGAAGATGCCGCCGAAGATCGCGCCGGGGATCGACGCCAGGCCACCGACCACCACGCCCACCAGCAGGAAGATCGAAAGGTTGACGGTGAAGCTGTCGGGCGAGACGAAGGCCACGACGATGGCGCCCAGCGCACCGGCCAGGCCGGTGATGGCCGCCGAGACGCCGAAGGTCATGCTCTTGAACACCGGCAGGTTGATGCCCATCGCGGTGGCGGCGATGGGGTGGTCGCGCACGGCGATCAGGGCCCGGCCGACCCGGCCGCGCAGCAGGTTCCAGGCGATCAGGAACATCAGCGCGGTGACCGCCAGCGTGAAGAAGTACAGCCAGCGGTCGGCGCTGAAGGGCTGGTCCAGGAAACGGAAGCTGAACGGTGGCTCCGGCTTGCTCAGCACGATGCCCTGCACGCCGCCGGTGATGCCTTCGATCTGCTTGTACTTCAGCAGCTGCGGCACGGCCAGGGCCAGCGCGAAGGTGGCCAGCGCGAGGTAGTGCCCGGCCAGCCGCAGGGCCGGGAAGCCGATCAGGAAGCCGAAGGCGAAGCACACGACGAAGGCGATCGGCAGGGTGCCCCAGTAGGGCATGCCCATCTTGTCCATCAGGATCGCCGCCGTGTAGGCGCCGAAGGCGTAGAACGCGCCGTGGCCCAGCGAGATCTGGCCGTTGAAGCCGGTCAGGATGTTCAGGCCCAGGATGGCGACGGCATAGACCATCACCAGGTTGAACTGGAAGACCCGGTAGTTCTTGACCAGGAAGGGCAGCACCAGCAGCACGGCCAGCAGCAGCAGGCCGCCGATCCAGGCCCACTTCTTGTCGATGGGTTTCATACGCGGGTCACCACTTTCTTGCCGAACAGGCCGTCAGGCCGCAATGTGAGCGTGCCCACGATCAGCACCAGCGCCACGGTCAGCTTGAGCTCGGTGCCGATCACGTAGGCGCCGAGCAGGTTCTCCAGCACCCCCACCAGCAGGCCGCCGAAGACGGCGCCCAGCGGATTGTCGATGCCACCCAGCAGCGCACCGGCGAAGCCGTACAGCAGGATGCCGGCCATCATGTTCGGGTCGAGGAAGACGATGGGCGCGACCATCATGCCGGCCACCGCGCCGATGGCTGCGGCCAGGCCCCAGCCCAGGCCCAGCATCCAGCTGACGCGGATGCCGACCAGCTTGGCCGAGTCGGGGTTCTGCGCCGCCGCCCGCATCGCCAGGCCCACCGAGGTGTAGCGGAAGAAGGCGAACAGCGCGAACAGCACCACCAGCAGCACGCCGGCCGAGCCGATCTGGTGCGCCGAGAAGTACTTGGTGGCCAGGAACGAGTCCTTCGGGAACGGGCTGGCGAAGCTCTTGATCGTGTGGTCGAACAGCATGCCGGCCAGGGCATTGAAGATCAGCAGCAGGCCGATGAAGACGATCACGTTGGTGAGCACCGGTGCCTTCTCGATCGGCCGCAGCACGATGCGCTGCACCAGCAGGCCGCCGACGAAGGAGATGCCCACGGTGATGAAGAACGCCGCCCAGTAGCCCCAGCCTTCCTGCATCAGCCACCAGGCGATGAAGGTGCTGAAGGTGGCCATCTCGCCCTGGGCGAAATTGATGTGGTGGGTGGCCTGGTAGATCATCACCAGGGCCAGGGCGACCGAGCCGTAGATGATGCCGTTGGCCAGCCCGGAAAAGACTTGGTAGAGAAGTGCTTCCATGGCGGTCTCAGTAGCCGAGGTAGGCGCGGCGCACCGACTCGTCGTTCTTGATCTGCTCGGCCGGACCCGACAGCGCGACGTTGCCGGTCTCCAGCAGGTAGGCGTGGTGCGCCAGGTTCAGCGCCAGGCTGGCGTTCTGCTCGACCAGCAGCATGCTCACGCCGTCCTCCTCGTTGATCTGCCGCATGATGCGGAAGATCTCGGCGACGATCAGCGGGGCCAGGCCGAAGCTGGGCTCGTCGAGCAGCAGCAGCTTGGGCTTGAGCATCAGCGCGCGGCTGATGGCCAGCATCTGCTGCTCGCCGCCCGACAGCGTGCCGGCCTGCTGCGTGCGTCGCTCGCGCAGCCGCGGGAACAGCTTGAAGCAGTGCTCCATGTCCTTGGCGACGGCGTCCCTGTCGCTGCGCACATAGGCGCCCAGCCGCAGGTTGTCCTCGACCGACAGCGCGGTGAAGGTGCCGCGGCCGTCGGGCACATGGGCCACGCCCATGCGCACCACCGCGTCGGTGGCCTTGCCGACGATCTGCACATCGCCGTTGCCGGCGTTCAGCGTCATGCTGCCGGTGGTCTTGACGATCTGGCACAGCGCGCGCAGCGTGGTCGTCTTGCCCGCGCCGTTGGCACCCAGGATGGTGGTGATCTTGCCCTGCTCGATGCTGAAGTCGACATCGAACAGGACTTGCGTGGCGCCGTAGAAGGCGCACAGCTTCTTGGCTTCGAACAGCTTAGCCATGGTGGGCCTCCTTTTCGGCGGAGCCCAGGTACGCGGCGATCACGTCGGGGTGCTGCTGGATGTGTTCTGGCGTGCCCTCGGCGATCTTCTTGCCGAAGTTCAGCGCCACGATGTGGTCGGACACGCTCATCACCAGGCTCATGTGGTGCTCCACCAGCAGCACGGTCACGCCCAGGCGGTTCTGCACGTCCAGGATCAGGCGGCCCAACTCGCCCAGCTCCTCGTGGTTGAGGCCGGCGGCGGGTTCGTCCAGCAGCAGCAGCTTCGGGTCGGCGGCCAGGGCCCGGCCCATCTCCACGCGCTTCTGGGTGCCGAAGGGCAGGTCGCCCGCGGGGCGGTCGGCCACCTTGGTCAGCTCCAGGTACTCCATGATCTGGTCGGCCCGCTCGCGCAGCCGCTTTTCCTCGGCGGCCACGCTGGGCAGGCGCAGGGCGCTGGCCAGGAAGCCGGCTGACGAGCGCGAGTGCGCGCCGATCATGATGTTCTCGCGCACAGGCAATGTGCGGAACATCGCCAGGTTCTGGAAGGTGCGCCCCATGCCCAGCTGCGAGATCTCGTGGGTGGGGGTGTTGGTGATCGACTTGCCCTCGAACTGGATGTCGCCCGCCTGGTAGCTGTAGAGCCGCGAGAGACAGTTGAACAGTGTGGTCTTGCCGGCGCCGTTGGGGCCGATGAGGCCGCAAACATGGCCCTTCTCCACGTCGAAGCTCACGCCGTCGAGCGCGACGATGCCGCCGAAGCGGACCGTCACGCCACGCACGCTGAGCAGGGGAACTGCGTTGTCTGCCATTGGTGTCCTGACCTGCTCCTGAACCTGCACAAAGTCGCCTGCGGCAAGGGGGGGCCGCAGCGGTTCGGGTTTATAGGTGCACCGCACCATCGGTCACAACGGGTGCTTGCCCTGACAAACAGGCGACAGGGTTCCGGCCCCCCTCCGTCAGGGAGAAGGGGGGCTTCGTGTGCGACGATCACCGCTGCCCGGAGCACCTGCCGGACACTGTGCCAACGCGTGTTGCAAACGCCTTGTGAAAGCGCCGACATGACCAGCATTTACGACCAGCATCTCGACCGCCATCCCGCAAACTTCACCGCCCTGTCGCCGGTCAGCTTCGTCGAGCGCAGCGCCGAGATCTTCGGCGACCTGCCCGCCGTGGTGCACGGTGCGCGCCGCTACACCTGGGCCCAGGTGCGCGACCGCGCGGCGCGCCTGGCCGCGGCGCTGCGCGCGTTGGGCGTGGGCCGCGGCACCACCGTCAGCGTGATGCTGCCCAACACGCCGGAGATGGTCGAGGCGCACTACGCGGTGCCGGCACTCAATGCGGTGCTGAACACGCTGAACACCCGGCTCGACGCACCGCTGCTGGCCTGGCAACTGCACCACTGCGAGGCCAGCGTGCTGATCACCGACCGCGAGTTCGCCGCCGTGATGAAGCCGGCCCTCGCGGCGCTGCGCAACGAGCACGGCCGCGAGGTGATCGTCATCGACGTCGACGACAGCGAATACACCGGCCCGGGTGATCGCCTGGGTTCGCTGGAGTACGAGGCCCTGCTGGCCGCGCACGACCCGGTGCCGGTGCTGGCCGGCCCCGCGGACGAGTGGGATGCGATCGCCGTCAGCTACACCAGTGGCACCACCGGCGACCCCAAGGGCGTGGTCACGCACCACCGCGGCGCCTACCTGAACGCGGTGTGCAACGTGGTCACGTGGACGATGCCGCCCTTCCCGGTCTACCTGTGGACGCTGCCGATGTTCCACTGCAATGGCTGGTGCTTCCCCTGGACCGTGGCGATGCAGGGCGGCACGCATGTGTGCCTGCGCCGGGTCGAGGCCAAGGCCATCCTGGAGGCGATGCGCAACCATGGTGTCACCCACTACTGCGCCGCGCCCATCGTGCACAGCCTGATCTACAACGCGCCCGACGAGCTGCGCGCCGGCATCACCCAGCAGGTCAAGGGCATGGTGGCCGGCGCCGCGCCGCCGGCGGCCATGATCGAAGGCATGGCGAAGATCGGCTTCGACATCACCCATGTCTACGGCCTGACCGAGGTCTACGGCCCGGCGTCGGTGGCGGTGAAACGGCCCGCCTGGGCCGACCAGACGCTGAGCGAACAGACCCGCCTGAACGGCCGCCAGGGCGTGCGCTATGTGCTGCAGGAAGGCCTGACGGTGCGCCACCCCGAGACGCTGACCGAGGTGCCGGCCGATGGCCAGACCATGGGCGAGATCATGTTCCGCGGCAACATCGTGATGAAGGGCTACCTGAAGAACCCGACCGCCACGGCCAAGGCCTTTGAGGGCGGCTGGTTCCACACGGGTGATCTGGCGG
>CALMIF010000509.1 GCA_937864045.1 uncultured Aquabacterium sp. | reverse complement strand
CTACACAATGGTCGACACTCTTTCCCTACACGACGCTCTTCCGATCTCGCCTCGCAAAGCCCGCGCCGTCGCCAGCTGCTCGACCAGCTCGGCATCGCGCACCGCCTGCTGCTGCCCGACGACCACGCGGCGGCCGAGGCGCTGGAGGCGGTGCACCCCGGCGAGGCGCCGGCCGCCTATGTGCGGCGTGTCACGCGGCTGAAGCTGGACGCGGCCGTGCGCCGCCTGCACCAACAGGGGTTGCCATCGGCGCCGGTGCTGTGCGCCGACACCACCGTGGCGCAGGGCCGCCACATCCTCGGCAAACCGGCCGACGCCCACGAGGCGGCGGCCATGCTGCGCCAGCTGGCCGGCGCCACGCACCGCGTGATCACCGCGGTGGCACTGCAGGCGGGCGAGCGGCGCCACGAGGCGGTCAGCGACTCGCGCGTGCGCTTCGCACCGCTGGACGAGGCCGACATCGCCGCCTACGTCGCCAGCGGCGAATGGCAGGGCAAGGCTGGCGGCTACGCCATCCAGGGGCACGCCGCGGCCTTCGTGGCCCACATCAGCGGCAGCTACAGCGGCATCATGGGGCTGCCCTTGTTCGAAACACACCGGATGCTGCGTCTGGCGCGCTTGTAGCCAGCGCCGGCAGCTATACAAAATGCAGCAAGACATTCTCATCAACTGGTCGCCCCAGGAAACCCGGGTGGCGGTGGTCGAAAGCGGCGCGGTGCAGGAGCTGCACGTCGAGCGCGCGCTGGAGCGCGGCCTGGTCGGCAACATCTACCTGGGCAAGGTGGCGCGCGTGCTGCCGGGCATGCAGTCGGCCTTCATCGACATCGGCCTGGAGCGCGCCGCCTTCCTGCACGTGGCCGACCTGTGGCAGAAGCCCGTCAATGGCGACGGCCTGCCGGCCAACCGCACCGGCGCGCCGCCCAAACCCATCGAAAGGCAGGTGTTCGAGGGCCAGACGCTGATGGTGCAGGTCATCAAGGACCCGATCGGCAGCAAGGGCGCGCGGCTGTCCACGCAAATCAGTCTGGCCGGGCGCATGCTGGTGTTCCTGCCGCAGGACGACCACGTGGGCGTGTCGCAGAAGATCCCCGCCGCGCTGCGCGACGAGCTGCGCGGCCGGGTGCAGACGCTGGCGGCCGAGGCGGCCGACGGCGGCCGCACCGGTGGCTTCATCCTGCGCACCAACGCCGAGGACGCCACCGACGCCGAGCTGTCCGAGGACATCGCCTACCTGCGCAAGGCCTGGTCGCGCATCCGCGAAGCGGCCACGCGCCAGCCGCCGGCCAGCCTGCTGCACGAAGACCTGAACCTGCTGCAGCGCGTGCTGCGCGATCTGGCGGGCGAGGCCACGCAGTCGATCCGCATCGATTCGCGCGAGCAGTTCGACGCCCTGCTGGCCTTCGGCCAGGAGTTCATGCCCGCCGCCGCGGCGCGCCTGTCGCACTACAAGGGCGAGCGACCGATCTTCGATCTGTTCAACGTCGACGAGGAAATCACCAAGGCACTGGGCCGGCGCGTCGACCTCAAGTCCGGCGGCTACCTGATCGTCGACCAGACCGAGGCGCTGACCACCATCGACGTCAACACCGGCGGCTTCGTCGGCGCGCGCAACTTCGACGACACGGTGTTCAAGACCAACCTGGAAGCGGCCCTGGCCATTGCGCGCCAGCTGCGGCTGCGCAACCTGGGCGGCATCATCATCATCGACTTCATCGACATGGTGCAGGCCGAGCACCAGCAGGCGGTGCTGGCCGAGCTGCGCAAGCAGCTGGCGCGCGACCGGGTGAAGACGCAGGTGGGCGGCTTCTCGGCGCTGGGGCTGGTGGAGATGACACGCAAGCGCACGCGCGAATCACTGGCGCAGCTGCTGAGCGAGCCGTGCGAGCAGTGCCACGGCAGTGGCCGCGTGCGCACCGCGCGCACCGTGGCCTACGACATCCTGCGCGAAATCCTGCGCGAGGCGCGCCAGTTCAACCCCAAGGAGTTCCGCATCGTCGCCACCCCTGCCGTGGTCGACATGCTGCTGGACGAGGAAAGCCAGCACCTGGCGGGCCTGTCGGACTTCATCGGCAAGCCGATCTCGTTGCAGGCCGAAAGCAGCATCGGGCCGGATCAGTACGACATCGTGTTGTTGTAGGGCACCCCCTGAGCCGCCTGCGGCGTCTTCCCCCTGGAAGGGGGACGCATCCTGTGTCCAGGGGGACCCTGGCCACGGATGCCCCGCATGGCCTGCTCCGCGGCCGCTTGAAAACCTGGCCGAGCCCGTGAGAGCATGAGGTCGGAGCAGGATCACCGAGGCAGTGGGATTACCCCGTGTTGCGCAACCCCGCCGCAATGCCGTTGATGCAGATGTGGATGCCGGTCTGCACGCGCTCGTCGCCGGGTTCGGCACGCCAGCGGCGCAGCAGCTCGACCTGCAGGTGGTGCAGCGGGTCGATGTAGGGGAAGCGGTGGCGGATCGAGCGCGCCAGCGCGGCGTTGCCGGCCAGGCGCTGGCGGCTGCCGGTGATCCGGGCCAGGGCATCGGTGGTGCGCTGCCATTCGGCCTCGATCGCGCCAAACACGCGGCCGCGCAGTGCGCGGTCGGCCACCAGCTCGCTGTAGCGCGAGCCCAGCGCCGGGTCGCTCTTGGCCAGCACCATGTCGATGTTGGACAGCAGGGTGCGAAAGAACGGCCATTCCCGGTACATGCGGCGCAGCAGGGCCAGGCGCGTGCGCGGCTTGCCAGCGGGGTCGTGGACGAAGGCTTGCACCGCGGCGCCAAAGCCGTACCAGCCCGGCAGCGTGAGGCGGCACTGGCCCCAGCTGAAACCCCAGGGGATGGCGCGCAGGTCTTCGATCTTCTGGCTGGCCTTGCGGCTGGCGG
>CALMIF010000508.1 GCA_937864045.1 uncultured Aquabacterium sp. | reverse complement strand
ATGTTCAGGTTGCGGTTCTTCGGTCGCTTCAGCGTGGTGTTGGCCGGCAGCGGAAAGCCCAGCACGCCCATGTCCGCCGGGTCGGTGCGGGCGATCACGGTGGACAGGCTGATGGTCTGCGCCTCGCTGCCGCGGTCGGTCCAGGTCACGTCCACGCGCAGCGTGCGCATGGTGTCGGCCGGCGTGCCGCCCAGCGTCCAGCGGCGGGTGAACTCGGCATTGGTGCTGATGCGGTCCTCGCCGCTGGCCAGGCCGCTCCAGGACACCACGCCCGCGCCGCCGGCGGCGATCTGGGTGTAGGCGCGCATCGCCTCCACCTGGTCGACCACCAGGCGCGTGGCCTCGCTGCGCTGGCGGCCCACGTCCTCCGAGCGCGACAGCTTCATGAAGGTGGCGCCCATTGCCAGCAGGCCGATGGCCACCAGCAGCATCGTGATCACCGCCTCGACCAGCGAGAAGCCGCGTCGTGCGGGCCGGGGCAGGCGGGTCGGTGTCATGGCAGCAGGTCGTCGTTGGTGCGGAAGTCGCGCCAGCTGCCGGGCACCCGCACCATCAGTGCCGTCAGGCGGCGGGCGTTCAGCAGCGCATCGGTGTCGTAGGTCAGCGTGCCGTTGCCGTTGTTGCGGTAGCCGCGGCACGACACCTGGGCGCCGAAGACCTGCGCGCTGCCAGTGCCCAGGTCATCGGTCTGGGCGTCGTTGGAGAACAGCAGGCCGTAGAACACGTTGCCGCCGTTGAGGTCGACCGCATACGGCGTCACCAGCGTGATCGGGTCGTTGCGGCTGCCGTAGGTGTTGTTGCCGCTCAGGTGCAGGTCGGTGTCCATGTAGAACGAGCGCCAGCCGTCGTTGTAGGCGCTGGTCAGCGCGGTGTTGCAGCTGGCGGCGCTGGTGCAGCTCAGGCGCTTGGTCGAGGGCAGGTCGCGGTACTGCTCGATGGTCGAGCCGAAGTAGGCGTTGAACATCGCCGACTGGCTGCAGCTGCTGGTGTCGGCACTGGCCAGCGCGGCCAGCGAGGCGTCGTTGCCCACCATGGCGTTGTTCACCGGCTGGCCCTGCAGCGTGGTCGCGCTGACGCCGTTGCCCGCGCTGATGCCGGCACCGGCATTGACCAGGATGCCGTTGGTGGTGATGTCGCGGTTGACGATGTTGTACGAGCCGCCCAGGTCGCAGCTGGTGCTGCAGGTCAGCGGCGCAGACGGCATGGCCCGCAGCACGGCGCGCAGCTTCAGGATCACCGACAGCCGCGCATTGCCGTCGCCGACGGTGAAGTTGGTGCTGTCGCAGGCCGGTGCCTGGGCATTGCAGGCGTAGACGGTGAGCTTGACCGCCTCCGCGTCGCCGGCCACGGGCTCGAAGGCCACGGTGAAGCTGGGCAGCAGCGCCCTGCCCAGCTCGGCCACGGCGCGCCCGGCGGCCGGCGGCGTGGGGCAGTTGCAGGCCATGCCGTCGGGCCCCAGCTTGCAGCCGGGGAAGGCGGTGGTGGCCGGCACCACGCCGCTGGTCGGGTTGGTCGCCGCGTTGTAGCGGGTCAGCACGTAGCGCTTGCGTAACGACTGGTTGGTCGTCGTCAGGAAGGCGCAGTTGGCGCCGATGTCGAACGGCTGGTTCAGCATGCCGGTGGCCCACTCGACGCCGGCCTCGGCCACCTCGTGCGCCTGGCTGGCCTGCACCTGGTTGGCCACGGTGCGCTGCTCGAACAGCACGCTGCGGTTCAGGTACAGCACGGCGATCGTCGACACCAGCATCAGCATCAGCGTGATCGACATCGCCGCGCTGCCGCGGGCGCGGCGGCGCACCAGGGGTGTCATGCCGGGCACCGTCCTGCCAGCTGGTCATTGCGCAGCCGCACCGTGGTGCGCAGGTCACGCACCGCCGCCCGGTCGGCCACCGAGGTGGCGGTCAGCGTGATCGCGTAGCTGCGCACCGTGCTGGTGGGGCAGTTGGGCGTGCCCGGGTTGCAGGGCCGCGGGCACAGGTGGCCCAGGGGCAGCACGGTCTCGCTGGGCACGATGCGCAGGCCGTCGTCGGCCACGGTCATCACCTTGGTGTCGGTCACGTCCTTCCAGCCGTCGGCGTCGCTGCGCATCTGCAGCGCCCCCTCGCGGATGCGGAAGCCGAACTGCTCGTTGGCATCCAGCGCGTTGTTCTCCGCCGCATCGCGCGAGAAGCGGTACTGCACGTTGCCGTCGGCCGACACGCTGGCCACGGCATAGGGGTTCTGCGCGGTGGCGCTGGTCGCGCCGATGGCCTGGGTGCCGGTGATCGCCGCGCCCCAGTAGCCGGCGCGGCGCAGGTCGCGGGTGATCAGGTCGGCGGCCACGCGCAGGTCCTGGTTGAAGCGCACGTCGGCCAGCAGCCGGCGTGACTTGTCCATGTTGCCGGCCGACATCGACAGCGCCCCGGCCACCACGAACAGGCCGACCACGATGCCGACCATCAGCTCGACGATCGACAGCCCGCGCGACGGTGGCACGGCCGGCCTCAGCATCGCCCGTACCCCGCGAAGTCACCCGACGGGCTGCACACCTGCACCCGGCCCATGGCATTGGTGCTGGCGCGCAGCCGCGGCGAGATCAGCACGCTGGACGCGTCCCAGCGCGCCACGCCGGCGGTGCCGCGCAGCGGATCGAAGGCGACGTTGACGCCGCCCGTCAGCGCCGTGCCCAGCGGCAGGATCACCACCTTGAGCACCAGGTCGCCGCTGTTGATGGTGTAGAAGCCGCCGTCCTCCGAAGTTGCCAGGGTGACGCCGGCCTGCCGTCGGATGGCCGCGCTGCGGGCGTACTGCAGGTCCACGCTCAGCTCGTTGACCATGCCTTCGAGCCGCAGCCGCGCAATGGCCGACAGGAACGACGGCGCGGCCACGCCCAGCAGCACCACGGTGACCAGCACCGTCACCAGCATCTCGGTCAGCGTGAAGCCGCGGCGCGGCAGGGTGGGCGTGCTCATCCGCGCCCCCAGCACGCCGCCGGCGCATAGGTGGGATTGCCGTTGGCCACGGTGACCGTCAGCGTGGTGCAGCCGCTGTCGCTGGCCTGGCTGCGGCCGGACACGGCGGTGGCCGTCAGCGTGTAGCCCGCGCCGCTGACGGCCGACAGCGCCAGGCTGTAGTAGCCGCCCAGCGACTGGGTCGGCTGGTTCAGCGCGGCCAGGTTGTCGCTGTAGCGCGGGTTCAGGCCGCGCCAGCGCTCCTGGGCATGCATCACACCCGTGACGACGTCGGCCGCATCGCTGCGACGCCCGCGGCGCACGCTGTCGTTGTAGGACGGCAGCGCCAGTCCCAGCAGCAAGGCGGCAATGGCCACCACGATCATCAGTTCGACCAGGGTGAAACCGCGTTGGGGTGTCCTGATCCGGTCCATGGAAGCGCTATCGGCTGCGGCGCCGGCCGGTTGAGGGTGCGGCCTGCGCCGATGTGTATCGGTGTGTGACCGCGCACCGCAGCGCCGCCCCCGAGAATGGCGGCACCCGAACCTTCGAGGAGACACGATGTCCCACCCCGACGTCATCACCGCCTGGCACCGCCTGGTGCAGCAGCGCGACCTGGCGGCGCTCGACAGCCTGCTGGCCGACGACGTGGTCTTCCACTCGCCGGTGGTGCACACGCCGCAGCGCGGCAAGGCCATCACCACGCAGTACCTGCGCGGCGCGCTGCTGGTGCTGAACAACGCCAGCTTCCGCTACGAGCGCGAGATCGTCGGCACCCATGACGCGGTGCTGGAGTTCAGTACCACCATCGACGGCATCCTGATCAACGGCGTCGACCTGATCCGCTGGAACGACGCCGGCCGGATCACCGACTTCAAGGTGATGGTGCGCCCACTGAAGGCGATCAACCTGCTGCACCAGAAGATGGGCGAGATGCTGCAGCGCCTGCAGAGCGGCCACCAGCAGGCCCAGCAGCAGCAGTGACCGGCTTGGCGCCGGTCCGCCCGGCGCCATCGGCTAAGCTCGCCGGCCCTGCCGAGTGCAGCGACCCTGCGCAGCGGCCGAGCCGCGGCAGCCGCCGCCACGACCTGCCGCATGCCCGCTGTCCGTCCCGTCCGCCCCCGCTTCCTCCACTGCCTGGCCGCCGCCGCCCTGGGGCTGGTCACCACGCTGGCCCGGTCCCAGGCCGGCGACGGCGCTGCCCCACCCGACAACCGGGCCTGCGCCACGCTGTGGCAGGTCGGCCCGGCGGCCGATCTGGCCGGTGCCGCCGGTGGCGAGCCGGCGCTGCGGGTGGCACTGCGCTTCCAGGGTGGTGCCCGCAACCAGACCGCCCTGCACCTGCCCGGCGGCTGGGCCGCACTCACCGAGACCGGCACCCCGCGCGCGCGCCCGGTGGCCGGCGAGCCGGCCTGGCGCAGCGTCGCCCATGCCCCCGGCGAAACGGTGCAGCTGCAGTGGCGGCTGCAACCCGGCGCGGCCCTGCTGGCGCCGGGCTGGTTCGCCTTCGGCGGCCAGGCCGTGCTGCCGCTGCCCGAGGGCGCCGATGCGCCGGACGCCGGCCCGGCCTGCGTGCTGCTGCAGGGCCTGCCCGCGGACAGCCGCTGGGCCAGCAGCCATGGCCTGGCCGAGGGCAGCAGCGCCCTGTGGCGGCTGCCGGCCACCGGCGTGCCGCTGGCGCAGCGGGTGCAGCAGTCGCTGTATGCCGGCGGCGCGCTGCAGGCGCAGGCCGCGCCGGGCGTGCTGGCGGTGCTGCCCCGGCCGTCGCCCTGGGCGCTGGATGCCGGCACGCTGGCGGCCGCCGGTGCGCAGGCGCTGGCGGCGCAGCAGCGGCAGTGGCTGCCGGCGGGCGCGGCGGCGGCGGCCACGGCGCATGTCAGCCAGGACCCCGGCACCGCCCCGCCCTGGCTGCTGCTGGCCCTGCCGGCGCCGGCGGCCGACACCAGCCTGGCCGGCGCCTGGCACCAGGCGCTGACGCTGCAACTGCCGCCAGGCTGGTCGGGTGACAGCGCCGCGCTGCAGCGCCTGCTGGCGCCGGCCCTGGCCCGCGCCTGGCTGGCCGACCGCTTCGGCCCGCTGGCCCATGCCGGCCGCGGTGACGGCGCGTTGCGCACCTGGTTCAGCGAGGGTTTCGCCGACTTCCTGGCCCACCGCGCGCTGCTGCGCGACGGCCTGTGGACGCCCGACGAGTTCGCCGCCGCGATGAACGCTCGCGCCGCCGCCGACCTGGCCGAGCCGGCGCGCAGTCTGCCCAATGCCGAGCTGGCCGCCGCGGCCGCGCAATCGGCCACCGCCGCCGGGCTGCAGGCCCAGCGCGGCGAATGGCTGGCCTTCACCTGGCACCAGGCCCTGCGCCGTGCCGGCCAGCCGGGACTGGACGCCGCATTGCGGCTGCAGCTGGTCAACCCCGCCCAGGCCCGGCGCGAAGGCCCGCTGAGCATGCCGCTGGCCACCCACCGCATGCTGGCCACGCTGCGCAACGTGCTGCAGGACCAGCCGCTGCGTGACCTGCAGCAGCACATCGACCAGGGCCGGCCCTTCGACTTCGGCCCCGACAGCCTGGGCCCCTGCTTCACCGCCGGGCCGGCCGCGGCCGGCGCCGCACCGTCCTGGCGCCCGGTGCCCGGCGCGCTGCAGCAGGCCGACTGCCAGGGCTGGCTGGGCCTGGGCCCGCGCGTGGACATGCAGCTGGGCCGCGTGCCGCGGCTGGCGCCGGTCGCCGGCGTGGGCGGCGGCCAGGGCGACTGCGAGCTGGTGGCCGTGCGCGGCAAGCGCGCCAAGGCCGGCAAGGCGGCCAGGGCGGGTGCCCGCCAGGTGCTGCGCTGCCGCCCGGGCGATGCGGCGCCGGCCGGCAGCCACGCCACGGCCAAGGCCGGTAGCAAGGCCGGCACCAAGGCCGGCGGCAAGGGCAAGGCATCGGCCCAGGCCGGTGCCAGGTCCGGCGCCAGGGCCGCCGGCAAGACACCCGGCAAGACGGCCGGCAAGACCGCCAATCCCCACGCCGGCAAGGCGAAACACTGACCATTCCCCGGAGGCTGCCCATGCCCGCCGCCACGCCCCTGCCCGCCCAGGACAGCGCCCTGCTGCTGATCGACCTGCAGCACGCCCTGCTCGACCTGGCGCCGCGCCCGGACGACGCTGCCGCGGTGGTCGAGCGGGTGAACGCCCTGACCGCGCGCGCCCGCGCCGCCGGCGTGCCGGTGCTGTGGGTGCAGCATGAAAGCGTGACGCCCGGCCACCCGCTGCAGCATGGCGGCCCGGGCTGGGCGCTGGCCGACGGCCTGCAGACCCGTGATGACGATGTGTTCTTCCGCAAGACCACGCCCGACAGCTTCCTGCGCACCGGCCTGGGTGAGTGGCTGGCGGCGCATGGCGTCGCGCAGGTGGTGATCGCGGGCTATGCCAGCGAGTTCTGCATCGACACCAGCACCCGCCGCGCCGCGGCGCTGGGCCTGGCGGTGACGCTGGCGGCCGACGCCCACACCACGCACGACAAGCCGCATGCCGCCGCCGCGCTGATCCGCGCCCACCACACGGCCACGCTGACCAGCCTGACCAGCTTCGACCGGCCGATCCATGCCCTGCCGGCCGCGCAGATCGGCTTCAGCGCAGAAGCCGCACGAGCCACCGACACGCCGGCCCACGCCGTCGAACACGCCGGCCGGCTGGCCGCGCTGTACGGCACGCCCAGCGAAGCGGCGCTGATCAAGGAAGCCGACCACCTGACCGACAGCTACCTGGCCCTGCTGCAGGCCTCGCCCTTCCTGGTGCTGGCCACCACCGGGCCGAAGGGGCTGGACGCCTCGCCCCGCGGCGACCCGACCCCCGCCCTGGTGGTGCAGGACCGGCGCACCCTGCTGCTGCCCGACCGCCGTGGCAACCACCGGCTGGACAGCCTGCGCAACATCGTGGCCGACCCGCGGGTGGCCCTGCTGTGCCTGGTGCCCGGCACCAGCGAGACGCTGCGCATCCGCGGCCGGGCCCGCATCAGCACCGACCCCGCCCTGCTGCAACGGCTTGCGATGGACGGCAAGCCGCCGGCCAGCGTGGTGGTGGTGCAGATCGAGAAGGTCTACTTCCAGTGCGCCCGGGCGCTGCTGCGCTCGGGCCTGTGGCAGCCCCACACCTGGCCCGACCGCAGCGCCCTGCCCAGCGCCGGCCGCATGCTGACAGAGGCCAGCGCCGGCCGCTTCGACGGTGCCGCCTACGACGCCGCGCTGCCGGCACGCCAGTCCTCCAGCCTGTACTGACGCCGCGCATGACCGACGCCCCGGCCGCCACCGACCACCAGCAGTTCATCACCCGCCTGCAGCGCAGCCTGGACGACGGCAGCTTCGTGCGCCTGCTGCTGGGCCGCCCGCACGGCCAGGCGGCCACGCTGCACAAGCTGCTGGCCCGGCGCGTGGTGCTGCGCGGGCAGGACCACCTGGCCCTGGTGTGGCGCCATGCCACGCAGGACATCACCAAGAACCTGCCACTGGCCGACGCCGTGGCCCTGGTGGCCGAGCAGGTGGCGCCGGGCGCGGCCAGCGGCTTTCACCACGCCCACCTGCAGACGCGCCAGCACGACATCCAGCTGGCCATGGGCAAGAAGGGCCGGTGGAGCCTGCGTGTCGGCAAGCTGGCGCCGGCACCGGCAGAAGCCGAGTCCGCCGAAGCCGACGACGACGCCGGCAACTACCTGGGCGGCAGCGAAGGCATCAACCGCCAGCGCCGCCATCCGCTGACGCTGGACCTGCCCTTCCTGCAGGAGCTGGGCGTGACCGACGCCCGCGCCCAGCTGGTGCCGGCGATGGCGCGCAAGTGGCGGCAGATCAACAAGTTCGTCGAGGTGCTGGGCCATGCCATCGCCGAGTCACCGCTGGCGCAGCGCGACCCCGCGCAGCCGGTGCGCGTGCTCGACTTCGGCGCCGGCAAGGGCTACCTGACCTTCGCGGTGCACCACCACCTGAAGGCCAGCGGCCGGGTGCCCGATGTGACCGGCGTGGAACTGCGCACGACGCTGACCGAGCCCTGCAACGCCATCGTCGACCGGCTGGGCCTGCAGGGCCTGCGCTTCGACGCCGGCGACGTGCGCAGCCACGGCGCGCAGGCCACCGACATCATGATCGCCCTGCACGCCTGCGACACCGCCACCGACGTGGCCCTGCACCGCGGCGTCACCGCCGGCGCGGCGGTGATCCTGGCCTCGCCCTGCTGCCACCGTGAGCTGCGGCCCCAGCTGGCCACGCCGCCGGTGCTGGCGCCGCTGCTGCGCCACGGCATCCACCAGGCCACCACCGCCGAGATGCTGACCGACGCGCTGCGCGCCCAGCTGCTGGAGATCGCCGGCTACGACACCCGCGTCTTCGAGTTCATCTCGCCCGAGGCCACCAGCAAGAACCGCATGCTGCTGGCAGTGCGCCGCGCCACGCCGCTGCCGCGGGCGCGCCAGCAGCAGTTGCGCGAGGAACTGGCCGCGCTGAAGGCGCTGTTCGGCATCCGGCAACAGACGCTGGAGATCCTGCTGGCCGACGGGGCAAGCACCGCGCCCGTGGCAGCCGGCTGACACACCGGGTTTGCCACCCACGCGGGCCGCCGGCGGCGCGGCATCATCGGCCGGACGCCACTGACCGGGCCACCCGCCCGCGCTGCCATGACCGTCGCCACCACCGCCGCCCGATCGCCCCAGCACCAGGCGCTGATGCAGACCGCCGCCCGCGCCGGTCTGGCCCTGGCCGGCCGCAGCCGGGCCATCGAGGCCCAGCGCAGCCTGCCCGCCGACGTGGCCAACCTGCTGGCCGATGCCGGCCTGTACCGGCTGCTGACGCCGCAGGCCCTGGGCGGGCACGAGGCGCCGCCCGGCAGCTTCTACCTGGTGATCGAGCAGCTGGCGCGTGCCGACGCCGCCGCCGCCTGGTGCTGCTTCATCAGCTGCACCACCGCGGTGCTGGCCGCCTACCTGCCAGACGACGCGGCCAGCGCCGTGTTCAGCCGGCCCGACCTGAAGCTGGCCGGCGTCTTCGCGCCGCGCGGCAGGGCGGTGCCGGCGCAGCACAACGGCGTCGACGGCCTGCGCATCAGCGGTCGCTGGGCCTGGGGCTCGGGCGCGCACAACGCCCACTACATCAGCGCTGGCTGCTTGCTGATCGGCGCCGACGGCCAGCCCGAGCGCATGGCCGACGGCGCGCCGCGCATCCTCAGCGTGCTGCTGGAGCGCGGCCAGGTGCAACTGGCCGACAACTGGGACGCCTTCGGCCTGTGCGGCACCGGCAGCGGCGAGTTCGAGGTCCGAGACGCTTTCGTGCCCCTGGCCATGAGCGCCAGCCTGCTCGACGGCCCGCGCCTGCAGGCGCCGCTGTACCGCTTTCCGGTGTTCGGCCTGCTCGCGATCGCGGTGGCGGCGGTGGCCACCGGCATTGCTCGCGAGGCCCTGCAGCACTTCATCGACGAGGCCGCGGCCAAGGTGCCGCAGGCCAGCGCCCGGCCGCTGTCGGCCCGCGGCACCGTGCAGGACGCCGTGGCCCGCGCCGAAGCGCAGCTGCAGTCGGCCCGCTGCTACCTGCTGGCCGCGGTGGAAGCCGCCTGGCAGGCCGCCCAGCAGCCCGACATGGCGGCCAACGAGCTGCCGGTGGCCCTGCGCCGCGACCTGCGCCTGGCCGCCAGCCACGCGGTGCACACGTCGGCCGAGGTGGTGACGCGGCTCTACACCCTGGCCGGCGGCCACGCGGTGTTCGCCGCCTCGCCGCTGCAACGCGCCCTGCGCAACGTGCAGGTGGCCACCCAGCACATGATGGTGAGCGAGGCCAGCTTCGAGCTGGCGGGGCGGTTGCTGCTGGGGGTGCCGACGCCCACCGCGCAGCTGTAGCCGGCGGCCGGACCAACCGGAGCCTTGCCGCTGGCCGAGCGCTGCCGAACCCCCGCGACCGGCGATGCCGCTACCCTGCCCCGGCGTCCAGCATCCCGCGCAGCAGCGCCTCGCTGCCCTCGTCCGCCGGGTAGAACAGCTCGATGCTCAGTTCGTCCAGCGTGATGTCGCGCGGCGTGCCGAAGGTGGTCAGCGTGGTGAACATGGCCAGCTGGCCCTGCGGCAGGTTCAGCACGCAGGGCACGAGCAGCGGTGCATCGGCCGCGTTGACTGACGCATCGGCCGGCGAGGCCGCCGCCAGCGCCGCCACGTTCGGATAGGCCAGCACCTCCTGCTGCAGCGCCGCCAGGCCGGGGTCGGCGCTGGTGGCGACGGCGCGCTGCAAGGTGGCCAGCAGGTAGCTGGCCCAGTCGCCGAAGTTGCCGGTCAGCGCGGCCAGGCCCTGCGGATGCAGGCTGGCGCGGAAGACGTTGAGCACCGGCTGCGTCAACTCGGGCGGCAGCAACGCCGTCAGCGCCTGCGCTGGGCGGTTGGCCAGCACCACGTTCCATTGCCGGTCCAGCACCAGGCCGGGGTTGGGCGCGTGGGCACGCAGCAGGCGGTCGAGCGCGCTGCGCACCTGGTGCATGCCGGCGTCGTCCAGCGACCTGGCCGCGTAGCGTGGCGCATAGCCCGCCGCCAGCAGCAGGCGGTTGCGCTCGCGCAGCGGCACGTCCAGCGCGCCGGCCAGCGCCTCCACCATCGCCGGACTGGCGCGGGCGCGGCCGGTCTCGATGCAGCTCAGGTGCCGGGTCGACACACCCACGTCCAGCGCCAGGTCCATCTGGCTGCGCCGGCGGCGGCTGCGCCAGTCGCGCAGCAGGTCGCCGACGCCGGGCGGTCGATTGGTGGATGCGGATGCGGATGCAGGGCTGTCGTGCATGCGCCCGATCATGCCGTGGCAGCGGCGGCTTCACGTTGCGGCAGCGGGCCGAAGAAGCCGGTCACCTGCTGCAGCCGGCCGGCGGCGTCCACCTGGGCGATGTCCAGGCCCTCCAGCACCACGGCGCCGTCGGGGCTGACCAGTTGCCAGGCGTCGCGCGCCACGCCGTGGTGGTGGTCGATGCCGCTGGCGCGCACGAAACGGTGGCCCGGGAACTGGCCCAGCAACAGGCCCGCCTGGTCGACGATGCCGGCATGGCCGGCTGCCGCCAGCGGCGGGTCGATCAACCGGCCGCCATCGGCCCAGATGCGCTGCACCGTCGCGGCGCGGCGGGTGGCGTCGGGGTCGGCGTAGGCGGCCAGGTGGGCGTCGATCAGGGCGGTCAGGTCGGCGGTGGTGGTGATCGCGGTGGTCATCGCGGGCTCCATTCGGTTGAAGTGAGCCGCCATCGTGCGTCGCCCGCCGCAGGCCGGCCATGACCTCCCAGGTCATCGCCAGCGTGCAGCGCACTGCGCAGACTGGCGCCATCCCATCAACCAAAGGAGAACCCCCATGCCCTCGCTCGACCTGCTGCCCCTGGCCGTCGCCCTGCTGATCGGCGTGCCCGCGCTGGGCTCGTGCATCGGCATCGGCCTGGCGTCGATGAAGATGCTGGAAGCCAGCGCCCGCCAGCCCGAACTGATGCCCGAGCTGCAGACCAAGTTCTTCCTCGCCGTGAGCGTGACCGACGGCGCCTTCATCATCGCCACCGGCATCGGCCTGTGGTTTGCCACCGCGAACCCGTTCAAGTGAGGGGCCGCCCGCCCGCACCGAGCATCGGCGCGGGCGGCCGGCGGACGAAGCCCTTGGGGACCGTCGTCCGCTTGGCGTGATCACGCGCAGGACCTTACCGCCCTGCACGGCCCATGCCCATCGGCCATTCGGCCGATGGTCGCGCGGTCAGGCGCACGGCATGGCGCCGGCTCAGCCGCCACCCACCTGCAGCTCACGCACCGGCCGCACCTCGATGCTGCCGTGCTTGGCGGGCGGAATGCCGGCGGCGATCTGGATCGCGGCGTTCAGGTCGGGCGCGTCAACCAGGTAGAAGCCGGCCAGCATCTCGCGGGTCTCGGCGAAGGGGCCGTCGAACAGCGTGACCTCGCCGTTGCGCACCCGCACCGTGGTGGCGGTGTGCGTGCCGTGCAGCGGCTCGGCGGCCAGCATGCGGCCGCTGTCGACCAGGTGCTGGGCATAGGCCGCGCACTCGGTGTCGGGGCAGGCGCTCCAGTGCGCGGCATCCAGGTAGACCAGGCAGAGGTATTTCATCGCGGCGGCCTCACAGCGTGGCAGCCAGCGCGGCCAGCTGGTCGGTGGCGATGCCCCAGCCCTGGTGGAAGCCCATGTCTTCGTGCGCCTTGCAGTCCTCGGCGCTCCAGTGGCGGGCGATGGCGGTGTAGCGGGTGCGGCCGTCGCCCAGGTCGTCGAAGCTCAGGATCAGAGTCATGAACGGCTTGGCCGACGGCTCCCAGGCGCGCACGTAGGCGTCGGTGCAGACGATGCGCCGGTTGGGCACCACCTCCAGGTAGACACCGCGGTTGGGCATTTCCTGGCCCTCGGGGCCGCGCATCACGATCAGGCTGGCGCCGCCGGGGCGCACGTCGGTCTCGGCGTGGCTGACGCCCCAGGGCGGCGGGCAGAACCACTGGGGGATCAGCGCCGGGTCGGTCCAGCAGCGGAACAGCGCCGCCGGGCTGGCGGCGATGTCGCGGGTCAGGGTCAGGTCGTGCAGGTGGGCCGTGTCGGTGGTGGTGTCGCTCATGGAAATCTCCTTGCTGCGCCGATGGTTCAACCCAGGGCGATGGGTTCGCCGTTGATCGCCCAGCTCACGCCGTGGCGGTCGGTCAGCATGCCAAAGGTCTTCGCCCAGAAGGTGGGGCTGAGCGGCATGGTCACCGTGCCACCGTCGGCCAGGGCGGCGAAGGCGCGCTCGGCCTCGGCCACGGTGTCGTACTGCAGGGCCAGCATCACGCCCTTCATGCCGTCGAAGGGCATGCCGGGCGGCACGTCGCCGGCCATCAGCATGGCGCCGCCGGGCAGCGACAGGCAGGCGTGCATGATCGCGTCGGCCGGCGGCGCCATGCCAGCGCAACCTTCCGGTGGGGTCTGGTCGGCCGGCGGCGGCGGCATGTCGCCATGCGACAGCATCGCCTCGATCTTGCCCCCCAGGGCCTGGGCGTAGTCCGCGAACACCGCACGGGTGTTGCCGGGAAAGCTGAGGTACGGGGTCAGGGTGGTGGCCATGGAAGCTCCTGGTGCGGGGTTGGATGGTCCGGCGTGCCGGTCTTCACTGGTCGACCATGGCGCAGGCGATTCGACAGCCGGGTCGAACTTTTGTCAGCCACCGTCAGCCGCGATCAGCCGCCCAAGGCCGCCAGCTGCGCGGCCAGGTGCGCCCGCTCCGGCGCCTGCCGGGCCAGGGCGACGGCCGCCTGGTAGTGCAGGCGCGCCTCGTCCAGCAGACCGGCGCGGCGGCAGAGGTCAGCCGCAGCGGCGCTGGCGGCGGGGTAGCCGGCCAGCGCCGGCAACAGCGGGCGCAGCTGGGCCAGTCCGACTGCTGCACCGTCGCGCATCGCCACGGCCACCGCCCGGTTCAGCGCCACCACCGGCGTGGGTTCCAGACGCAGCAGGGCGTCGTACAGGCCGATGATCTGTGGCCAGTCGGTGGCATCGGCCGTGGCCGCCTCGGCATGCACGGCCGCGATGGCCGCCTGCAGCGCATAGGCGCCGAAGCCGCGCTGGCGAAGCGCCGCCTCGGCCAGGGCGCTGCCTTCGGCGATCAGCGCGGCGTCCCACAGGCGGCGGTCCTGCTGGTCCAGCGGCACCAGGGTGCCGGCGGCGTCCAGCCGTGCGGCGCGGCGGGCCTCGGTCAGCAGCAGCAGGGCCAGCAGGCCGCGCGCCTCGGCCGGCGGCTCGGGCAGCAGTTGCAGCAGCAGGCGGGCCAGGCGGATGGCCTCGCCGGCGAGGTCGCCGTCACGCGCCGCATGGCCTTCGTTGAAGACGAGGTAGACCACGCGCAGCACGCTGGCCAGGCGCGCCGGCAGCTCGGCGGTGCCGGGCACCTCGTAGGGAATGCGTGCCGCGGCGATCTTGGCCTTGGCGCGCACGATGCGCTGCGCCAGCGTGGGCGTGGCCACGAGGAAGGCGGCGGCGATGGCCTCGGTGGTCAGGCCGCAGACCTCGCGCAGCGTCAGCGCGATGCGCGCCTCCTCGGCCAGGCTGGGGTGGCAGCAGGTGAAGACCAGGCGCAGCCGGTCGTCGGCAATCTCGCTGCGGGCATCGGCCAGCTGCTCGGGCCCGGGTGCGGGGTCGGCCAGGGTCTCGTCCAGTGCGTCGTCCCAGGCGCTGAAGCGGCGGTCGCGGCGCAGCCGGTCGATGGCCTTGAAGCGCCCCGCCGACACCAGCCAGGCCACCGGGTTGGCCGGCACGCCCTGCGCCGGCCATTGCTCGGTGGCGGCCAGAAAGGCGTCATGCAGCGCTTCCTCGGCCAGGTCGAAGCTGCCCAGCAGGCGCACCAGGGTGGAGAACACGCGCCGGGCGTGCTGGCGGTACAGGCTCTCGACGGTGGCGCCGGTGGTGGACATGCAGGCAGCCTACCGCAGCGCCTGCGGCCGGGCCGCCGGTGACCGTTGTCACGCGGCGCATGGCCTGCGGGTCGGCGGGCGCCGCCCCGGGCTGGCTACACCACCACCCCATGCGCCGCTGGCTCGCCGTCCTGCTGCTGGTCCTGCTGCCGCTCCAGTTCTCCTGGGCTGCGGTGGCGAACGACTGCCTGCACGGGCCCGGCGTGGCGTCGTCGCACCCTGGCCACCACGACCACGCGGTGCATGGGCATGACGGCGCCGTCGCGCAGCCGCAGGCCCAGGTCGATGACACGCCGCCAGCCGACCTGCAGCCGGCATCGCATCCCGACTGCAACCACTGCCATGGCCAGGGTGTCGCCGTCGTTGACGCCCGGCCGGGCACGCCGGTGCCGGCCAGCGGCGCCGCGCCGTCGGCAGCCGGCGAGGCACCCTGCCCCGAGCCGGCACCCGACCGGCCCGACCGCCCCCGGTGGGCGCGCCTCGCCTGACCGGCGAGGCGGGGTCCTGACGTCACCCTGATGCCCCCCTGCGCCTGAGCGCTGCCCGCGGCCTGCCCGCGGCTGCGCATCGGGGCCTGCGCGACCACCGGGTCGCGGCACGCCGGTCTCCCATGTCCTCCCCCACCCCTGGAGCATCGGATGCCTGCGGCCACACGCCCCCATCGACCCCACCCCACCCACACCCGCACCGCTGTCACCTGGCGGCCCGCCCTGCTGGCGGCCACCCTGGCCGGCCTGGTGGCCGGCAGCGCCGCACAGCCCG
>CALMIF010000507.1 GCA_937864045.1 uncultured Aquabacterium sp. | reverse complement strand
TGCTGCGCAACCGGGTCGAGGCCGAGTGCCCCGGGCTGGTGGTGACCGAAGCCGCGCCGGCCACCGAGGGCGAGCTGGCCCTGGCCCACACCCCCGCCTACATCGCCGCCGTGCTGCAGGGCACGCTGGGTGCTGCGGCGCAGCGCGAGATCGGCTTCCCGTGGAGCGAGCGCATGGTGAGGCGCAGCCTGCGCTCGGTGGGCGCCACCATCGCCGCGGCGCGCGCGGCCCTGTCGGCGGAGCGTGGTGGCGTCGCCGTGCACCTGGCCGGCGGCACGCACCATGCGTATGCCGACAAGGGCTCGGGCTTCTGCGTGTTCAACGACGTGGTGGTGGCGGCGCGGCTGATGCAGGCCGAGGCCTTCCGCCACCGCCGCCACAACCTGCGCGCCTGGGTGATCGACCTGGATGTGCACCAGGGCAATGGCACGGCGGCCATCCTGCGCAACGACGCCACGGTGCACACGCTGTCGCTGCACGGGGCGAAGAACTTCCCGTTCCGCAAGGAGGCCAGCGACCTCGATGTCGACCTGCCCGACGGCTGCACCGACGGCCCCTACCTGGACGCGCTGGAGCAGGCGCTGGCCACCGCCTGGCAGCAGCAGCTGGACCGTGGCGGCGCGCCGGGCCTGGCCTTCTACCTGGCTGGTGCCGATGCACACGAGGGCGACCGGCTGGGCCGGCTGAAGCTGACCGACGCCGGCATGGCCACGCGCGACCGGATGGTGTTCGACTTCCTGGCCCGCCAGCGCGTGCCGGTGGCGGTGACCATGGCCGGCGGCTACGGCCACGACATCGCCACCACGGTGGCGGTGCAGCTGCGCACGGTGCAGATCGCGCACGATGCCTGGCAAGCCTGGCGGCGTGGCGACAGCAGCTGAGCCGGCGGGCAGGGAACAATCCGGGCCGATGACTGCTCCGCAAGCCCCCAAGCCGCAACCCGACAGCCGCGACCGCTACGCCCACCTGTCGGCCATCAGCACCCGCTGGATGGACAACGACGTCTACGGCCACGTCAACAACGTCCAGTACTACAGCTTCTTCGACACGGCGGTGAACCGCTACCTGATCGCCGCCGGCGCGCTGGACATCCATGCCGGCGCGGTGATCGGCCTGGTGGTCGAGACGCACTGCAACTTCTTCGCGCCGCTGGCCTTTCCGCAGGACGTGACCGCCGGCATCCGCGTCGCCCAGGTCGGCCGCAGCAGCGTGCGCTACGAGATCGGCCTGTTCGCGCCCGACGCGCCGCTGGCCGCGGCCACCGGGCACTTCGTGCATGTCTACGTCGACCGGGCCACGCGCCGGCCGGTGGCGCTGCCGGATGCGCTGCTGGCGGCGCTGGCGCCGCTGCGGCTGGCGCCGGCCTGACGGCGTCGACACGGTCCCTAGAATCGCGCGCTTTGCGGATCGCCGACCGGCGCCGCCGAGACTGAAAACAGAGGAGACATCATGCGCGCTGGACGCCTGCCCGTCCTGCTGGGCCTGGGACTGCTGCCCGGGCTGGCGCAGGCCGCAGCGCTTGACGGCGCCGCCTTCGGCGTCTGGTGGGGCCTGCCCTTTGCGGGCATGCTGCTGTCGATCGCGCTGATGCCGCTGCTGCTGCCGTCGTTCTGGCACCACCACTTCGGCAAGGTGGCTGCCGGCTGGTCGCTGGCGGTGCTGCTGCCGTTTGCGCTGCAGTTCGGTGCCGGCACCGCCGCGCAGGCGCTGGTGCATACGCTGCTCGCCGAATACCTGCCGTTCATCGTGCTGCTCGCGGCGCTGTTCACGGTCTCGGGCGGCATCTACATCCGCGGCAACATCCACGGCAGCCCGCTGACCAACACCGCCATCCTGGCGCTGGGCGCCGGGCTGGCCAGCCTGATGGGCACGACCGGTGCGTCGATGCTGCTGATCCGCCCGCTGATCCGTGCCAACGACAACCGTCGCCACACGGTGCATGTGTTCGTGTTCTTCATCTTCATCGTCAGCAACATCGGCGGCTCGCTCACGCCGCTGGGCGACCCGCCGCTGTTCCTTGGCTTTCTGAAGGGGGTCAGCTTCTTCTGGACGGCGCAGCACCTGTGGCCGGAAACGCTGTTCATGCTGGCGGCGCTGCTGGCCATCTTCTTCGTGCTCGACAGCTTCTGGTACCGCCGCGAGGGTGTGGTGCCGGTTGACCCGACGCCGGACAACACGGTGCGCTTCGGCAGTGGCGGCGGCATCAACGTGGTATTGCTGGGCGCGATCGTGGCCCTGGTGCTGCTGAGCGGCACCTGGAAACCCGGCATCGTCTGGTCCATCGCCGGCACGCCGGTGGAACTGCAGAACCTGGTGCGCGACGCGCTGCTGGTGGTCGTCACCCTGATGTCGCTGCGCCTCACGCCGGCCGGCGTGCGCCAGGACAACCAGTTCGGCTGGGGTCCGATGCTGGAGGTGGCCAAGCTGTTCGCCGGCATCTTCATCACCATGCTGCCGGTGCTGGCGATGCTCAAGGCCGGCGACGCGGGGGCCTTCGCCGCGGTGGCGCGTGCCGTCACGGGTCCTGATGGCCAGCCCTTGCCCTGGGCCTATTTCTGGTTCTCCGGCGTGCTGTCGTCGTTTCTGGACAACGCGCCGACCTACCTGGTGTTCTTCAACCTGGCCGGTGGCGACCCGGCCACGCTGATGGGGCCGCTCGCCACGACGCTGGCCGCCATCTCGGCCGGCTCGGTGTTCATGGGCGCCAACAGCTACATCGGCAACGCGCCCAACTTCATGGTCAAGGCCATCGTCGAGGACCGGGGGCTGCGCATGCCCAGCTTCTTCGGCTACATGGCCTGGTCCTTCGGCATCCTGCTGCCGCTGTTCGTCGTTCTCACCTTCATCTGGATGCGTTGACATGACAACTTCCGCCAAGCCCCGCGTGCTGGTCACCATCCCGATGTTCGCCGAGGTGCTGGCGCGCCTGGGCCGGCTTTTCGAAGTCGATGCGCCCTGCGGCACCGCCGACAACATCGACTGGACGCCCGAGGCCCTGGCTGCGCGCGCCCAGGGTGCCGCCGGCCTGCTGGTGGCGGGTACGCCCCGCATCGACGCGGCCCTGCTGGCCGCGGTGCCCAGCCTGCGGGCGGTGTGCAGCATGGCCGTGGGCTACAACAACATCGACGTGCCGGCCTGCACCGCCGCGGGCGTGCTGGTCAGCAATGCGCCCGACGTGCTGACCGAGACCACGGCCGACTTCGGCTTCGCGCTGATGATGGCCACGGCCCGGCGCATCGCCGAGAGCGAGCATTTCCTGCGTGCAGGGCAGTGGACGCACTGGTCCTACGACCTGTTCGCCGGTGCCGACGTGCATGGCGCCACGCTGGGCGTGCTGGGCATGGGCCGCATCGGCCAGGCCATTGCCCGGCGCGGTGCGCTGGGCTTCGGCATGCCGGTGCTGTACCACAACCGCAGCCGGCTCGATGCCGCCATCGAGCAGCAGCTGGGCGCGCGCTGGGTCGACAAGCAGACCCTGCTGCGCGAGGTCGACCACCTGGTGATCGTGGTGCCCTACAGCCCGGCGTCGCACCACATGGTGGGTGCGGCCGAGCTGGCGCTGATGAAGCCCACGGCCACGCTGACCAACGTCGCCCGCGGTGGCGTGGTCGACGATGCCGCGCTGGCCGCCGCGCTGCGGGCGCGCACCATCGCCGCCGCCGGGCTGGACGTGTTCGAGGGCGAGCCCCAGGTCCACCCCGACCTGCTGACCGTGCCCAACGTCGTGCTGACGCCGCACATCGCCAGCGCCAGCCTGCGCACGCGCCGGGCGATGGCCGACCTGGCGGCCAGCAACCTGGAGGCGGCCCTGGCCGGCACCGGTGCCCCGCCCACGGCGCTGAACCCGCAGGTGCTGCCGCTGCGTCCGGCCAACTGACCCAGCACGGCGCAGCCGTGGCGGCTGCCGCACGGGTTTGTCCTCAGCGGTGGGGCTGGTGGCCCACTGCAACATCGGCGCGCACGCCCACGAGGGGCGCTATGCCACGATGACACCGAGGAGACACCCGTGACCACCGCCTTCAAGATCAATGGCAAGGCCGTGCAGGCCAAATCCGAGCCGGACACCCCGCTGCTGTGGGTGATCCGCGACGAAGTGGGCCTGACCGGCACCAAGTTCGGCTGCGGCGCCAAGCTGTGCGGCGCCTGCACCGTGCACCTGGACGGCGAGCCGATCCGCTCGTGCTCGACGCCGCTGTCGCGCGTGGCCGACCGCCTGGTGTCCACCGTGGAAGGGCTGTCGAAGAACAACAGCCACCCGCTGCAGAAGGCGTGGATCAAGCACGACGTGCCGCAGTGCGGCTACTGCCAGAGCGGCCAGCTGATGAGCGCCGCCGCCCTGCTGGCCAGCAACAAGAACCCCAGCGATGCCGACATCGACGAAGCGATGAAGGGCAACATCTGCCGCTGCGGCACCTATGTCCGCGTGCGCGCGGCCATCAAGACCGCCGCCGCCGAGATGCGCGGCGCCAAGGCCTGAGGAGCGCACGATGACCAAGCTCCAGACTTCCCGCCGTGGCTTCCTGAAGACCTCCGCCGCCGTCTCCGCCACGTTCGGTGGCGGCCTGATGGTCGGCATCGTGCTGCCCGCCGCCGGCCCGGCCCAGGCCGCCGCCATGCTGCACACGCCCAGCGCCTGGGTGCACATCGCCGACGACAACACCATCACCCTGATCTCGGCCCGGGTCGAGATGGGCCAGGGCGTCTACACCAGCATGCCGATGCTGATCGCCGAGGAACTGAACGTCGACGTGCAGAAGGTCAAGGTGGCCTTCGCGCCGCCGGGCAAGGTGTACGGCAATGCGCTGATCTTCGGCCTGCAGCTGACCGGTGGCTCGACCTCGGTGCGCGAGGGCTACGACAAGCTGCGCCTGGCCGGCGCCCAGGTGCGCGAGATGCTGGTGGCCGCCGCCGCCGCCAAGTGGAAGGTCGACGCGGCCACGCTGAAGGCCGACAACGGCATGGTCACCGGCCCGGGCGGCAAGCGCGCCACCTACGGCCAGCTGGCCGAGGCGGCGTCGAAGATGCCGGTGCCCGAGAAGCCGGCGATGAAGGACCCGTCGCAGTTCCGCATCGTCGGCAAGCCCACCACCCGGCTGGACACGCCGGCCAAGGTCAACGGCACGGCGCGCTTCGGCATCGACGTGAAGCTGCCCGGCATGGTGTACGCCAGCCTGGCGATGCCGCCGGTGCAGGGCGGCAAGGTGAAGTCCTTCGACGCTGCCAAGGCCAAGGCCGCGCCGGGCGTGGTCGACGTGGTGCAGATCCCCGACGGCGTGGCCGTGGTGGCCGACACCTACTGGCACGCCGTGAAGGCGCGCGACCTGCTGCAGGTCGAGTGGGACGACGGCCCCAACGCCGGCCTGGACACCGCCGCGATGGTGGCCGGCACCCGGGCCGCCCTGGCCAGCGGCAAGCCGATCCCGCACAAGAAGGAAGGCGATGCCGACGCGGCCGTGTCCGCCGCCACCAAGGTGGTGAAGGCCGAATACGTGACCCAGAACCTGGCCCATGCCCCGATGGAGCCGATGAACTTCACGGCGCACTTCGAGGGCGACCGCATCCGCCTCGTCGGCCCCACGCAGTGGCCCGACGCGGTGCAGGGCGCGGTGGCCAAGATGCTCAACCTGAAGGTCGAGAACGTGGCGGTGGAAAACACCTTTCTCGGCGGCGGCTTCGGCCGGCGCATCGACTTCGACTACGTGCTGCAGGCCGCGCAGATCGCCAAGGCGGTGGCGGGCAAGCCGGTCAAGCTGATCTGGACCCGCGAAGACGACATGCAACATGACTTCTACCGGCCGATGGCGGTGCACCAGCTCGCCGCCGCGCTGGGTGCCGACGGCAAGCCCGCCGCGCTGACCTGGCGCGTGGCCTCGCAGTCGGTCACCGGCCGCGTCTTCGGCCTGCCGCCGGAGGCGCCGGACGGCACCATGGTCGAGACCGCGACGCCGCTGTACGCGATCCCCGCGATCCGCCAGGACGTGGTCAAGCACGACACCGGCGTGCGCGTGGGCTACTGGCGCGCGGTCAGCCACAACATGAACGCCTTCGCCAACGAGAGCTTCATCGACGAATGCGCGGTGGCCGCCGGCGCCGACCCGGTGGCCTACCGGCTGTCGCTGCTGGACAAGCAGCCGCGCATGGCCAAGGTGCTGCAGCAGGCGGCGGCCAAGGCCGGCTGGGGCACGCCGGCTGCGGCCGGGCGCTTCCGCGGTGTCAGCATGATGGAGGGCTACGACACCTACATGGCGCAGGTGGCCGAGATCTCGATCAAGGACGGCGCGCCGGTGGTGCACAAGGTGACCGTGGTGGCCGACCTGGGCGCGATGGTCAACCCCGACACCGTGCTGGCGCAGATCCAGTCCAGCGTGATCTTCGGCCTGTCGGGCGTGCTGTGGAGCGAGATCACCGTGGCCAAGGGCCGGGTGCAGCAGTTCAACTTCGACTCCTTCCGCGTGATGCGCAACAACGAGGCGCCGCAGATCGACATCGTGCTCGTGCCCAGCAAGGAAAAGCCGGGCGGCATCGGCGAGCCGGCCACCGCGCTGATCGGCCCGGCGGTGGCGAACGCGGTGTTCGCGGCCACCGGCAAGCGCGTGCGCCGCATGCCGCTGACCGCGGAAGCGCTGGCGCAAGCCTGACCCTCGCCGATCCGGCGTGACCGGCCTGCGGCTGCGAAGCCGCAGGCCGGTTCTGCTTCCGGCAGTCACCTGGCCTGAGACAATGGTGCGATGAATGATTGGTGGCTGCCGGCGCTGCTGGCCCTGGGCCTGTTGAACCTGTTCGGGCTGATCTGGCTGGCCAGCCGGCGCACCGACCCGGCGGCTGACGCCGAAGCGCTGCGGCAGGCCTTGCAGACGTCCGTGCAAACGGCAGCCGAGGCCCAGCGCGAACAGGCCGAGCGCAGCGCCCGTGAGTTGCGTGCCGAGTTGCAGGACAGCGCCCGCGCCGGCCGCAGCGAACTGCAGGGCACGCTGGCCACCTTCCAGCAGACCCTGCTGGCGCAGAGCGGCGACGTCGCCCGCACCCAGAACGAGCAGATCGACACCTTCCGCACCCAGCTGGCGGCGCTGCAGCAGCAGATGCTGGCGGCGCTGGCCCAGGCCGGCAGCCAGCTGGCGGCGCAGAGCCAGGCCGCGCGCGAGGCGCAGGACGCCGCGCTGCGCCGTCAGGCCGACGGCACGGCCGAGGCGCTGCAGCGTTTCGGCACCGGCAGCGCGGAGGCCCTGCAACGCTTCGGCAGCACCAGCGGCGAGGCCCTGCAGCGGCTGTCGACCACGCTGACCGAGCAGTTGCGCAGCCAGGCCGAGGCCAACGAGCGCCGCCTGGCCGAGGTGCGGCAGACGGTGGAAGCGCGTCTGGCACAGCTGCAGCAGGGCAACGAGGCCAAGCTGGAGCAGATGCGCGCCACCGTCGACGAGAAGCTCCACGCCACGCTGGAACAGCGCCTGGGCGAGAGCTTCAAGCAGGTGGCCGAGCGCCTGGAGCAGGTGCACAAGGGCCTGGGCGAGATGCAGACCCTGGCGCGCGACGTGG